>DATCQX010001137.1:0-6726 GCA_036569285.1 Streptomyces sp.
CCGCCTAGTCCAGCGCGCCCCTCCCCGTACAGGGGAAGACGCTGCCTCGCGCGATGCCGACGAGTTCTGGATCACCGCCCGGACGCGCGTGGGGCCGCGCGGTACGCCGTCCCGGAAGCCCCGTACCGCACGCACGCGGGACGACTCCGGAATTGTGGGCGGTCTTGGTGATCTCCAACCCGTGACTGGCGTCCGCTGCCTGCCGCGACGCCGACCCGTCGTGCGCACGCGCGGAGCGAGTGGTGTCGGCGGTCGGCGTCGATCGTCCGTCAATCGGCAGCCGTCGGCGGTTCGGTGGTTCTTCCCTACGGCGCCGCTCCCCCGCCCCTACCCCTTCCTCCCCCACGCAGAGATCATCGGCGCGGTGGCGAGGTCCATGGTTCCGGAGGCCACGTTCGTGAGGTGGCGGTCGATGTCGGTGTCCGTGGCGAGGCCGGCGGCGACGAGGTCGGCGCGGAGGTGGCGGACGGTCGCGGATTCGAGGGCGGCGCAGGCGGGGGAGGTGACGGGGAAGTAGGCGTCGGCCTCGACGCGGTGAAGACCGGCGTCGCGCAGGAGGCGGGGCAGTCGGCGCCCGTAGGAGAGGTCGGCGCCGCGTTCGGCGAGGAGGGTGCGGAAGCCCTGGCGGAGCCGGTTGGCCAACTGCTGTGCGGGGCCGTGCTCGTCGGGGCAGATCAGGGGCTGGAGTGCGGGGTCGGCGTCCTCGACCAGGAGCCGTCCGCCGGGCCGCAGCGCCTTGATCATGGAGCGCAACGCCCGTTCCCGGTCCGGGACATGGACGAGGACGAGCCTGGCGTGGACGAGGTCGAACCCCTCACCCGGCGGCTCCTCGGCGCCGACGTCGTGGACGCGGACCTCGATGGGCGGGCGCGCGGCGGCGGCGAGGTGGGTGGTGTCGATGTCGGTGGCGAGGACCCTGCCGGTCGGGCCGACCTTCTTGGCGATCCAGGAGGCGACGGAGGTGCCGCCCGCGCCGACCTCCCAGCAGCGCCAGCCGGGTCCGATGCCGAACGCTTCGAGGTGGCGGAAGGTCGTGGGGTCGAAGAGCGTGGCGAAGGCGTCGAAGCGCTCTCCCGCCTCCGCCCGCCGGTTGTCGAGGAGATACCCGTCGGTTCGCGTCATGATCGGATCATCCCATTTACCCCGGTTCTCGGATGTGGGCGACGCGGCCGGAATCCGCTCCCCGCATGGCTTCCCGGGCTCGGGGAACTGGGTTGTCCACAGGCGGGAACGACGCGGAATCGGAGTTGTCCACAGGCTTACCCCGCCCTTGCGTCGAGCTGGCACACTGGCTGGCCAGGCGCGAGAGAGCGGTCCACGGGGAGTCGGCGAGGAGATCCACATGACCATGGCGGGGAATCTGCGGAAGGTCACCGGCCTGGGCCGGGTAGGCGGCCTGCGGAGGGTGGCGCAGTTGGCCCGGCGGCGCACCAAGGTCGATCTGAGCCATCACGCGCGCTCCCCACTGGGTTCTTCCGTGGTGAACTGCGTGAGCTACCGGGAGGGTGTCCGCGCCCCGTCCGGCGCGGATCTGGTGGAGACGGTCGAGCGGGTCCGCAAGAAGGGCGACGGCTTCGTCTGGCTGGGGCTGCACGAACCGACGACCGCCGAGTTCGAGGGCATCGCCGAGCTCTTCGACCTGCACCCCTTGGCTGTGGAGGACGCGGTGGAGGCGCACCAGCGCCCGAAGGTGGAGCGTTATGGCGAGACGCTGTTCGCGGTCTTCAAGACGGTCTGCTACGTGGAGCACGAACAGCTGACGGCGACGAGCGAGGTGGTCGACACCGGCGAGATCATGGTGTTCGTCGGCGAGGACTTCGTGGTGACGGTCCGGCACGGCCGGCACGGCTCGCTGGGCCCGCTCCGCGAGGAGCTGGAGTCCGACCCCGCCCAGCTCGCCAAGGGCCCTTCGGCGGTGCTGCACGCGATCGCGGACCACGTGGTGGACGACTACCTGCGGGTCACGGACGCGATGCAGGAGGACATCGACCAGGTGGAGACGGACGTCTTCGCGGAGGACGGCGCGCGGGCCGACCCGGGCCGGATCTACCAGCTCAAGCGTGAACTCCTCGAACTGAAGCGGGCGGTGGTGCCACTGGGCCGTCCGCTGCTGGATCTCGCGGACCGCCCGGTGCGGGTGGTCGACCCGGAGATACAGGCGTACTTCCGGGACGTCTCGGACCATCTGCTGCGCGCCACCGAGCAGATCGCCGCCTTCGACGAACTGCTGAACTCGATCCTCCAGGCGCATCTGGCGCAGGTGACGGTGTCGCAGAACGAGGACATGCGGAAGATCACGGCGTGGGCGGCGGTGATCGCGGTGCCGACGATGGTCTGCGGGATCTACGGCATGAACTTCGACCACATGCCGGAGCTGCGCTGGAAGTACGGCTACCCGCTGGTGCTCGGCGTGATAGCGGCGGTGTGTCTGGCCCTGCACCGGGGCTTCCGGCGCAACGGCTGGCTCTGACGGGAGCCGACCGGCGCGCCGGAGCAGGGGGGAACGGCGGGAGGGGCTCAGCCCCGGGAGTAGACGCTCTCGGCCCAGGAGGCGATCTGGCTCTCGGTGAGGTGCTGGGCGAGGTCGGCTTCGCTGATCATGCCGACGAGGCGCTTGTTCTCGATCACGGGGAGCCGGCGGATGCGGTGCCCCTGCATCTCCTGGAGCACTTCGGCGACGTCCGCGCCGGCGTCGATCCAGCGCGGGGTGCCCTGGGCCATCTGACCGGCGGTCACCTTGGCCGGGTCGTGCCCCATGGCGACGCAGCCGACGACGATGTCGCGGTCCGTGAGGATGCCGCAGAGCCGCTCGTCCGCGTCGCTGATGGGCAGGGCTCCGACGTCGAGGTCGCGCATCAGCTGGGCGGCTCGGTCGAGGGTCTCGTGCGCGGGGATCCACTGGGCGCCCCGGTGCATGATGTCTCCGGCGGTGGTCATGGGCTGCCTCCCTGGCCGGACGGCCGGCACGGCGCGGACGCGCCGCTGTCCCGGCGCCCTACATTCTTGCCGGGCACCCGGCACGGCGCACGTCCACGAGGTCACGCCCCCCGGGTACCGGCCCGCAGCCCCCGGCACGCCCACGCGGCTCAGCCCCTCGGGCACTCAGGCCGAGAACCCGACGATCTTCGTCGGCAGGACCCGGACGACCACCCTGACCTCGTCCTCGTTCTCGCCGGGCGGGTCGATGCCGAGGTATTTGTGGGCGAGGTCGTGCGGGAGCCGCTTGTCGGGGTCCGGGAGGATCTCGGCCGCGCCCCTGATCTCGACCGAGGTGTAGGGGTTGGCGAGGTCGAAGACCGTGAGGCTGACGCGGGGGTCGCGGCGGAGGTTGCGGATCTTCTGACGGTCGTCCACGGAGGAGAAGAGGACGGTGTCCCCCTCGCGCTTCATCCAGACCACCGAGTTGTGCGGGGCGCCGTCGGGGCCCAGGGTCGCGACGGAAGCGAAGTTCTTGCCGTCGAGGAGGGCGCGGACGGAGTCGTCGAAGGAGATCGTCATGCCGACGACCCTAGTTATATGTACGTGCATATAAAAGCCCTCCGGCCCTCTCCCTCTTCTTTGTTCGCTCTCAGCCGTTCCACGCGGGGTGGCGCGGATCGTCCGCCCGCACCAGGACGTCGGCGGTCGTCGCGGGGTCGGTCTCCTTCTCGTACCGCTCGTAGGCCGGGAGCGTCCAGTGCTCGCTCTCGGGGGTGCGGCGGCGCAGGGAACCCGGGGAGAGGCGGAGGTGGACGCTGAGGTCGAAGGGGAACCAGTGCCTCAGCAGGAGCGGCCCGTGGAGCAACAGCAGCCCGCCGGAAGGGAGTTCGACGTAGGGGTTGCGGGTCGCGCGGTCGGTCGCCGGGTCCCACAGGTCGGGCAGGACACGTCCGGTGCCCCCGGCTTCGAGGGGTCCGAAGACCTCCCGCCACAGGGCGCCGGTGTCGAACCAGCCGTCGTAGTAGGCGTCCAGGTCCTGGTGGCCGTACTCGAACCGGAGCGAGGCGGGCCGCAGGAAGCCGTGGGTGTCGACGACCAGAGAGGGCCGGCCGCGCGCCCTCAGCCCCTCCGCGACCAGCCCCGCGAGGTCTCCCGGGCGGGCCGCCGGAGCGCCGTCGAAGGCGATACGGGGCCACGGGCTGCCGTCCGCCGGTTCCAGATCTGACAGCCGCTCCACCAGCCGGTCGGCGAGTCGGTCCCAAGTGATCGCTTCTAGTCGCACAGAGGTCATGATGCGTCAGCGACGGAGGCCGCGCGGGCGGCGAGGACCGCGGGGAGGTGGACCTCGCTCCACGCCTGGACCGCGCCGAGGAGGGGCAGCAGGGTGCGGCCGAGGGGCGTGAGGGCGTACTCGACGCGCGGCGGGTTCTCGTCGTGGACGGTGCGGGTGAGGAAGCCGTCGCGCTCCATCGCCCGCAGCGTCTCGCTCAGGACCTTCGGGGTGACCGCCCGCATGGGCACCCGTAGTTCGGTGAAGCGGCGCGGGCCGCCTTCCAGACAACGGATGACCATTCCCGACCACTTGTCGCCGACCCTGAACAGAACGTCGGCAGAAGGGCAGGCCGGATGGAACATGTCCGGGCGGAGTGCGTCGGTCATCCATCGAGGTTAACGCCGATACCGTTGCGGTAACCGGCACTTCGGGGTCCATGCTGCGGTCCGGGCGGCGAAGTGCGGTGCCCGGTGAGGAGGTTCGGGCATGGACGGGATCGTCGTCTTCGGAGCCGGCGGACGGGCCGGACGGGCGGTGTGCGCGGAGGCGCGACGGCGAGGGATCGCGGTGGTCGGGGTCGTCCGGGACCCGGCACGGCACCCGGAACTCGGGGCGGACGGGGTGACGGTCGTCCGCGGGGACGTCACCGATCCGGGGCCGGCGCTGGCCGGGCGGGCGGGGCGGTGGGCGGTCGTCCAGGCGGCAGCGGGGTTCGAGCCGGGCTTCTTCGTCCGGGCCGTCGACGCGCTGCTCTCGGCGGAGGGGGTGGCGCGGCTGGTCGTCCTCGGGCTGTTCGCGGATCTGGTGGGGGCGGACGGTCGGCCCATGTTGGAGGACCCCGCCGCTCCGCAGGAGCATCTGGCGTTCGCGCGGGAGCACATGGCTGGGCTGACGCGGCTTCGGGCGGCCGGGGGCGGGGTGGACTGGGCGGTACTGACGCCGGGCGGGGAGTTGACGCAGGGGCCTGTCAGGGGGCGGTACGCCGTCGGCGGGGATCACGTGCCGGAAGAGGCGCCCGGGTTGTCGTACGCGGAACTCGCGGTGGCGGTGGTGGACGAGGTGGAGGCGCCGACGCTGCGGAGGGCCAGAGGGGCGGTGTGGACGGCGGCGCGTCACTGATCCTGTCCGGGGCATCACTTGTGGTGAGGGGGCTGGTGAGGGCAGGATCTCCGCGGTGACGGGGGGAGTTGACCTTCATGCTGGAGGGGCCGTACGTGGCACTGGCGGTGGCCGGAGTGCTGGCGACCGGAGTGATGGCCGGGGTGTTCGCGGCGTTCTCCGTGCTGGTGATGCGCGGGCTCGGGGCGCTGCCCGCGCGCGAGGGGGTGGCCGCGATGAACGCGATCAACCAGGCGGCGCTCACCTCGGTGTTCATGGTGCTGTTCCTGGGGACGGCGGCCGTGTGCGGGGTCGTCGCGGTGGTGACGTTCGTCCTGTGGCCGGCCGAGGGGCGGATGGAGCTGCTGCTGGGCAGCGGGCTGTATCTGGTGGGGGCGTTCGGGGTGACGGCGGCGGCGAACGTGCCACGCAACGAGAAGCTGCGCGCGCTCGGCGCGGAGTCGGCGGAGGGGCTCGCCTACTGGCCGACGTATCTGCGTGAGTGGACGCTGTGGAACCACGTCCGGACGGCCGCGTCGGGGGCGGCGGCGGTGGCGTACGCCTTGGCGCTGGCCTGAGCCTGCCGCTCCGCCCGGGTTCACCCCGAGGCCGCCGTCCGCCTCACGGCGTGCCGAAGCCTCCGCCCCACCTGGCTCCGGCCTGAGCCTGCCGCTCTGCGAGGGTGGCCGGTCGGTCGTATCGTGGCGGAAAGGTGCCGTTCCGCGGTGCACGCCGCAGGTGCGGACGTGAGCGACCCCCGAGGAACTCAGCCATGGCCGATCCCAAGGGTTTCCTGCGCACCCCCCGTCAGGACTGGCCGCGCCGGCCGGTCGCGGAGCGGGTGCGGGACTGGGACGAGGTGTACGTCCCCGGGGCGCTGCTGCCCATCGTGGGCGCGCAGGCCGACCGCTGCATGGACTGCGGCGTCCCGTTCTGCCACGACGCCTGTCCGCTCGGGAACCTGATCCCGGAGTGGAACGACCTGGTGTCCCGGGCGGACTGGCGGGCGGCGAGCGAGCGGCTGCACGCGACCAACAACTTCCCCGAGTTCACCGGCCGGCTGTGTCCGGCGCCGTGCGAGGCGGGGTGTGTGCTCGCCATCGACCAGCCCGCCGTCACCATCAAGAACGTCGAGTGCGCGATCGCCGACCGGGCCTGGGACGAGGGTTTCGTGCCGCCCCGGCCGCCGGACCGGCTCTCCGGGCGGACCGTCGCCGTGATCGGCTCGGGGCCCGCCGGGCTCGCCGCCGCCCAGCAGTTGACGCGGGCCGGGCACACCGTCGTCGTGTACGAGAAGGACGACCGTCTCGGCGGGCTCATGCGGTACGGCATCCCCGAGTTCAAGATGGAGAAGCACCATCTGGAGCGCCGTATCGATCAGATGCGGGCCGAAGGGACGAAGTTCCGGACATCCACGGTCGTCGGGCGGGATGTGG
>DATCQX010001138.1:0-16348 GCA_036569285.1 Streptomyces sp.
GCCTCGACGACGTCGGAGCGCCGTCTGAGGGGGTTGCGCCGCCAGCGCCACAGCAGCACCTTCGGACGCCGGTCGCGCCACCGCCACATCCCCGGACCACGGAACGCCATCGAAGGCTTCCTCCTCATGAGCACGCGAACATCCCCCGACCCCCTTCCATACGAAGCGGGCCGCCCGGATGCTCAGGGCGAGTCCTGTGACCCGACGTTCCCACGCCTTTCACCCCTCGCGCAGGCGTCCGCGGAATTGTGGCCGAGGACTCACGGTCGAATCTCTGTCCGACGTCTCTGACCTGCGGCGACACCGGCTCCGGAGGTGACTGTCAGTGGCGGGGTGCAGACTGGCCGGTGCTGGGACGAAGTCGTCGCGGAGGTGACCGGAAATGACCGAGGTACTGCTCGCCGTGGGTACCCGCAAGGGCTTGTTCATCGGGCGCGGGAGAGGCGGCGGCGCCCCGTGGGAGTTCGACGACGGCCCGTACTTCAACGCGCAGGCGATCTACTCGGTCGCCATCGACACCCGGGGCCCGGCACCGCGTCTGCTGGCCGGCGGCGACAGCGCGCACTGGGGCCCGTCGGTCTTCCACTCGGACGACCTGGGGCGGACGTGGACGGAACCGGCCAGCCCGGCGGTGAAGTTCCCGAAGGACACGCAGGCGTCCCTGGAGCGCGTCTGGCAGCTGCACCCGGCGGCGGCCGAACCGGGCGTGGTCTACGCGGGGACGCAGCCGGCGGCGCTGTACCGCTCGGAGGACCGAGGCGAGAGCTTCGAGCTGGTCCGGCCCCTGTGGGAGCATCCGACGCGCTCGAAGTGGGTGCCGGGCGGCGGCGGTGAGGGGCTGCACACGGTCCTGACGGACGCCCGTGACCCGCGCGCGGTGACGGTCGCGGTCTCCGCGGCGGGCGTGTTCCGCACGACGGACGGCGGGGCGAGCTGGGCGCCGTCCAACTCGGGTGTCTCGGCGGTGTTCCTGCCGGATCCGGACCCGGAGTTCGGGCAGTGCGTGCACAAGGTCTCGCGGGACGCGCGGGACCCGGACCGGCTGTACCTCCAGAACCACTGGGGCGTGTACCGCAGTGACGACGGCGGCGTCCACTGGAAGGACATCGGCGCGGGCCTGCCGTCCACGTTCGGCTTCGCGGTCGCCGCGCACCCGCACCGGGGTGGCACGGCGTACGTCTTCCCGATCACGGCGGACGCCGACCGGGTCCCGGCGGACCACCGCTGCCGGGTGTTCCGTACGACGGACGCGGGCGAGTCCTGGGAGCCGCTCTCCGCGGGGCTCCCGCAGGGCGCCCACTACGGCACGGTCCTGCGGGACGCGCTGTGCACGGACGACGCGGATCCGGCGGGCGTGTACTTCGGCAACCGCAACGGAGAGGTGTTCGCCTCGGCCGACGAGGGGGACACGTGGCGGCAGGTGGCCTCGCATCTGCCGGACGTGCTGTGTGTGCGGGCGGCGGTGGTGGGGTGAGGCGCCCGGGAGAGACCGGGCCCGCCGTCACGCGGGCCCGGCCCCGGTTCCTCAGCTCTGCTGCGTCCACTTCTGGTTCGCGCCGCCCGAGCAGCTCCACACCTGGATCTTCGTGCCGTTGGCGCTGCCCTGGCCGCTGGCGTCGAGACAGAGGCCGGACTGCGCGGCCGTGATCGTGCCGTCGGCGTTGATGTTCCACTGCTGGTCCGGCTGACCGGTGCAGTCGAAGATCGCCGCCGGGGTGCCGTTGCCGGCCGACTGGCCGACGCCCAGGCACTTGTTGCCGTAGACCGTCAGCTGCTTGCCGGAGCTGTAGGTCCACTGCTGGTTGGTGCCGCCGTTGCAGTCCCACAGCTGGGCCTGGGTGCCGTTGGCCGTGGTGGAGGCGTTGATGTCGATGCAGCGCCCGGACTGCTGGCCGACGATGCGCCCGCTGCCACCGCCGCCGCCGGGCGGTTGCTGGTTCGAGCCGAACTGGGTGAAGAACTGCCACACCGCCGCCGACGTCCAGGTCCGCCAGCCGCTGCCGCCGCCGTCGACGGGCCCGGGGTCGTGTCCGCCGTCGAACGCGGCCCACACGACGGGGTATCCGGCCCGGCATCCGGAGTAGGTGGTGATGATGTGCGTCCGGCTGCCGCTGGCCGGCTCAGGCGGGTTCTGCTGGGTGCAGCCGTTGTTGCGGACGAAGGTGTTGCGCAGGTCCCGTCCGTTCTGGATCGGCAGCACGTTGTCCTGGATGCCGTGCAGCCCCATGTAGGCGATGGGCTGGGTGCCGCCGTTGCAGCCGCTGAGGTTCGCGCCCGAGTAGACGGAGACCGCGCGGAAGACGTTCGCCCGGGAGCAGGCGATCGCGTACGACATGCCGCCGCCGTAGCTGAAGCCGCCGGCGAACACCTGGGTGGTGTCGACGCACAGCCCTCCCAGGAGCTGGCTGACCATGGCGTCGACGAGGGCCAGGTCCTGGCCGTTCGGGTTGGCCCAGCCGTTGTTGTTGCCCTGGGGGGCGACGAAGATCGTGCCGTTGTTCGCCTGGTCCGCGAGGCGCCGCAGCCCGTAGTAGGACCAGTTGTAGCCGTCCGACCCGCCCGAGTCGACGTCGTTGGCCGTGCCGCCGAGCCAGTGGAAGCCGAAGTACAGGCGGTAGGCGCGGTTGTTGTCGTAGTTCGCCGGGATCCGCAGGATGTACGTGCGGTTCTGGCCGGCGGCCTGGATCGTGCGGGTGCCGCTCGTCAGCGTCGGGGCTTTGCCGCAGCCGGAGCTGGGGGCGGCGAGGGGGCGCGCGGCCGGTGCGGGTGCGGACGCGGCGGGGGTGCTGCTGAACGCGGTGCCCGCGGCGGATACGACGAGAAGTGCCGCCGCGGCTAAGGACATCAGAAGCGGACGCCGCTTCCTGCCCTCTCTGCTTTCCTTGTTCATGCTCTCCTTCTTCCGTGTTCGGGGTGCGGGTGTTTCAGACGGCGGTCACCGTCCACGCGTTGTTGCCGCTGGAGTTGGGCGTCCACAGCACCGCCGTCGCGCCGGACGTCGTGCTGCCCGCCCCGTCGAGGGCCGTGCCGGTGCCCCGGTTGACGATCTGGTAGCGGTTGTCGCCGAGGCTGTTCAGCGACCACTGCTGGTTGACGCCGCCGTTCCACGCCTCCTGCCGGGCGGGAGCGCCGTTGGCGGTGTTGCCCCAGCTGTCGGCGGCCATGCCGTTGGTGCGGTTGGTGAGCCGGTAGTAGCCGGTGCCGAGGTCGACCAGCTGCCACTGGAGGTTGTTGCTCCCGTCGTACGTCCACTGCTTGAGGTTGGAGCCGGAGGCGACGTTCCCTCCGCTGTCGAGGGCCAGTCCACTGGTCGCGTTGGTGATGCGCACCCAGCCCGTGGAGCCGCCCGGGGCGCCCAGGACGGGGATCGTGCCGGAGAACGTGAGCTTGACCGTGTACGCCAGGGCGCTGAACGGAGGGCCCGCTGAGGGCATGGTGAGGTGCAGGCCCGAGGCGTCCTGGACCGGTGCGGGCAGGTTGGTGTAGGTGCCGGCCGTGTTGTTCAGGAGCTGGGCGCTCGTCAGGGTGCTGAGGTTGATCCGGTTCGAGCTGAGCGTCGTGATGGTCATCGTGGCGCCCTGCCAGCCCAGCGCGGTGGCGTACAGGACCTTGTTGTCGCGGCTGCGGGTGAACCGGACGTCCTGCGGTTTCCCGGCGACGGGGCCGCTGAAGGAGCCGCCGCCCATCTTGGTGGGGCCCTCGCCGTAGCTGGTCCAGGAGCGGGTGGCGTAGACGGCCTCTCCGAAGCGGCCGAGCCAGTCGCCCATGGCGAGCAGGATGGACTGCTGTCCGGAGGGGATGGTGCCGTCGGCCATGGGGGCGATGTTGAGCAGCATGCTGCCGCCCTTGCTGACCCGGTCGAGCAGCGAGTGGAGCAGCGCCTGCGTCGAGTAGTAGCCGATGCCGACGGTGTAGCACCAGCTGGAGGAGGAGATGCTGTCGTCGGTCAGCCAGTAGGGGGTGAGCAGCCCCGCCGGGCCGCCGCGTTCGAAGTCGTAGACCTCGCCGTTGGTGTTGAGGCCGTCCTTGTAGGTCGCGACGACGTCCTTGTTCCACGCGAGCGCCTGGTTGTAGTAGTGCGCGAGGAACTGGAGCCGGTAGGACTCCTGGACCTGGGTCAGGTTGAAGTCCTGCCAGACGAGGTCGGGCTGGTAGCCGTCCACGATCTCGGTCAGCTTGTCGTACCAGAGCTTGTTCTCGGCGGCCGTGCCCTGCTGGCCGTAGAGGATGCGCAGGGTGGGGTCCGACTGGTTCGGGACGTGGTCGTAGAAGCCGGTGAAGTGGTAGGCGTGGTGCAGGGAGGCCATGAACTTCAGGCCCTGGCCTCGGATGGCGCGCGCGTGCAGGTCGACGAGGTCGAGGCGGGGGCCGTGCTGGACGGAGTTCCACGGGTTGGCGCGGCTGTTCCACATGGAGAAGCCGTCGTGGTGCTCGGCGACCGGTCCGGCGAATCTCGCGCCCGCCGCCTTGAACAGTCGCGCCCACGCCTCCGGGTCCCAGTTGCCGCCCTGCGACACGAGTCTGGGGGCGAACTGCACGAAGGTGCCCGCCTTGTCGCGGGCGCCGTCGATGAAGTTGTGGTACGGCCAGGCCGAGGGGTCGCCGTAGGTGGCGATGTGGTGCTGGTTCTCGGACGAGCCGCCGATGTACATGTTGCGCGGGTACCACTCGTTCCCGAACGCGGGGACGCTGAAGACGCCCCAGTGGTAGTAGATGCCGAACTTGGCGTCCTGGAACCAGTCCGGGGCCGGGGGGTGCTGGTCGACGGAGGACCAGGCCGGTGTGTAGCTGCTCGGGGCTCCTGCCGCGCCGGCTTCGGGGGCGAACCGCAGCAGGCCGACGGCCGTGGCCGCGCCGGCCGCCGACAGCAGCCGGCGTCGGCTGAAGCCGAACGGCGGGGTGGAAGGGGACATGTGAGTGCCTCTCTGAAAGGGTCGACGGATCTAGTCACGCGTCCACTTCTGCTGGCTCCCCCCGTCGCAGTTCCACAGCCGAAGCAGCGTCCCGTTCCCGGTCCCCCCACCGGTGGCGTCCAGGCACAGCCCGGACTGGTCGCCCGTGATCGTGCCGTCCGCACGGGTCGTCCACCTCTGGTTGGGGCCGCCGTTGCAGTCCCAGATGACGACCTTGGTGCCGGGGGCGGTCGCGCCGCCCGAGGCGTCGAGGCAGGTGCTGCCGTAGACGCGGAGTTCACCGGCCGAGGTGTCCGTCCACTGCTGGTTGGAGCCGCCGTTGCAGTCCCACAGCGCGACCTGGGTGCCGGCCGTGTGGGACTGTCCCGGCACGTCCACGCACCGCCCGGAGCCGACGCCGACGATCGCGCCGCTGTGCCCGCCGCCGGAGCCGCTGCCGGGGGTGATCGACAGGTTGTCGAACTGTGCCGTCTCGCCCTGGCTGGTCCCGTAGCCGATCTGCCCGGCGGCCCAGGCGCGGTCGGTGGCGGAGCCGGCCCTGGTGCCGTCCACCGAAGCGGTGATCGTGGTGCCGTCGAAGGTGAGGGCCAGCGTGTGCCAGGTGCCGGTGCCCGGCGCCGTGACCGTCCCCCGGGCCAGGGTGGTGACGTTCCCGTCGGTGGTGGAGCTGAGGATCGACCATGCCCCGGTGTCGCTCAGCCGCAGCCGGTAGGCGTTCTGTCCGCCGGTGCGGTCGTAGTCGTGCCCGCCCGCGCGGCCGAGCAGTTCGACGTATCCGGGCTGTTCGAGGAGGACGTCCGAGGACACCGTGTAGTTGCCCCAGCCGGTCTCGCCGAGCAGGGCGTGCGGGTCGGTGAGCGCGTCCCAGGTGATCGGTTTCTGCGGGCTCATCTGGCGCACGCACTTGCCGCCGCGCCCGCCGCCGCAGGCCACGACCTCGAAGGCGCCCTGCCAGTCCATGAGGTACTTGGCCTCGGTGCCGGCCGTGTAGCTGTCGAAGGTGTCGCTGTAGGGCAGGGCCAGCGGGCTGCGGGCGGGGCCGGTGGCGGTGCCCTTGCCCTGCCCGGTCGTCGTGGTCAGCGTGTAGACGCGGCCGGGCTGCACGGTCAGGCTGAACGCGCCGCCGGAGGGGGTGAGGTCAGCGGTGTGCACGAAGTAGTCGGCCGTATTGGCGGACCTCAGGTCGGTGGACCACACGTGGACGGTTCCCGTGGACAGCCCTCCGGTGACGTTGAAGTTCAGCGTCTGGGCGCCGCTCGCGTCCACCGTCTCGATCACCGTCGAGTAGTCGGAGTTGTTGGTGGACTTCAGCGAGACATAGCTCCCGTTGTTCCGGTTGCCGTCGATGTATCCGCTGGCCGTGTCGAGGTAGCGCCACCCGGGGGCGGTGAACTGGCTGGTGTGCGCCATCACCCAGGCGTTCTTGCCGACCGAGTAGGCGCCCGACCACGGCTGGGAGGCGAGGGCGAGCCCCATCGTGGGATACGGCAGGTTGGGGGTGAGCGCGGCGACGACGGGCCAGTTCAGGTACGAGGTCATCCGGCCGTCGACGTACCCGCGGTTGATGCCGCGCGCCATGGCCTGCGCTCCCCCGTTGTAGTCGTCGGAGCCGTTCTCGCTGGCCCACAGCTGCTTGCCGGTGGACGTGGCGGACGACGGCACCGTGCACGTCGTCTGCGCGGAGCGGTACCCGCAGGGGTAGTGCGTGCCGACGACGCTGACGGCGGCGGCGAACGCCTGGTTGGAGTTGATGTCGTTCGCGACGTTCCAGTCGGAGTCGGCGGCGACGATCTTCACGTTGGTGTAGCCGTTGCTGTTGAGCGCGGCGCGCAGTTGCACGTACCAGTTGGCGTTGTAGCCCCGTTCGTTCCAGCCGCCGAGGTAGTCGATGGCCAGGCCGTGCTGTTTGGCGCAGCCCAGCCACGAGACGAAGTAGTTGATCGTGTCGGTGGACCAGAAGTTGCCGCCGCCGATCCAGCCGGGCGCTCCCCAGGCGAGCCCGTACAGCTTGATGGCGGGGTTGCGCGCTCTGGCCTGTTCCATGAGCCACCACTCGTAGCCCCGGCCGCAGTTGAGGTCGGACCGGGTGTGCTGGTGGCTGGGTTCGGCGCCGGAGGTGGAGTTGGTGTCGCCGCCGATCTCGGCCTTGAGGATCTGGAGGGAGGCGCCGTAGCCGGGTTTGAAGAGGTAGTCGAGGACCTGGCCGCGCTGGGGTTCGGGATAGTCGATCAGGAGTCTGCTGTTGCCGCCTCCGCCGCTGATCGCGCCGACGCCGTCGAAGACTCGGCCGCCGGACGTGCCGTTGACCGTGAGGGAGGTGGCGGCCTGGGCGGGGGCTGCAACCGTGCCGACGAGGCCGCCGGCGGCCAGCAGGAGGCCCGCGAACAGGGCCGTCGGGACACGCAGGCGCCGCAGCAGCCGGCTGGGAGCGGACACGGTGAGGTTCCTTTCGCTGGTCGGTGGGGTCCGCCCCGGAGCCGTGCCCCGGGGCGGCGCTCACGGGGTGGTCAGTTCAGCGTCCACTTCTGGTTGGACTGTCCGGAGCAGGACCACAGCTGTACGGGGGTTCCGTTGGCGGTGGCCGCGCCCGAGACGTCCAGGCAGAGTCCGGACGGGGAGCTGGTGACGGTGGAGTCGGGGGTGAGCGTCCAGCGCTGGTTGCTCTGGCCGTTGCAGGTCCAGGTGATGGCCTTGGTCCCGTTGCTGGTGCCCTGCCCGGAGGCGTCCAGGCACAGGCGGTTGCCCCCGAGGGTGACGGCCAGCTCACCGGAAGCGCTCTGTGTCCAGGCCTGGTTGGCCGCACCGGAGCAGTCCCGGATCTGTGTCTGCGTCCCCGGCGTCGTGGAACTGCCCGGCACCTCCAGGCACTTGCCCGCGCCCACCGCGTGCAGCGCGCCGGTCGTGCCGCCTCCGCCGGTCGTCGTCCCGTATCCGGCGGCGGTGATCGCGGCCTGCACGGCGTTCTCGGTGGCGTCGGAGGGGTAGCCCGCCGTGACGGCGCCCTCGAAGAACTCGCCCACGCCGTTGGGGCTGTTGTCGCCGCCGGTGCCGAGCAGGATCGAGCTGTCGACCTTCATCGGCGAGTACCCGTTCGGCAGGGGGCCGGAGAAGGTGGTGGTCAGGCCGCCGCTGGCGCCGTTGCCGTACTTGAGGGTGAAGTTGGTGGTGCCGTTGTTCTTCAGCCAGGCGCTGACGAACGGGTAGTGCACACCGGAGTTGTTCGGGTCCTTGTTGGAGCCGGTGTTGGTGTGGAACATGCCGTTCTCCAGGTCGGCCTCGACCCAGGGGCCGCTGCCGGTGCAGCCGCCGAACCAGCAGGCGGTGCCCCAGTAGATGGCGTTCATGGTGGCGTTGCCGGTGTCGGTGTGGGAGTTCTCGCCGCTGCCGTAGTCGAAGCAGCACCACTGGTTGGTGTAGTTCGACGACGTCACCATGTAGACGCCCTCGGGCTGGGACCCGGTGGGGACGCCGCGCGCGTGGTCGACGCGGTAGCCGACGCCCTGGGTGACCTTGACGCCGAAGACCTGGTGCCCGGCGGCGGTCACGGGCAGCGCCATCGCGTCCGCGCCGACGTCGGCGCCGCCCGGTCCCGGTCCTTTCCAGTAGCCGCCCCAGGAGATCGGCATGTCGTTGTGCTGGGCGCTCTGGTCGTAGATCTTCGTGATCGTGCACGACGTCCCGGCGCAGAACGACACCTGCGAGGCGGCGTCCGCGTATCCGCCGGGGGCGAGCACCCCGATGTCGCGGTAGGCGTGGTCGGAGGCGCGCTGGATCTGGTAGAGCGGTCCGTCGTAGGACGCGAAGAGCGCTCTGGTGGTGGCGTGCGCGGTCACGCACGGGGTGCCGCCGGCGGCGTACAGGTCGCAGGGGAGCGACGTGGCGGCGGGGGCTGCCTGCGGTGCGGTCGCGGACGCCGGTACGCCGAACACGGCCAGGGCCATCGCCAGGGCGAGGAGGAACACGTGCGGCCATCGCCTGCGTGGGCGGTCGCCTGCTGCTACGGGCATGGGAGTCCCCTTCGGGGTGCGGACGGCGTCAGCGGTAGCCGGCCGCGGTGATGTTGGCCTGGACGGCGTTGTCGGTCGCGTCCGACGGGTAGCCGGCGACGATCGCGCCCTCGTAGAAGGTGCCGGCGCTCTGGTTGGCGCCGCCGCCGGGCTTGCAGCAGTCGCCGCCGCTGCCGAGGACGATGGCGCCCTGTTTGCGCATCGGGCTGTACCCGCTCGGGAGCGCGCCGTCCCACAGGGTGGTGAGGCCGCCGGTCTGCGCGTCGCCCCCCTTGAGGGCGAACCTCGACGTGCCGTTGTTCTTCAGCATGGCGGTGACGAACTTGCTGGTGAACGCCCGCTGTTTCGGGTTCCAGGAGTGGCTGCCGCCGGGGTACAGGCCCCATTCGAGGTCGGCCTGCACCCAGGGGCCGCGGCCCGCGCAGCCGCCGAACCAGCACTCGGTGCCGAAGTTGATGGCGTCCATGGCCCCGGCGGCGTCGGCCTTGCGGGTCGTCTCGCTGTTGCCGTAGTCGAAGCAGCAGCCGCTGTTGACGTGGGTGCCGCTGGTGACCATGTAGGCGCCCTCGGGCGCGGCGCCGGTGGGGACGCCGGTCAGGTGGCCGTCGCGCCAGTAGCTGTTGCCGGGGTTGATGTACAGCGAGTACGCCTTGGTGCCCCCGGCCGTCAGCGCCTCGGACGTCGCCTTCGCGGGGCTGCTCTGCGGGGATCCCGGGACCTGGGCCGAGCCCTGGTACCAGAGGTCGTTGCCGCGTCCGGACTGGTCGCGGACGACCGTGACGACGCACGCGGTGCCCGCGCAGAAGGTGTCCTGGGCCGCCGCGTCGGCGTAGCCGCCGGGTGCCTGGACGCCGATGTCGCGGGTGGCGTTGTCCGAGGAGCGTCTGACCTGGTAGAGCGAGCCCCGGTAGGAGCTGTAGAGGGCCCGGACCGTGCTGTGCGCGGCGACGCACGGGGTGCCGCCGGCGGCGTAGAGGTCGCAGGGTCCCTGCCCTGCGGCCCGTGTCGTCGGCCAGGCCGGCGCTGTCGCCGTCAGGGCGGTCAGCAGGGCCGTGGCACACAGGGCGGCGGTCGCCGGCAGGCGGGAGCTTCGTGGTGGAGCGGATGGGGGCTGCATTCTGTTCCTCGACGTCTGTGGGGAAGGTGACAGAGGTGCCGTGACTGTCCGCAGGGAGCCTTGAGACATCCCATGTCTCCTAGTGGTCCCACTCCCCTTGGGCCGTGTCAATACCGATGTGTCACCGCGTCAGAAACTTGATTCATCCCTTGTATTCGCTGGTCAGGGTGGTGTGCGGGCATGCCGGGGCCCGCGTCCGGCGACGGCTGCCGGGCCGGACGCGGGGTGGCGCGGGGTCGTCCGGAAGGCGTCAGCGCCGAGCGGCGTCCACGGCTCCCGTGAGCGCCGGCGGCGTGATCCAGCCCGCCGCGTCCGCCGTCCTGACCGCGGCCCGGAAGGCGTCCGCCATCTTCCGGTAGCCGTTGTCGTTGGGGTGCAGCGCGTCGGCGAGGTCCCTGGCGTTCAGCGCTCCCATGTCCACCAGGGCCACGCGCTTGCCCGCGGCCTGCTGGGCCCGGACGATGCCGGGGATCTGGGCGTTGAACGCGGGCCGGTGGCTCTCCTCGCCCGGGCTGGTGGAGATGATCACGGTGCCGACGAGGACGGTGGCCTGGGGGACGGCCCGGGTGATCCGGTCGATGAGCGTGCGCAGCCGGTCGGGGGCCGTCGGGATCTGGTAGTTGCCGTTCAGGTCGTTGGTGCCGATCTCCAGGGTGACCACGTTCGGCCGGTAGCGGCCGAGGACGGAGTCCGCGATGCCGGTGATCTGGTCGATCCGCCAGCCGGAGTGGCCCTCGTTGTCCGGGTCGGCCATGGTGCCGTTGCGGCCCGAGCCGACGAAGTCGAGTGCGTGTCCGTCGGACCTCAACTGGTCCCACAGGTAGCCCCGGTAGCCGTTCCCGGACGGGCTCGCGTAGCCCCAGGTGATCGAGTCGCCGAGCGGCATCAGCCGCAGGGAGGTCGGGGCGGCCGCGGTGGTGGCGGCCGACGCGGGTAACGCGGCGCCGAAGACGGCCGCCAATGTCACGGCCACGCAGGACAGGTACTTCCTCATCATCGTTCCTCACTGGTGCGGGACAGTGGGTGGGGTGAACGGTGGTTTTCCGGACACCGGAAGCCCGGACATGCACATGCCAATCCGATATGCACCGGGCTCCGGTGGTGACGTGCGCGGTCGCGGCGGAAGCGGAGGGCGTCCCCGGCACCACGGTGCCGTCCAGATTGGCGGAAGACCCGCCCGCGCGCCTCGATGCGGAATCGATTCGACTGCCGATCGCGGCATTGCGCAAGGCGTCTGCACCTTCGAATAGTTGCGAGACGACGGGGAGCGGCCGGGCCGCACGTCGCACCCCTCGCGGGCACAGCGAAAAGGACGACCGGGGGCGTCACCCACGGCCGTCCTCCGCACCACTCTCTACGGCAGTCGCCAGTCCACCGGCTCGGCGCCCTGTCCGACGAGCAGATCGTTCGCGCGGCTGAACGGACGCGAACCGAAGAAACCCCGGTCCGCCGACATGGGAGAGGGGTGCGCCGACTCGATCGCCGGGAGGTTGCCCAGCAGGGGCCGCAGGTTGCGCGCGTCACGCCCCCACAGGATCGACACGAGCGGCTTGCCGCGCGCCGCCAGCGCCCGGATCGCCTGTTCCGTCACCGCTTCCCAGCCCTTGTCGCGGTGCGCGCCCGGCTTGCGCGGGGCGGTGGTGAGCGCCCTGTTGAGCAGCAGCACACCCTGACGCGTCCACGGCGTCAGATCGCCGTTCGAGGGCCTCGGCGCCCCCAGGTCGGTGTGCATCTCCCGGAAGATGTTCTCCAGACTTCCCGGCAGCGAACGCACCTCCGGCGCCACCGCGAAGCTCAGCCCGATCGCCATCCCCGGCGTGGGGTAGGGGTCCTGACCGACGATCAGGACCCGGACGTCGTCGAAAGGCTGCTGGAACGCCCGCAGGACGTTCGCGCCCGCCGGCAGATACGTCCTGCCCGCCGCTATCTCGGCCCGGAGGAAGTCGCCCATCGCGGCGATCCGTTCGGCCACGGGCTCCAGGGCCTTCGCCCAGCCCGCCTCAACAAGTTCGTCCAAAGGTCGTCGTGCCACAACCCGTCACCCTACTGGCAGACACCGACAGCCCGGCACGGACCGGCGCACTTGCCCCGCGAACAACCCCTCACCAGGACAACTCACCCAAAAATCATGCCGATCACATCCGATCCGCACGTAACTCATCAGACAAATCCGGACGGATACCGTTCACCTGCACCCTCCCCGAACGGAGGAGCCCAGGAAACCAGTAACATGCGGCGCCATGAGCTCCCCCACTGGGCCCGCGTCCGGCCTGCCAGTACGAATGCCGCGCCCCCGTCAGCCAGGCCGGCACCGCCGACCCGAGCCCCTGGCGGCTCCCGAGGGCGCGCCCGCGCTCGTCCTCGCGGTGCCGGGCACGCCCGGCGAAGCCACCCGGGGCCTCGCCGAGGAGATCGTGAGCATCGCCCGCTCCGAGCTTCCCGGCCTCGACGCGCGCATCGGGTACCTGGACGGGGACGACACCGAGTACCCGACCCTCCAGGCGGTCCTCGCGCACGCCGCGGACGAGCGGACGGCGCGCTACGAGCAGGCGCTCGCCGCCGGGCTCGACGTCAAGCAGCCCGACGGGCCCGTCGCCGTCGTCGTCCCGCTCCTCGCGGGGCCGGACAGCGCGCTGCTGCGGCAGGTGCGGCAGGCCGTGATGGAGAGCAAGGTCGCCGCAGACCTCACGGACGTCCTCGGCCCGCACCCGCTGCTCGCGGAGGCGCTGCACGTGCGGCTGTCCGAGGCGGGGCTGGCGCGTGCGGACCGGGCGCGGCTGTTCACTGTCGCGACCGCCGCGGACGGGA
The DNA here is from genome assembly GCA_036569285.1 of Streptomyces sp. Lineage (GTDB taxonomy): Bacteria > Actinomycetota > Actinomycetes > Streptomycetales > Streptomycetaceae > Streptomyces. The sequence continues at coordinate 12,846 of DATCQX010001138.1, forward strand.
TCATCCTCGCGTCCGTCGGGGGGGACGAGGCGGTGCAGGCCGCCGGGATCACCGGCATGCTGCTCGCCGCGCGGCTAGCCGTGCCGGTGATGGCCGCGGCGCTGGACCAGGAAGGGTCCATCGCGTCCGTCGCCGAGCAGTTGCGGGCGTCCGGGTCCCAGCAGCTCGCTCTCGCGCCGTATCTCATCGGGCCGGAGATCGACTCCGTCGTGGTCGAGGAGGCGGCGAAGGAGGTCGATTGCGCGGCTGCGGAGGCGCTGGGTCCTTATCCGGCGATCGGGAAGCTGGCGTTGGCCAAGTACACGACGGCGTTGGGGATTGCGCCCCAACAGGCGCCGGCCGTTCGGTAGGCGCGGGGTTTTCAAGGACGCTGCACGTTCGGAGGGCCCGTTCCCTGTGTGGGGGCGGGCCCTTCGCCTATTGGGGTGCCGCTATGGGTTGTCTGGCGAGTGCGGGTGCGTAGTGGTTGCTCGCGCCCGCGCGGCGGTAGCCGCATATCAGACACAGCCCCGCGCCCCTAGGGGGTTGCAGTTTCCCCTGTGTTGAATTGGTCCGTCAGTCTTCTGATATCCCTCGCGCACTCGTCCAACGTCGTCAGGACGTGCCTCGCCCGTTGCTTCCTCGCTCGCATCGGGTTCAACGGGTGCAGCAGCGGGGCCACCGCCATGCGGACTCTCGGCAGGAGGGTTTCCAACTCTGCCGCCCTTGCCGCCGGGTCGGCATGCTCGTCGGCATTCGTCGTCTCACGCACCCATGCCTGCGCCACGTGCAAGGCCCGGGCGATCCATTCGTCCGTCACTCTGTTCGTCGTGATCGGGAGGACGAGGAGGACCGCCAGGGTCGCCGTCAGGGCGCCGATGGCCGTTTCCGCCAGGCGGAGGGCGAGGAGGGTGGGGGTCAGGATTCCCAGGGCGCCGTAGAGGAGTTCTGCCAGCAGCGTCACCCAGAGCATCATCCACGTGTACGAGACTGCCGCCGTATAAAAAATCCCGAAAACAGCCGCCATGAGGCCAATGACTGTCGGGATCGGGGCGCCGTTGATCGGGACGGCTATCAGAAGGCCCAGGGCGATACCGGCGACCGTGCCGAGGACCCGGCGGAAGCCTCGTACCAGGGTTTCACCTCGGGACGTGGTGTTGACGAAGATCCACCAGGTGGCGCCGACGGCCCAGTACCAGCGGTCCGGGGAGAGGGCTTGGCCTGCCAGGAGGGCCAGGGCGGCGGCGGTGGTCGCCTGGACGGACTGGCGGGAGGTGATGCGGGCCAGGTCGGGGACGGGGACGGCGGGGGGTGTGGGGAGGCGGCGTTCGTAGCACCAGAGGCCGAAGCGGACGGCGGACGCGGACGCGAGGGCGAGGAGGACGGCGGCGTACAGCTCGGGGAGGTGTGCCGGGGTCGTCCTCAGGACCAGGGTGATGAAGAACGCCATGAAGGCGAAGACGCCGAGGGCGTGTCCGCGCGGGCCCCAGCGGCGGGCGTAGACCCCGGCGCCGATGATCGCGAGGAAGGCGAGGCCCCGGGCGAGGGGGCGGTCGTGGACGGCGGCGGCGAGCGTGAGGACCGGGAGGCCGACGGCGGGCAGCAGCGCGGTCGTGACGGCCTGCCCCCTCACGGTCGCGTCCGTCACGGTGAACAGGGCGAGGAGGGCGGCGAGGCCGCCGGTGACGGCGGCGACCAGCGAGTGCCCGGCGACGGCGCAGGCCACGACCGCGAGGCCGACGCCGAGGACCGCCCGGGACGCGGCACGCAGCCGCATCCGGCCCGGGTCCGGAGCCGTGAACACCTTCCTCAGCACTGACGCCCACCCCTCTGTGGATATGAGAAAGGCGCCGCGGGTCTCCGCAGCGCCATCGACCCGTTCATCAGACCATCTGCGGCCCTTCTGGCTCAAGTGACCTCGAATCGGGTGGGCCATTGGCCCAGCCGAATGCTTCGGTACTGGTCCAAGGTGGGGCCAACGGACCATCGGGGCGCCCGCGGCATACGGGGACGGCGGGTCGGGTAGGCCGATCCAGACCCGACCGAAAGGGACCCCATGAACCACCAGTCCGACGGCGCGCTGCCGTCCGCGTTCACGGCCACCGGATCGTCGTCCTTCCTGGACTTCCTCGACGCGCAGGCCCCCGAGCTGCTGCCCTCGCGCCGTGTGCTCCCCCAGACGCCGGGTTTCGAGGCGCCGCACGGTACGACGATCGTCGCCGCGACCTACGCGGACGGCGTGCTGCTGGCGGGCGACCGGCGGGCCACGATGGGCAACGTGATCGCCAATCGCGAGGTCGAGAAGGTGTTCCCGGCCGACGAGTACTCGGCGGTGGCGATCGCCGGCACGCTCGGTTTCGCGATCGAGCTGGTCCGGCTCTTCCAGCTGGAGCTGGAGCACTACGAGAAGATCGAGGGCACAGCCCTGTCCCTCGACGGCAAGGCCAACCGGCTGACCACGATGGTGCGCGGCAACCTCGGCATGGCCATGCAGGGGCTCGCGGTGGTGCCGGTGTTCGCGGGGTACGACGTCGACCGGGGTGAGGGGCGGATCTTCACGTACGACGTGACGGGCGGTCGTTCCGAGGAGTCCTCGGGGTTCGCGGCGACCGGCTCCGGCTCGGTCTACGCCCGCGGCTCCCTGAAGAAGCTGTACCGGCCGGGCATGAGCGAGGGCGACGCCGTCACGGCGGTCGTCCAGGCCCTGTACGACGCCGCCGACGACGACTCCGCCACCGGCGGCCCCGACCTCTCCCGCCGCCTCTTCCCCCTCGTCTCCCTGGTGACCGCGGACGGCTTCCGGCTGCTGGACTCGGAGGAGGTCGCGGAGGTGTCGCGGACGGTGGTGAACGGGCGCCACGAATCGCCGGACGGGCCTCGGGCGCCGGTGCTCTGAGGGGGCGGGCCTGGGGGCGCGGGAGCTTCGGGGGCGGTGAGGCGCCGGAAGCCGGAGCCTCCCCTCCCCCGTCGCTCCGGAAGCCCCTCGACTGAGCCATTGGTACAGTCGGCGGCGATCATCAGGGCACCGGGAAGGCCGACGGTATGGCGGTGGACGAACTCGACACGCGCATCCTGCGGCTGCTGCTGGAGCAGCCCCGGACCAGTGTGCGGGAGTACGCGCGGATCCTCGGGGTCGCCCGGGGCACCCTCCAGGCACGGCTCGACCGGCTGGAGCGGGACGGGGTGATCACCGGCACCGGCCCCTCCCTCTCCCCCGCCGCTCTGGGCCACCCGGTCCTCGCGTTCGTCCACATCGAGGTCACCCAGGGCCATCTCGACGACGTCGGCGACGCGCTGGCCGCCGTACCGGAGATCGTCGAGGCGTTCTCCATCACGGGCGGCGGCGACCTGCTGACCCGAGTGGTCGCCCGCGACAACCTCCATCTGGAGGACGTCATCCAGAAGCTGATCAGCGTCCCGGGCGTGGTCCGCACCCGGACGGAGGTCGCGCTGCGGGAGCGGGTGCCGCACCGGCTGCTGCCGCTGGTGGAGTCGGTGGGGCAGGCGGCGGCACGCTGACCACC
>DATCQX010001139.1:0-2415 GCA_036569285.1 Streptomyces sp.
CATGATCAAGTCCAACTCTTCGGGGTTTTTCACTCGAACGTGTGTTTGGCGCAACCTTTCGAAAGCAACTACCGTTGTCCAGCAGGGAGACCATCGAGAGGGGCCGCCGTGACCACCACCGCAGACAGTGCCACCATCACCGCCCAGGACCGCTCCCAGGGCCGACTCGACCCGGTGCATGCGATGAACGAAGCCATCAGTCCCGAGGGGCACAAGCGCTCCCTGCCGGGCCGACCTCCAGGCATCCGGGCCGACAGCTCGGGCCTGACCGACCGGCAGCGCCGGGTGATCGAGGTCATCAGGGATTCCGTGCAGCGGCGCGGCTATCCGCCGTCCATGCGGGAGATCGGCCAGGCGGTCGGCCTGTCGAGCACGTCGTCGGTGGCGCACCAGCTGATGGCCCTGGAGCGGAAGGGCTTCCTGCGCCGCGATCCGCACCGCCCGCGCGCGTACGAGGTGCGCGGCTCCGACCAGTCGGTCGCCGTGCAGCCGACGGACACCGCGGGCAAGCCCGCCGCGTCGTACGTCCCCCTCGTCGGCCGGATCGCCGCCGGTGGCCCGATCCTCGCGGAGGAGTCCGTCGAGGACGTCTTCCCGCTGCCCCGTCAGCTCGTCGGTGACGGAGAGCTGTTCGTGCTGAAGGTCGTCGGGGACTCGATGATCGAGGCCGCGATCTGTGACGGCGACTGGGTCACCGTCCGCCGTCAGCCCGTCGCCGAGAACGGCGACATCGTCGCCGCGATGCTCGACGGCGAGGCGACCGTCAAGCGGTTCAAGCGCGAGGACGGCCATGTGTGGCTGCTGCCGCACAACGCCGCGTACGAGCCGATTCCCGGTGACGACGCGACGATCCTCGGCAAGGTGGTGGCCGTCCTGCGCCGCGTCTGAGCACGCCGTGCGGTCGGCCCGCCCTGTTGACTGGGCCCCGGGATCCCTGCGCCGGTTCCGGGGCCCTGTGTTGTTTCACGGGGGCCTGTTCGAAGGGCCTCAGGGGGCCTGTTCGAGAAGCCTCAGGAGAGCTCGGTTCCGGGTTCTCAGAGGAGCCCGGTTCAAGGGCTCTCGGGGGCGAGTCACCGCTCGCCCCCTTTTTCACGCCCTCACGCCCCTGCCTTCACGCCCTCACGCCCCCGCCTGCTTCGCCGCCGCGTCGATCGCCGCGAGCGACTTGCGCACCTGATTGCGATCCGTCGTGTACCAGAAATCAGGCATGGACGCCTTCAGGTAGCTGCCGTAGCGGGCGGTCGCGAGCCGCTGGTCCAGGACGGCGACGACGCCCCGGTCGCCCGTGGCGCGGACGAGGCGGCCGGCGCCCTGGGCCATGAGGAGGGCGGCATGGGTGGCGGCGACGGACATGAAGCCGTTGCCCCCGGACTCCTCGACCTTCTTCTGCCGGGCGCTCATCAGCGGGTCGTCGGGACGCGGGAACGGGATCTTGTCCATGACGACGAGCTGGCAGCTGGGCCCCGGCACGTCCACGCCCTGCCAGAGCGACAGCGTGCCGAACAGGCAGGTCTTCGGGTCCGCGGCGAAGTTCTTGATCAGCTCGCCGAGCGTCTCCTCGCCCTGGAGGAGGATCGGGAACTCCGGCATGCGCACGCGCAGTTCCTCGGCGGCGAGCTGGGCCGCCCGCATCGACGAGAACAGCCCGAGCGTACGGCCGCCCGCGGCCTGGACCAGTTCGGCGAGTTCGTCCAGCATGTCCGCGCGGTCGCCGTCCCGCGCGGGGCGCGAGAGGTGCTTGGCGACGTAGAGGATGCCCTGCCGGGGGTAGTCGAACGGTGAGCCGACGTCGACACCCTTCCACTGCGGCAGGTCCTCGCCCTCGACGCCCTCGGGGGCGAGCCCCAGGGAGGCGCCCACGCCGTTGAAGTCACCGCCCAGCTTGAGCGTGGCCGAGGCCAGAACCACCGAGCGGTCCGCGAAGAGCTTCTCCCGCAGCAGGCCCGACACGGACATCGGGGCGACGCGCAGGGACGCCCCGAAACGGTCGTGCCGCTCGTACCAGACGACGTCGTACTCGGAGCCCCCGACGATGCGCTCCGCCACGTCGTGGACGGTCTCCACGGACGCGAGCGCCTGCTTGCGGACCGCGTCCTCGTCCTGGACGGACTTGTCCCGGGTCGTGCCGAGCGCGGAGATCACCGCGCGGCCGGCGTCCCGCAGGGCCATCAGCGCGTAGTTGAGGTCTTCGGGGATCTCCTCAAGGCGGCCGGGCAGCGCCAGTTCCATCAGCCGTTCGAAGCCCTCGGCCGCCGTCTGGAGCTGGTCGGCGATCTTCTCGTCGACCAGCTTCGCGGAGCGCCGCACCGCGCGGTTGACCTGCCCCGGGGTCAGCTCGCCGGTGGCGACGCCGGTGACCCGGGAGACCAGTTCGTGCGCCTCGTCGACGATCAGGACCTCGTGCTGCGGGAGGAC
>DATCQX010001140.1:0-25708 GCA_036569285.1 Streptomyces sp.
TCCGCCCTGGACAACGCCGCCGCGGAGTCGTTCCACTCGGTCCTCAAGGTCGAATACGTCCACCGACACCGTTTCGCCACCCGCGCCGAGGCGCGACTGAAGACCGCCACCTGGATCGCGGACTTCTACAACACCAAACGACGCCACAGCGCGGCCAGCGGGCAACCACCCGTCGAGTTCGAACGGATCATCCAACAAGCGCGAGCTCGGCTCGATCAACAAGACCGGGCCGCATAACCAACGTCTCTACGAAATCTGGGGATTGACAGCGTACCCCGTTACGCAGCTTGCGTTGGACCTGGCCGGAGTCGCATTCCTCGGCCGCGTATCCGAGCGTAAGGTGCGGCACCTTGGTTGGATAGCGGGTGGCATCGGGTCCGCGTACGGCATGGATCGCGGCGCGGACAGCGGTGTGGAGTTCGTTGAGAGGCTCGTCGGGATGGACGTCGGCGATCACGCCTGAGTAAGTCACGGCACATGCCGTGCCCCCCCCCGCAGGTCGTGTCGCTTTCTGGGCGGATGCGCGAGCAGCGTGTGTCGTGTTCGCCAAGTCATCTCGGTGTCGCATTCGGGTGGGCAGCGGCGCCCTCAGGTGTGTCCATCGGCACAGTCGCTGGGTGGGCGTCGCCAGTCGGCGACGGCGGCTGCTCCCCCTCGTGCTCTTCAAGCGCGAGGTCGGCGTCCAGTGCCTTTGCCACGACCCTCAGGCGTTCGCGCAGGGCGGCGCCATCGGCGCCATGCGTCTTATTGGCGTGGCAGTTAGGACACAACGCGATCATGGCACTCGGGTGGTCACGGCCGCCCGCAGCGTGGTCGTCGATGTGGTCGATCTCCAGAAGGGGCTGTCCTGCCTTGGTCCGGTAGGGCAGGGCGGGGAGCAGGCAGTCGGGACTCTCGCACTGGCCCTCGCTGCGTAGCAGGACTGCCTCGCGTGCGCCGCCGTCGCGCACCCGATGCTCTCTGGTGGTGGATGCCCGGTCCTGGTCGCGGCCGTTCTCTTCCCGTACTTCGGCCCGCCGCCGCAGTTCGACGTACCGTGCCCGCCTGGAGACCGTCTTCGCGCGCATTCTCCTGCGTGCGAACGGCTCCGCACGCAGGACCGTCTCATCGGGCGTCGTAGCGGAGCCCGCCAAGTCGAGCAGCTGTTTCACCCCGAGCCCGGGTCTGCCTACGCCATAGCTCATGCGAGGGCTGCGCGCCCCACGAACCATCTCTGCGGCAATCAGGCCCGCTTCGACTGTCTTTCCCACTCCGACCGAATCACCCAGCAGCATCCTGCGACCAATCCCGAACTGTCCGAGGACGCCCCGAAAGTGCTCCGTCCCGGGCTCCACGCGACCTGCTTGCACGTGCTCCAGTCAGACAGGAAGCTGACCTTCATTCACACCGACCCCCAATGCCACGGCTACGTCTCTTCGTAAGATCACAGCGTCGTGCCGAGGGGAATCCTCGCCACGTCATCCCACGTGATCGTCTTGGCTTGGGCGTCTGCGGTGACGTCGACCAGCTCGATGGAGTCGATCCCGAGCGGGGCGTGGCTTGGCCGGACGCGTCGCACGCGTCGGTGAATCTGGTGGAAGTGGTCCATGGACACCTCGGCCGTGGCGTACGACTCCGTCAGGTGGAGCACTCCGGTCTCGTATGCCGTCGCGTCGGCCCCATAAACGGCCTCGAAGGCGCGGGTGGCTGCGGTGCGCAGAGCGTTCAGTGGCTCGTCCGGCCCAAGGTCAAAAAGAATCCCGGTGGGGTACGCCAGGGGACTGCCAGCCGTGATGGAGAACGGGGCGATGGAGCGCATCTGCCGGGCCAACTCGGCGACGAGGGCCTGCCGTTCGGCTTCCGGGACATCGTGGGCGGCTTTTGAACTCAGCTGGTAGAGGGTGATGTGGAACCATTCGTCGCCGACGTGGGTGAGAGGGTCGTGCCTGGTTGCCTCACGGACACCCCGGATGTAGGTCCGCAATTGGAATGTCCCGTTCCGTGCTGGCGACCTGCGTGTTCTCGTGTTGTCTCACTCGGTTGGCCCGGCATTCCGTCTCACGATCTTGTCCTTTTCGCTGCATGGCCCGTGCGGACGGGCCGGGTGTCTCCGGGGGGTCAGAGAGCTGTGCCGAGAGGGACCTGCGTCACCCTTTCCCAGGTGATCGTCTTGGCCTGCGGGTCCGCGGTGACGTCGACAAGGTGGACCGCGTTGATGTGAAGCGGGGCATGGCTGGGCCGGACTCGTCGGAGGAGGCGTTGCGCTGCGTCGGAGTCCGCCTCGGCGTAGGCGTAGGCCGTGGTCAGATGCTGAATCCCGAACTCGTACTGGCAGGCGTCATCGCCGAGCGTGGTGCGGGTGCCGTCCCGGGCTGCGGTGTGCAGGGCCGCGAGTTGGTGATCGGGATGGGTGTCGGCGACGGCGCCGCTGGCGTAGCTGAGTACGGATCCGATCATGATGGTGAACGGCGCGATGCTGGCTACGCGGTGGCTGACCTCGGCGACGAGTTTGTCTCGCTCGGCTAGGTCGATCAGGTGGGCGGGTCTGCTGATCTGGTCGATGGTGATGTGCAGCCAGCGGTGTTCGACTGGGGTGACGGGGAATCCTGCGTCCAGAAGGGTCTGGTTCGAGTCCGTGACCAACTGGGCGAGGGCATCGTGGCGCGGGTCGTCCCAGTCCACCTCGACGTACCAGTGGAGCAGGGTTCCGGAGTCCCAGGGTGCCTTGCCCTGCTTGAAGTTGAAGGCTCGCATAGATCGGAAACGTAGTCGCTGATGCCTCCAGGCGGTGTTGGTTGCGGGAGGTTGCCCGTAAATACCGACCAGGCCGGTGACCCCGGCAGCGGTCCTCACTAACGTGGCCCGGTCCCGGGCGGCGTGCGGATGGATCAGGACGTGGCCGAGCAGCTTGAGGTCGTCCTCCATCTGTTCGAGAACACGATGCGGGTTACGGCCTCGATAGCAGCCGCTGTTCCGCTCGAAGACCGACTCCAGGTAGGTGATGTCGGCGGCGTTGCTGGATCCCGAGAGGGCTGCGTCGATGCCCTCGTGCGCTTCGGCGACCGCATCAGATCTGTAACTGGTCGCAAGTTGCGCCAAGGTTGTGGGTATACGAGATGCAGAAGCTACGGGGGGAGCTGGGTGAAATCGCGTACGAAGAACGCCATAGGAGAAACCTCCAGCTGGTGGTGGGGACGAACAGCGCGGCATCCCCACGTCGCGTTCATTGATCGATTCTCGCCGGGATGCTGCTGGCGGCAGTCCCACTTCGCCGGAGAGATGGCGAGATGAGCACGCCTCGTAGACCGCTCCGCCCCATCTCCTGGTGGTGGACCATCGTGGCGGCCGCCATGGTGGCCGCCGCCATCTCCATCTCCCTGTGGGCGCTGCTGGCCCAGACCCACGGCCTGCATGGTGAAGCTCGGGCCAAGGCTCGCCTCGACGCCATCAAGACCGCTCTCACGGTAGGTGCCGGCACCGGAGGAGCAGCCGCTCTGCTTGTGACCTTGCGCCGCCAGTGGCTGAGCGAACATGAGCAGATTCACCGTGAGACGGTTGACGCAGCGGCGGAACACGATGCCACGGAGCGCCGGATCACAGAGCTGTACATCGCCGCCGCCAACCAACTTGGCAGCGACACCGCTCCAATCCGGCTGGCTGGTCTGTACGCTCTCGAGCGTCTCGCGCAGGACCATATCGCCCATCGACAGACCATCGTCAACGTAATCTGCTCCTACCTCCGCATGCCCTTCTCACCTGATCCCCCTGTCCCCACCCCTGAGGCGGAGCTAGCCGGACTCTCACAGCACGAGAGAGCTTCCAGAGTTGCACTAGATGCTGCTACTGCGGCTGCTTGGGAACAGGAGCGCCTGGTCCGGCTGACCGCGCAGAGAGTCCTGACTGGCCACCTCTACGCTGGTGGTGGCTTCAATTCTGCTGAGCTGCTCGACCCGGAACCCGATGACTCTAAGTTCTGGCCTGATATCGAACTACGCCTGAGCGAGGCCACGTTGCTGGACTTCTCATTCTCCGGCAGGGTACATCTTGCTGACTTCACAAAGGTGCGTTTCATCGGCGGAGCAAATTTCACCCATGCCGAATTCACTGGACACGCGTATTTTAATGATGCTCGGTTCGAAGGCGGGTCAGGGCACTTCTACGGCACTTGGTTCGGGCTGCGGGCCGTCTTCGCGCGCACGTATTTTGGAGATCAACAGGCCAACTTCAACAAAGTCACCTTCTCCGGCATGATATTTCTGGATGATGCCATATTCGGTGGAGGAGTCTCATTTGAGCAAGCCTGCGCTCGCGCGGATTTCAATACAAGCTGGGGAGATAGGCGCCTCTGGCCCGATGGGTGGAGAGAGCGACCGCTGGCTCCTGGAGAACTACTCCCTCGCCCGAGCATGTCACGGTGGGCCAACGTCCCTGAGCTGCCCCCAGGAGACCCAACGTGGAACCTTGTCATTAGAGCCGAACCGTAGGGCGCCGTTGCATAGAACGAGACCGGGAACAGCACTACGACGAGTGAACGATCAAACAGGAGTTCGTCTCATCGCGTTGTCCCTTGGGCCGGACATGGGACATCGTCAATGAGAGAGGGACATTCGAATTGCGAACCTACACGCGTGTGGCGAGAGCGGTCAGCTCACGATCTTGTTCCCGAGGGCAAATGTAGACGTGGAGCAAGGTTTTACCCTCGGGCCACACGTCCTGTGCATGCTGGAACACGAATGGTTTCATGGTGCAGGGCCCTTCCAAAGTGGCGGCTTCTCAGCGTGGGCAACCGCTGGGAAGGTAAGGGCCCTCGGTCGCGTAGCGGAACAGCGCGGGCGGGCAGAAGCAGCTTTCACTAACGACACCGAGGTCGGATCTCCCGAAAAAGTAACTATCCGATCAGGGCGTGGCGCACCATGGACTGCGGCTGAGGTCACCCAGCCGTCGGACCACAACAACGCTGTGGCGACTCGTCGCCGCCTCCTTGGAGACTCTGTTGCTGCCAACTGCGGAACTTCTTGTCGGCATGTCACGACACCTAAGCGCCTACGGAGCCAGTCAGCCCAAGGCTGATCTGGCCCAGCTTGAGTTCGCGGGCCAGATCTTCGAACTCGCGCTCCGCCTACGGGGTGGCGGTGTCAGTTCACCCGAGCGTGTCGAGGCCCTTGGGGTCAGCGCTGGCATCAGCAAGCGGGAGATCCGTAAGGAGTTCCTGCCCACACTTGAGGTACTGGGCCTTGTTGACCTTGAGCGCGATCATGAGGGCACCATCAGAGTGGTGTCCGAGAAGATCCCGCCGATCGACGATCTGTACCAGCGCGCCGACAGCGTTCTAAGTATCGTCGTACCTGAACCGCTTGAGGTGATGGCTCTCGCGATTCTCCGCATGACCACCATCATGCCGATCACCATCTCGACGGCAAAGGAGGAGTGCGCGGCACTCGGACCTGAAGAAATCGCCGTTCGTGCCATCGAGGACCTTGAATCCCTGCACCTCTGTGTTCGTCAGCGGAGCGCTGACGGGGATGAAGTGCTCTTCAACCCCAATATCTGGGCAGTTGACAAAGATCATTCTCGTGCTGCCTTGCAGGCCGAGGATGGGGTCGTACGAGCGGCACTGAGCGGCGTTCTGGAGGAGGTGGCTGCGACAGCTGGAATGCCCGAAGAAGAGATCCAGGCCGGGGATCGGAAGTGGGTGGACTATGCCGTCTCCCAAGGACTTCTCCTGCGATCTATCGTCACTACGCTCGGAGGCCAGGAGCGAGCGTTCCTCTTTTCTCCGCACATGGGGCGATCCGTGTTCGACGCCCCGACAGGAGCAGACCCTTCCGGGCACGTGCGTCAGCTCATCGGCTCCATGGTGTTCGCTCGACGATTCGCCAGCAACCGGCTCTTCGCCCCGACGGCCTTCCTGCGGAAGCTGGTACGCGACGGCGAGGCAGGAGACGCCTCCAACATCGGCACCGACTACTCCATGCTTGAAACCGCCGGAATCGTCCGCGTCGAGCCCGCAGACAGGTTCAAGAAGTTCGTCCTCCTGCAGGCAGACGTCGCCGAGGAAGCCATCACCTATCTTGAGGACAACGTAGGCGGAAACACCACGTCAGGTGCCCTCCAAGGGCAGCGTGGCTACCGCCACCCCGAAGCGGAGCGAGCACGGCGCTTGGTCCAGTCACCCAAGGAAGCAGCCCCCAGCCCCAGCGCTACGCAAGATATTCTCGCCGCAATTCGACAGGAAATGGGGCGGCGGCGCTATGACTGGTAGGGCTGGAAAAGAGAAGGGCGACGAACTGGAACGCCGATTCGCCCGGGCGGAGTTCGCGGATGGAGCACTTGTCCGCGTACGCTACCCCGTCACGCAGAGCGTCGGAGGGCGGCCTCGGACGGTAACGGACGTCGACGTGCTGTCGATCGACTTCGACTCAAGACTCCGTCCCCACATCGGCATCAGCGAGTGCAAGTCCACCCGCGGACAGAGCGGGGAACAGGACCGCCTTCTGTGGTTGCGGGGGCTACAGGCCCTCGTCGGGGCGGATCGCTCGGTACTCGTTCGCCAAACCGTCACTGAGGCCGGCCGCGGAGTAGCACGCCACATCGGAGTCGACCTGTTTGCCAACTCCGAACTGGAGCGTCGTGAGCAGGTCCTGGAACACCTGCCGCAGCACTTCGCCACCATCGGGGAAACTGCCTTCAAAGAGGAGAGCGCTGCTGCGGACCAGCAACTCAAGAAGATCGGAGACCTGCCGTCAGGGCTCGTCTCCTTCCTCAGACACGACGCACTCCTGGCCGATCCCCACAGAGTGCTCGGAGCACTGCTGACCCTGGACGAGGCGACACGCACCGGGACAGTTCTTCCCAACCCCTTGGCCAAGCTGTTGGCAGGACACGTCCTCCAAGCGCTGGTATCAGCAGCCCTACGCGCCGGCGGCCGGACCGACACCGTGGGTTCAGACGGGACGCGCCGAGAGATCGAGCACGGGCTGAACACCGGTGACCCCCACGACCGCCAGATCCTGCGAGTAGCGCAGATGGCTGACGCCTTGCTCCGCGAGGAGCTCGTATCCATTCACCAGGCGTACCGATCGGCAGGCGCACCCGCGATTGAGCGCCCTGTCCCCTCCGTCCGCGACGCGATGTCGCAGACACCAGCGTGGCTAGTCAACTTCATGGACCTGGCCGAACGGTTGCGCCGCCGAAGTCCCATCGCCCGCCAGCTGCCGCAGACCATCGACCTGGCGGTATTCGACGCCCTACTCGGCGGCGATGCTTGGAAGGCGCCGGCGTTCGATCACCTCTTCGCACGCGAACACCGACAGGCCCTGGGAATCGCCATGGACTGCCTGTCGAAGGCGGTGCCGGAGTTGACGAAACACCTACTCCCCTTGAAAGACCTGCCCTTCGACCGAGCCGCAACACCCTCGCTCAGCCAGTCGAAGCATCAGTGATCACGTACCTGGGCTTGGCCGGGCACCTGCCTGCCCAAGCCCAGGCTGCACTCTTTGCGGGACTGCGTGCGCGGCCTGCTGGGGCTGGTGGGCCGCGAGAACGGCCGACAGCCGGCGGAATGCGCCGACCACGCCACACCGGACGGGCTGCAGCGGCTGCTTGCCGGTTCCTGGTCGAAGACGCACAAGGGCCTCGTGCACCGAGCGTTTGAGGAGAAGATCGGGAACGCCCTACGCGAGCGGTGCAACGACACCGCCGACTGGAGTGGCGTACACGCCATCATCGAGAGCATCGTCCACGCCTTCGACTGAACGGCCTCTTCGTGCTCGGTGCGGGATTGTCCGGTGAGGCGTGCGGCTCAGGCGTGTCCGAGGGTTCGGGTGTGCCAGCCGGCTGCCTGCCAGTGGCGGGTGTTGAGGGTGCCGCGTGCGTCGATGAGTTTCGGTGTGAGGGTGCAGGCGTTGAGGCGGTGGGGGTCGATGCGGGTGTATGCGGTCCATTCGGTGAGGTGTAGGAGGAGGTCACAGGTCTCAGCGGTGGCGACGGGGTCGTCGCTGTAGTCGAGTTCGGGGTAGAGCTTGCGGGCGTTGTCAAGGGCTCGGGGGTCGGTGACGGTGACGCCGGCGTCCAGCTTTCGGAGGGCGCTGGCGACGGCGAGGGCGGGGGAGTCTCGGATGTCATCGGTGTCGGGTTTGAAGGAGGCGCCCCAGACTCCGATGCGTTTGCCGCGGAGGTCGGGACCGAGTTCTTCGAGTGCGAGATCGACGACGTGCTGGCGGCGGTGTGCGTTGACGGCGGCGGTCTCCCTCAGGAGTGCGACGGCGTCTTGGGCGCCGAGTTCATCGGCACGGGTGATGAAGCCGCCCAGGTCTTTGGGCAGACATCCGCCGCCGAATCCGAGGCCGGAGCGCATGCCGTGGCGGCCGATGCGGTCGTCGTGGCCGAGGATGTCGGTGAGATCGCCGATGTTGGCGCCGGCTTTCTCGCAGACTCCGGCCATCGCGTTGATGAAGGAGATCTTGGTTGCAAGGAACACGTTCGCGGAGCCCTTGGCGAGTTCGGCTGTCGCCCAGTCGGTGACGATGGTCGGCGTGCCCGCGTCGATCAGCTTTGCGAACGCCTCGCGCAGGACCGTCTCGGCCCTGGAGCCGGGGGTGTCGACCCCAAGGACGAGACGGTCGGGGTGCAGGGTGTCCTCGACGGCGAACGACTCACGGAGGAACTCAGGGTTCCACGCGAGGTCGGTTTCTGTGCCGGCGGGGGAGTGGGCGTGGAGGAGTTCGGCGACGCGGGGCGCGGTGCCGACGGGGACGGTGGATTTGACTGCGATGACCGACGGCCTTGTGAGGTGAGGGGCGAGGGTGCGGACGGCGTCGAAGAGGTGGGAGAGGTCGTAGGCGTGGTTGTCGGGCCTCTGGGGGGTGCCGACGCCGATGAAGTGCAGGTCGCCGAAGGCGGCGGTCTCAGGGTAGGAGGTGGTGAAGCGGAGCCGTCCCGAGGCGGTGTGCCGGGCGAGGAGGATGTCGAGGCCGCGTTCGTGGAACGGCGCTTTCCCGGTGTTGAGGGTGCGGACCTTGTCCGCGTCCGTGTCCAGGCCCAGGACCTCGTGGCCGAGTTCGGCCATGCAGGCGGCGTGGGTGGCGCCGAGGTAGCCGCAGCCGACGACGGTCATCTTCATTCGAGGGGTGTCCCTTCGGGTGGGGCCGGCGGCGGCCCCACCCGTGCCCTGCCGGAGGGGGGTTCAGGAGGGCCGGGCGGCCAGGTGGCGGTGGATCCCGTCTCGGATGAACGGCGGGATGGTGAGCATGGAGAGGTGTTCGGGGGCGAAGAACTGGAGCTTGACGCCTTCGGCGAGCGGCAGGGTGCTCTCGTCGCCGTCCCAGGAGGCGGAGAAGAAATCGATTACCTGGCCGGAGCCGTGCAGGTCCGGTACCGCGAAGAGATACGTGAGGTCGTCGACGGTCAGGCCGGCTTCCTCGTCGAGTTCGCGGATGATGGCCTGCTGGGGCGTTTCACCGGGGTCGCATCCGCCGCCCAGGACACTCCAGTGGCCGGGCCAGGCGATGCCCGGCAGGTCGTCACGGAGGTGGAGGAGGAGTTCACCGCGGCGGTTGATGATGATCGCGACAGCGCCGCGGGCGGGGGTCTCGGGGGCGGTGGAGGTGTCCTTGTGCATGCGGACACCGTAGTGACTGGTGTGGCTGTCATGCGGCAGCGGTTTGAGGTCGGTCGCTCAGCCAGGCGGCGGTCATGAGAGCTTGCATGCGGGTGCGGTCGAACCGGCCGCCCGGTTTGAGACCCCTTTCCAGGAGAGGCCGCAGTGGTGCGGGAGCCCCGGCGAGCGCGGTGCGGATCTGTTCGTCGGCCCAGGTCGCGAGCGGGCCGGTGAGCCACGCGGGGACCGGGGAGGCGAAGCCGAGCTTGTCGCGGCTGGCCCAGACCTCCGGGGGCAGGCCCAGAGCCCGGGCGGCGTCCCGCAGGATCCGCTTGCCCGCAGCCGGGTAGGCGATCTTGTGCTGGACCGGCAGCCCGTAGGACAACTCGACCAGGGCCCGGGCCAGATAAGGGGAGCGGCGTTCCAGTGCGAAGGACGAGGCGAGTTTGTCGCTGGTCATCACCAGGGGCCGCCAGGCGGTGGCGAGGTCGGCGAGGGTCAGGGCGCGGGCGAGGTCCCCGTCGGCCTGCCGCATCGCGTCGGTGATCAGTTCGCGGATGCGGCCGTCGGGGTCGGGGCCGCGCAGTACGAGCCGGCTGACCGTCTCACCGGGGTCGGGATCTTGTCCGGCGGGGTGCATGAGTTTCGCGGCCAGCGGCCGGTAGGCGTCCATTCCCGCCGCCAGGACCGCTTCGGCGCCGAACAGCACCAGGGCGTGGCGGACGTAGCCCATCAAAAACTCGTCCGGGCCCAGTCCGCCGACCACGACCCGCAGACCGAGGGCAGCGATCTTCCGGTAGGCCATGTACTCGGAGAACGTGGACGCGTTGCCCATGGGGTAGTCCAGCGCGGACGTCATGTGCGCCAGCGCGCTCATGAAGTCATGGGACTGTGGCTCGACGATCACGAGGTCGGCGCCGACGTCGGACGCGACCCGGGCCGCGGTCTCCGACTCGTCGAGGCGGTCCTGACCCGGATAACGGACCGTCACACACACCGGCGGGCGCAGCAGGTAGGCAAGGACCGACGAGTCCAGCCCGCCCGACAGCAGCAGCGCGAAGTCACCGGACGGCGCCCTCAGCGCCACCTGCTCGGCCAGGACGGAGGAGTACAGCGACAGCGCCTTGTCGTACGGCATATCGACGAGTTGACGGGTGCCCAGTCGCCAGTAGGCACGCTGCTCCAGGGAGCCCGTCGTCACGTCGAACGCCAGAACGGTGGCGGGGGCCAGCAGCTGGATGCCCTGGAACGGGGTGTCGGCACCGACCGGCGTCTCGATCGCCGAGACCTCGGGCCGCAGAACGAGCGGCGCCGGCCCGTACCCGGTCAGGGTGGTGACCTCGGACGCGAACGCGAGGCGTCGTCCGTCGAGGCGCCAGTACAGCGGTTTCTCCCCCAGCCGGTCGCGGGCCAGGAACAGCGTCGCGCTGCGCGGATCGTAGAGGGCGAGCGCGAACATGCCGTCCAGCCCTTCAAGACAGGACGGCCCGAGACTGGCCCAGGCCCGCAGCACGAGGTGGGCGTCCGTCTCCCGCTCCCCGAGTTCAATCCCCCAGGCATCGGCCTGCCGGCGATAGTTGTAGATCTCGCCGTTGAACGCCAGCACCACACCGGAGGCGTGGTCGACGTACGGGCCGGGCTCCGCCAGCGGGTCGACGATCAGCAGTGTGTTCATGGACAGCACCGCCAGCCCGTCTCCCGCGGCGGCGTGGGCCGTGCCGTCCGGCCCCCGGTGCGCCTGCGAGGCACCCATTGCGGCGACCGTGCGCTCGTGCCGGACGGCGTCGGCTCCAGCAAGTCCTGCGATTCCGCACATGTCTGGTTCACCCCCGAGTCAGTGGTGGTGTGGCGGCGGTCCGCCGCCGGGGAAAACGCGCGCAGCCCGGCGGCGGACCAGGCCCTCATCACACCCGCCGGGCCCACAGCCGGGGGAGGGCTCACAGGGGGGCTCACAAATTGCAGACTCGGCCCGGAGGGGCCCACGAGGCCCTACGCTTTGTGACACAGCGCACAGCGCGCCGACGATTCCTCGGCACGGCCGGCTCCGAACCCCGGTACCTCTTACGCCCGTTCGTACCCGCCCACCCGGCCCGGGGTCTCGCGTGGCCACGTCACCGTCGAGGGAGAAGACCGTGGCATCCACCGCCCGCCGCACCCGCCCGCCCAACACGGACCTGACCCGGCTCATCGAGGCCAGCGGCGCCAGCCACAAGTCCCTGGCGCTGCGCGTCAACCAGCTCGCGCCCAAAGCCGGATTGACCACCAGCTACGATCACACATCGGTCGTCAACTGGTGCCGGCGCGGCATGACGCCGAAATGGCCGGTGCCCACGCTGCTGGCACAGGCCCTGAGCGAGAGGCTCGGCCGGCCCGTCAGCCTCAGCGAGATCGGTATGGCCGAGGCGCAGACAAGCGATGCCTCGATCGGGTTGGATTTTCCCCGGGATCCCGCCGACGCCGTGAGCACCGCCACCACGTTCTGGAGCACCGTGAACCGCCGCGATTTCATGACCTCATCCGGCTTCGCCGCCTCCGCGTTCACCACCCCCGTCACCCGGTGGCTCGTCACTCCGGCCGACGAGACCGCCGCCCACCACGGCGGTCGGCGAGTCGGCCGCGCCGACCTCGGCGAACTACGCCAGGCCGCCGACGAAGCGCGCCGGTGGGACTCCAAGTACGGCGGCGGGAACTGGAAAGCGAACTCCGTCACCGACTGCCTCGCCCACCGCGCCGCGCCGCTCCTGCACGGCAGCTACTGCGACACCACCGGCCGCGACCTGTTCTCAGTGACCGCTGAACTCTCCCGCCTCGCGGGCTGGACCGCCTTCGACGTCGGCCAGCACGACGCCGCCCAGCGGTACTTCATCCAGGCACTGCGTCTCGCCCGCGCCGGCGGCGATGTCCAGCTCGGCTGCTATGTCCTGACCACCATGGCCATGCAGACCCTCCTGCGGGGCTTCACCGCCGAGGCCATTGACATGGCCCAGGGCGCCTACGAGCGGGCCAAAGGCCGCGCGGTACCCCGCGTCTTGGCGTTCACCAAACTCATCGAGGCCCGCGCCCACGCCCGCGCCGCGGACCCCCGTGCAGCCTCCCGAACCCTCAAACTCTCCGAGGACCTGCTGGAACAGGCGCGCAACGACAGCGGTGACGAACCCGCCTGGGCCGACTTCTACACCCACGCCCGGCTCTCCGCAGACGCCACCGAGATCTTCCGCGACCTGGGGATGCCCACGGCGGCTCTTGCATGGAACGGCCAGGCAGCCGCCATGCCGTCCGGCATCTTCACCCGGTCCGTCGGCATGCGCCTGGCGATCGTCGGCACCGCCCACCTCCAGGACAAGAACCTCGATGCGGGCCTCGACTTCGGCCACCGTTCCGTCGACATCCTCACCCGCGTCCGGTCCACCCGGGCCAAGCACTACGTCAGCGAGTTCACCGAGGCCCTCGCGCCCTGGCGCGGCGAGATTCCCGTCCGCGAGTTCATCCACCGCACCCACACCGAACTCGGCATCCCCCACGCCCTCACCCCGTAGAACAAGACCACAGGCAGCCGGCCCACCCGGCTCGCCTGCTTGGGTGCTGCCGCCACCGTCTCCGAGAGCGCGCGCCATGCTCTATCGTCGACTGCGCCTGAACGGGGCACGCGGCCCCGATCGCGGAAGGAAGAACCAACCCATGCTGCACAAACACCGGATCGCCGTGTTCGGTGCGGGCTACATCGGCCTTGTGACGGGCGCCTGCTTCGCGAAGCTCGGACACGACGTCATCGTCCGGGACATTCAGCCCGAACGCATCGACGTCCTCCGCGGCGGCGGCGTCCCGATCCACGAGGAAGGACTCGGCGAGCTCATCGCGCAGCACACCGACCACCTCACCTTCACCCTCGACGCCGAGGAAGCCGTCCGCGAGGCCACCGTCGCCTACGTGTGCGTAGACACCCCGCCGACCCAGTCCGGAGACGCCGACCTGTCCCGGATCTGGCAGGTCATCGACACCCTGCGCGACGCCCGCCACCTCCAGGCCGTGGTCGTGAAGAGCACCGTCCCCGTCGGCACCGGCGCACAGGTCAGAGCAGTGATGGACCAGGCAGGACTCCAGCACGTCGGGTACGCCTCCAACCCCGAGTTCACCGCAGAGGGACACGCCGTCCGCGACTTCCTCCACCCCGACCGCGTGGTCATCGGCTCTGACGACCCCGAGACCGCGAAGCTCGTCGCGGCCCTCCACGAGGGCGTGGACGGCCCCGTCGTCGAGATGGACGTCCCGTCGGCGGAGATGGTGAAACTCGCCGCGAACGCCCTCCTCGCCACCAAGATCTCCTTCACGAACGAGATCGCGACGATCTGCGAGGCCACCGGAGCCGACATCGAGAACGTCGTACGGGCCGTGGGCCTCGACCACCGCCTCGGACCGCACTACATGAAGGCGGGCGTCGGCTGGGGCGGCAGTTGCTTTCCCAAGGACTCCCGCGCCCTGCGAGCCATGGCCGGTAACACCGGATACCCCTTCCAGATGCTCAGCTCCGTCATCGAGGTCAACGACCTCCAGCCGCGCCGCGCGATCCAGCGCCTCAAGGACGAACTCGGCGGACGCCTCCAGGGACGCACCATCGCCCTCCTCGGTATCGCCTTCAAACCCGGAACCGATGACGTGCGGGAGGCCCCGAGTACGATCCTCGCCTCCCGCCTCCTCGCCGAGGGCGCCACAGTCCGCTGCTGGGACCCGCTCGTTCGCCCCCTCGACACACCGCCCTGGTCGTCCGCAGTCCGCTGCCCCAGCCCTGTGGACACCATGAGCGACGCGGACGCGGCGATCATCGTCACCGACTGGCCAGAACTGCGCGACGTCCCCTGGGACCGCGTCGCCTCCGCCATGGCCAGCCCCCTCGTCCTCGACGGACGCAACCTCCTCGACCCGCAGCACATGGCCTCGCTCGGCTTCACCTACATGAGCATCGGCCGCCGCACCGTACGTGCAAGCGCATCACAGCCTGACACAACTGCCCCGTCGCCCACTTTTTGACCTAAACCGGCAGACAACCGGCCCGCACACGTCGACTGCGCCGGACCGAGACCTTTGGCTCGGTCCGGCGCCACCAGGCCGACAGATGCGGGTCTGCGGCCGGGACGGTTCCGCACAGGCTGCGGAGTCCGGCTGGCCGGCGAAAACCTGGTGTGAGGGAGCAGGGGGATCGAGGAGAATCCACCGGTATGCGGTTCCCCATTCCGGCTCAGCCGGTATCCGAGCGTGAGTACAAAGAGCGTCTTCTGCGACATGCCCCGGGTTCGCTGGTCGCGCAGATCGCTGCCACCAGCGGCAGTCTCCCGGACGTCCGCGATCTTGCTGCACAGGGTCTCGGCCCGTATGCGCCGTGGGCTCTGCTGGACGCGGCGTGGGTGTCCCTGGCCCTCGGCCGTGACGACCGCGCTCCTGCGACCGCGGCTGATCTCGGGGAGATCCTCGGGCTTCACCTCGCCCTCGACGACCCCGTCACCGGACCGGATAGCGAGCACCGGCTGGAGCGCTTCCTCCTCAGGGTCGCCGGCCAGCAGTTCACCTGGCAGGAGGACAAGTACGCCGAGCTCAGCCGCACGGTCGCCCTGTTGGTACAGACTCCCCACCCCGAGGACCTGGAGGTCATCCGGCCCGGCTGGGACCACCGCCTGCTGGGCTGCTCCGTCACCGACTACATCGGCGTCGCCCAGTTGGTCTGGGCGGCGGCCACGGCGCACCCCGATCTGCGGTTGCGGGGCCGCTTTCGCCCTGCCTGGCTCGACGACGCCATCAACTGGAGCGAGTTCGACCTGATCCGCTCCAGCGCCGACCTGAACACCGTCTTGAAGAGACACTTCGTCACCACCCGGCAGAAGCTGCGCACCCGATACCCCGTTGGAAAGGACCCGCGGCTGCGCCGCTACGCCCACAACCCGCTCCGGGCCCGGCCTCTGGTCGGCGGGTTCAAAGGCGGCTACTTCGTCCCCGTGCCGGCTGCCGTCCTCGGCAAGGCGAGCCCGCTCGGCCTCTACTACACCGGGGGCGACGGCGGCTCCGAGCAGGGACAGGCATTCACCCGCGACCTCGGACATCTGTTCGAGCGGTATGTCGGCCGTCAGCTCGGCCTGCTTCCCGACGCCGAGGTTCACCCCGAGATCAGGTTCCGGCTCCCCAAGAAGCAGAGCGGTACGTCCGTGGACTGGATTGTCGTTTTCCCCAACCTGGTCCTGCTCGTCGAGGTCAAGTCCACCCGCCCCGGGGAGCCGCTGCGTCTCGGGGCCGCGAACTTCACAGACATCCTCAATGACCAGCTCGGCAAAGCCTTCGACCAGATCAACAAGTCCGTGAAGAGGATCTCTTCGGGCGATCACCCCGAGTTCGGGCACATCCCGCGCGACCGGACGATGCTCGGCATGGTGATCACCGCTGAGCACTTTCACCAGATCAACACCCCCGAGCTGAGGGCCGGCTTCCCTCCGGCGGACATCCCGGTGACCGTAGCCTCCATTCACGAGCTGGAACAGGCGGTCACCCTGACCGGTACGAGCCTGGCGGACCTACTGCTCGCGAGCGCCGCCCAACGGGGAACCACGCTGCGCGAACTGTTTCCCGCGTACGAGTTCCTGGAGCGCAACGAGATCCTGGAAAAGGCGTGGAAAGCCATCCCGCTGACCCGGGACCGGCACCGGTAGGACGCGACGGCGGTTTCCCCGCGGTCCTGATCCGCAGCGGGGCCGGTGTGCGACAGGGGCGGGCGTTCAGCGGGGCGGCACGTGTCCGACGGTGCGCTCTACCTCCTCCCGTGCGAGGGCTCGGACGCCCGGATGGAGGTCTGCGTCAGGACGCGGTCGTACACCTCTTCGTAGCGGTCGCAGATGGTGCTCCAGCTGTAGTGCTGTTCGACGAAGGTACGGGCGTTGCGTCCCCGGCGGGCGATTTCGCCGGGGTGGGTGAGTGCCTGCAGGAGGGTGGCGTGGAGGTCTGCGGCGTCGCCCGGCGCGGTGAACCATCCGGTGGGGTGGGGGCCGTCGGGGCGGATGAAGCCGAGGGGGCCGCCGCTGGCGGAGGCGATGACGGGGGTGCCGGACGCCATGGCCTCCAGATAGACCAAGCCGAAGGGTTCGCCGACGGAGGGGGCTGCGAAGAGGGTGGAGATGCTCAGGCCGTCGATCAGGTCGGCGTGGGGCCGCCATCCGGCGAAGTACACGTCGTCGGTGATGCCGAGCCGTTCGGCCAGGGTGTGGGGGTGTTCGCCTTCCCACTCGCCGGGGTAGCCGCCCAGAACGACGAGGGTGGGGCGGACAGGGGCGCTGTCGAGGAGCTTGGCGAAGGCGTGGAGCAGCAGGTCGAGGTGTTTGAAGGCGAGGAAGCGGCCCATCCACAACAGGAGCGGGCGTGCTTGTCCATTTCTGTCGCGGATCATGCGGTCGATGTCGCCCCGGGAGTAGGTGATCGTGCCCGGGCCTTGCTCCGGGAGCCATCCTTGGGGGTCCTCGGTGAGCCACCGGTGCAGAAGCGCGTGCTTCTCGTCGTCGCCGGGGACGGGCCGGGGGTGGAAGCGCTGGGTGTCGACTCCGTTGGGGATGATGTCCATCCGCTCCGGCGGTAGGCTAAGGAGCTTCTCGGCGAGGGCGTGGTCCTGCTCGGAGACGACGACGATGCGGTTGCTGCGGAGGGCGTGGACCTTCATGGTCATCGTCCAGAACCCGGAGTACAGCCAGCTTTCCCACCGGTCGCCCGGCTCGGGTTCCCAGTCACGGCCGGATGTCTCACCGGCTGCGGTGGCGGGCGCGTGCGCAGCGATGCGCAGGCGCTGGCAGACGCCTGCGACGGTCAGGCCCTGCTCGTGGGCCAGGTGTATCCGGCGGCGTGCTTCGTGCAGGAATTTCAGGTCGGTGCCGTGGAGGGTGGTCACGATGCTGAGGCCGAGACGGTGGGCGGCAGCGTGTTGCGGAGTGAGGTGGTGCAGGTGGAGCAGCCCGTCTGCGCCGGCCTCGTGCGTGGTGAACTGCCGGGTCCAGTAGTCGGCGAGGTGCATGGTGGTGCGGGGGGAGACGGCGGCGAACACGCGGTCGGGGGCGCCGGGGCGGTCTTCGTAGGAGGGATGCAGGGGAACGGGTGCCTCCAGCGGGTCCAGGCCGTGGCCGTGGGCGGAGGCGGCCCGGCTGTAGTCGGAGGCCACCAGGTGGTCGGGGCCGTAGAAGGACGGTGCGTGCGCGGCCGTTCCGGGATCACCGAGTGATCCCGCGAATACGCGGGCGGGGCGTCCTCGGGCGCGTAGTTGTTCGGTGAGGTTCCTCGCCACGAGGGACGATCCCCCACGGGGGTAGAACAGGATGCCGTGGTCCACCGCTTTGGCCGTTTCCATGGCATGTGTGTCCTTCCTGTACGGGCAGCGGGGGGTGGGTCAGGGCATGTCCAGGAGACATGAGGGGGACGGCTGTGCCTCGTGGTGTGCGCGTGCGATCAGCTCGTACATCGCGGCGAACACCCGGTGGGTGAGGATTTGCCCGTCGAGGAAGGCGGTCGCGTCGGTGACGGCCGGGTCGGGGGTGTGGCCGGCGGCCATGGTGAGGAACGCCGCGGTGATGTCCTGAGGGGTGAGCGTGCTGCCGTCGTGGGCGTCGTCGTAGACGGTCTCCTGGCGGTGCGGGCCGTCCAGGAGGGGAGTGCGCCGGTGTTCCAGGCGGATGCGGTAGGGGTCGCCGACCGCGTCGTTCTTCGTCAGGCGAAGGTGCTGGAGACTGCCCTGGTGCAGGTCGATCACGTACTGGGACATGCGTCCCTTCTCGCGGTAGGGGACGGTGTCGTCCGCGTCGCGGGCCAGGACGCCGACGGCGCGGTGGGAGTAGGAGTTGGAGGTGTACTGGTAGGTGAGGACGCCGAGGTTGCGGTGGCGTGCGTCGAGGAGTTCGAGGGTGAACCCGAAGTCCATTTCGGCCAGCAGGATGCGGTCGGACAGTTCCCGGTCGGGCAGTGCGGCCTCGGACAGGGGCCGTACGAGGGCGCCGAGGGCCTCGTTGAGACCGGTGGCGAGGTGGTCGCCGACGCGGCGGACGTACTGCAGGGTCAGGCGCAGTCCGGTGATCTGTCCGGGGGCGAGCAGGAGATAGCGGGTGATCTCGTCGAGGTAGTGGTAACTGGAGAAGGACAGCGCCCCCACACCGTGGCGGTAGCCGTGTGCGTCTCCCAGCGCGTATTCCTCGGGCAGACGGAAGTGGCCGCCGGAGACGGCGATGTGGCCCATGGTCAGGGACTGGCCGTGGGTGTCGTGCAGGTCACGGATCAGCCGTCCGGCGTGCAGGAACGCGTCGTTGGCTCTGCGGCGTAAGGGGATGGCGAACACCTGGCGGCCGGCGTGCGCGCGGTGGGAGCGCAGCAGGGTGGCGAACTGAATCTGGATCAGGGCGGCGCGCGCGGGGTTCCAGGCGGCGTCCTCGACGCAGACGATCGGTTTGTCGCACAGGACGTGGATGCCGTAGCCGGTCGCCCACTTCAGATAGGGGTAGTGGGCGACGGGGTCGCATGCGACGATCACCGCGTCGAAGCGGTGAGCCCGATGGGCCTGGTGCAGCCGGTGCTCCAGGACTGCGGGCGGCTCGCCGGGCTCGGGGCGGATCCACGCGGGCCGGTCCTGGCCCACGACGGTGTCCAGGTGGGGCATGTGCCGCAGCAGGGCGGGGTCGTAGGGGTCGCGAGGGTCGCAGATGGCGGCCACGCGCACAGGCACCCCTTCTTTCTTGAGAGTGAGGACGGCGGGGATGTGGTTCGTGGCCGCGGCCCAGTGGCCACAGCCGCCGACCAGCAGGATGCTGACCGGCCGCCGGGTGCGTGAGGACATGAAGGGGCCTTCTCTTTCACGGGCCCGCCACGCGGCGGGCACGGGGACAGCAAGCGGGTCAGAGGCCGAGGAGCGAGGTGACCAGGTCGTGCAGATCGCGGCGTCCAGCAGCGGCGAGGGCGTACTCGCGCACCGTCCGCAAGCAGGACGCGTCGGCCCGCGACAGCGCGTCGCGCACCTCGGGGAGGTGAGGCAGGGCCACGGTGAGGGAGGTGACGCCCAGGGAGGCGAGGACGACGGCCCCCACGGGGTCACCGGCCACTCCTCCGCACGCGCCCACCGGCACCTTGTGGGCGGCTCCGGTCTCGGCGACCGCGTGCACGGTGCGAGTAAGGGCCGGGTGCAGCGGGTCGAGGTCGTGGGCGAGGTCCGGATTGGTCCGGGAGGCGGCCAGGAGGTACTGGGCGAGGTCGTTGGTGCCGATGCTCAGGAAGTCGACGTGGGGGGCGAACAGGTCGGCGGCCAGTGCGCAGGCAGGGACCTCTACCATCACCCCCAACGGGAGGCCGGGGGCGTCCAGTTCGGCCTGGATCTCCCGTGCCGTCCGGGCGGCGTGGAGGAACTCCTCGACATGGGTCACCATCGGGAACATCAGGCGCAGGCGGGCCCCGTCGTCGCGCGCGGCCCGGTAGGCCGCCCGCAGTTGGGGCCGGAACAGGTCAGGGCGGCGCAGGCTCAGGCGAAGGCCCCGTACCCCGAGGAAGGAGTTGTCCTCGTGCGGCAGGCCCAGGGCCGGCACCGCCTTGTCGCCGCCGATGTCCAAGGTGCGCAGGGTCACGGCGTCGCCGTCGGCCGCCCGGGCCACCGACTGGTAGGCACGGTAGTGCTGCTCTTCGTCGGCCAGGTCCCCCGCGCGGCCCAGGAACAGCATCTCGGTGGCAAGGAGGCCGATGCCGTCGGCACCCGCCGCCCGCACCCCGCGGGCCTGCGCTACGTCCAGGACCGTGGCGGTGAGTGTGACCGGCACGAAGGCGCCTGCACTGGCTGCGGCGCGGGCGCGGGAGCGCGCAGCGATCTCGTCCCGGCAGGCCGTCGCCACGCTCAGGTCGTCGCCCCCCATGCCGGAGAAGAGAGTGCCGGTGGTGCCGTCGAGGGCGCACACCTCTCCCTCCGGAACGGCCAGCACACCGTCCCCGGCGGCCACCACCGTGGGAATGCCCAGGCTGTAGGCGACCTGCACGGCGTGCGAGGTGGGACCGCCGCCACTCGTACAGAATCCGGCGATCTGTGTGAGGTCGAGTTCTGCCGTGTCCGCAGGCGTGAGATCGGGAGCGACCAGAATGTACGGGCCGTCGGCGCTTTGCCGGGACGCGGGGGAGGACAGGTGCCGCACAGGGGCCACCGCGAACCCTCGGGTGCCGGCGGCGCCGCGGTGGACCGCCCCCGTGCGGGGCGCGAAGGCAGCATCGTCGGCGCTCACCGGGAGTCTCCGCGCGCGTCGGCGTAGCCGAGGACCTCGTGGTGCCAGCCGGCGCTGCGCCAGCGCTGGGCGTCCAGGCAGCGGCGGGCGTCGACGACCGTCCGCGGCTCGGGGAAGTCCGGGAGCGTTGCGGGATCGAGGCCGGCGAACTCGGGCCAGTCCGTCAGGACCATCAGCAGCCGGGCCCCCTCGACGGCATCGCGCGCCGTGCCGGCCACGGTCAGTGCGGGATGGGCGCGGCGCACCAGCGCGTTGACGCTGGGATCGTAGATGCGCACCCTCGCTCCGGCCCGCTGGAGGCGGACGGCCACGTCGAGGGCGGGCGAGTCGCTGATATCGCCCACGCCCGGCTTGAAACTGGCGCCCCACACCGCGACCGTCGCCCCGTCCACCGATCCCAGGACGCCGCCCGCGTGCTCCACGGCGAGCGTACGGCGCGCGGAGTTCACCTCGTCCACGAGCCTGAGGAAGTGCACTGTCGGCCAGACCCCGGCCTGCCCCGCCCGGTCGGCGAACGCGCGCAGGTCCTTGCCGAGACAGGAACCGCCCCACCCCAGCCCCGGCGTCAGGCCGAACTCACCGATCCGGGAGTCCAGGCCCACGGACCGGCACACCGTGTCCGCGTCCGCCCCCACGGCCCGGCACACATCGTCCACGAGGTTCGCGAACGAGATCTTCGCTGCCAGGAACGCGTTCGCCGCCGACTTCGCCAGATCCGCCGACGCGAAATCGGTGACCAGCAGTTCAGCCCCGCCGTCAAGGAAGGGCGCCCACGCCCGGCGCGCGACGGCCTGGACCACCTCCCCGTCCCCTGGCGCGCAGCCCAGAACGATCCGGGCGGGGTGCAATGCAGTCTCCAAGGACAGCGCCTCGCGCAGGAAATCTGGGCTCCACCCGACTCGCACCCGAATCCCCGCAGGCGCTGCGTCCGCGGCCAGAGCTGCCATTCGCTGGGAGGCGCCGACCGGGACAGTCGACTTTCCGATGAGGACGGTATCGCGGGCCAGCCGACGGACGACCTGCCGCACGGAGTCCTCCACGGCTGTGAGATCCATCGTCGCGCTGTTGGGCGCCTGGGGCGTCGGCACGGCGAGGAACACCAGCTCCGCGTCACTGACCGCCTCGTCGAACGAGCCGGTGAAGCGCAGTCTGCCCGCATCGGCGTTCCTGCGGATACCCGCGTCCATGCCGGGCTCGTCGAACGGACAGCGGCCCGCGCGGAGCACGGCGAGCAGTCCCGGATCGATCTCCACGACCGTGACATCGTGGCCGACCTCGGCTAGCGCGACGGCATACGGTGCGCCCAGCCGCCCGCACCCGACAACAGTGATTTTCACAAACCCTCCCAGAAGATACAGAGTGAAGTGCCGGCCCTGACGGGACGAGACCGACGACGAACGGAGATGCCGCCGCTTAAACGGCAGAGGCGGTCAGGAGGAATCCGGGCGGCGGCCCACGATCACCGCCGCCTGCAACGTGGCCTCGAACCGGCCGGACGGCTGCAAAGCACTCAGTACTGACCACACATCCGCCTCGAACGCTTCCTGCCGCTCCCCCAGCGTGGCTGCCGACGAGAACGCGAATGTGCGTTGCAGCCCAATGAGTTCGTCCAGCGAGTACACTCGCCGGTAGTCGGCCCTCAGCACTGCCACGCGGCAGAATGCCGACGCCCGCACCACCTCCTCATGCCCGACCCGAAGCGGGACATAGGAGGTGTCCGGGCCGGCGAGGTCCGCGCGCCCGAGGTGTTTCTCGCGCAGCTTGACCAGCAGCGGGTGCCACCACTCCCGTTGCGTCCCTGGGGCCCGGTACCCGACCACAGCGACGAACCCGCCCGGTACCACCACCCGGTCGAGAGCCGCTAGGACCCGTTCACGGTCGAACCAGTGGAACGCGTCCGCGACGACCGCCCCGTCGAACTCCCCTAGGGGAACGACTTCGTCCACGCGCACGGCGTCCGCGCACCGCCACTCCACCCGCCCTGACAGCTCCCGCCGCTCAGCCCACTCACGCCCCTGATCCAGCATCTCCCGCGAAGCGTCCACCCCCGTGACCCGCAACCCGCGCTCCGCGAGATCCAGCCCGAGTGTGCCCGGACCACAGCCGATATCAAGCAGCCGGGCAGAGGGAGAACACAGATGTGCCAGATAGTCGACAATCTCGGGAGAATGCGGACGGCGAAATCTTACATACGGGTCCGCGCACGAATTGAATATCGCCGCCGGACTCCTGTATGGATATTCACTGAGGGTTCTTTTGTCGGATGCTGCTAATTGGTATTCGAGGTTCATCTATGGTGCCTCCGGAGGCGGTTTTTCCTTGAATCTCTTCCGATTTCAGCCAGAGCGGCTGCTCCCGCCCCAACCCAGTAACTGCGGGGTATCGGGGCAGTGCCGCCGACGCCGGACTCTCCCGCCAGTGGCGGGAGAAGGTCCGCCGGCGCGACCGCGGTGTGTGGGGCGGGCTGGAGGACCGAGGCGTCACGGATCCGGGCTGATGCGTACACGGTTACGCGAAACGGCATGGCCAGGTATCCGGTGTCTTGCTTTCGGACCTCAGCGGTACCAAGTCGGGGGTGGTCCAGACGCGGTTGAAGCCGCTCAGTCCGTGGGCGCTGACGATCTGGGTGATGTCCGCGACGGCATGGCGCTGCCTCATGCGAGCCACCTCGCGGAGAGAACTCTTGAACTTGCGGTTGCGGGCGGAGGAGTTCGGGCGGACCTCGTCGACCCGCACCGGCGACCCGAAGAGCTCAGTAGTGATCTGCTGGTCCGCCCAATCGGCATGTCCTTCGACCAGGTAGTGGTAGTCCCGGTTCCAGATGCCCCGCTGGCCGGGGAAGAAGCTGTTATGAGCAGCCCATACACCTGTGGCGCCGTTGGACTGCGCCAGGTGCGCGGTCTCATGCGCGACTATTTTGTGCAGGACGGGGCCGTCATCGAGGTGCCCGCAGTGCCGGAGGACCTCGGGAATGATGATCAGCTCGCAGTGGCCGGGCGCCACCGTGACGACCCGGGCCGACAGCAGTCGCCACAGCCTGCGATGGGCCACGAGCCGGACGTGGCGCAGCAACTCGGCGCCGATCCTGGAGCGGGCGCCGAGTTCCAGGGCTTCCGCCGCCAGTTGCTGCTTCGAACTGATCCGCAGGATGCGCTGCCAGTCCTGGAGCGTCACGGTGTGGATGATGAGGGATTCCGGCAGGGCGAGGCCGGTGACTTCGGCGACCAACGGGGCGGTGCTGGCAGCGATCTGCTGCAGACGTTCCCCGAGCGCGTCGTATTCGGGGCCGGCTTCCTGACGGACGATGTACTGCACTGGCTGGGGTCTCCCTGGAAGTGAAGCGGGTGGGTGGACAACTGGAGGGACGAACGACCGGCGCGACCGCGCCCCCTCTGTGGGGCGGCCCCGGAAACAGCTCCAGGCGAGGGCGGTGACCGCGCTTGCCGCCTGGCACCATGGGGCCTCCGGCGGGCAGGATGAAGCGACGGTGAGGAGCACTCACTCACCCTCACGGCCAACTCCTCGGAAGGAATCGCGACTTGGGCGGAGTGGACCGCAAACCCCCCAGTACCTTCGCCACAGAACTCGCGCGGTGGCGCACCGTGCGCAGACTGTCCAAACGAGCCCTCGCGCAGCGCCTCCA
Source organism: Streptomyces sp. (assembly GCA_036569285.1). Lineage (GTDB taxonomy): Bacteria > Actinomycetota > Actinomycetes > Streptomycetales > Streptomycetaceae > Streptomyces. The sequence goes on from DATCQX010001140.1 coordinate 24,479, forward strand.
CGTCGACCCGTCCTACGTGAGCCATCTCGAAGCCGGCCGCGAGCAGGGCAGCGCCACCCTGGCGCGCAACGCCGACACGCAGCTCGACGCGGGTGGGGCTCTGTGGAAGGCGTGGCAGTCCGCCAGCACGGCGCCTCCCGCGCCGGAGGCGGCAGACGCCGTGCCCTCGTCGGGGCTGGTGGTCCTGGAGGACGACGCTGCCCTTGGCTTCGACGGCAGCGTGTACCACCTGCGGATGCGCCGGCGGCTGCGCAACGACGGCACCGAGCCCATCACCCGCTACCTCGTACGGATCGCCGTGGACCGCTATCCGTCCGATCCCCAGCGGTCCAACGAGCTGTACCGGCGCAACCCGCTCACCTGGGACGAACTCGCCCTTGAGGCCCACTGCGGCGACGAGCCCATGGAGTGGACCGTCAAGCACGACCGTGACGCGTTCAAAGAGGTGTGGCTCAACTTCCGCAGCCCGACGAGCCGTTACCCCCTCTACCCGGGCCAGGAGACAGAGATCGCCTACTCCTACCGCGTCAGCCGCGACAAGTGGGGGCCGTGGTTCCAGCGGGCCGTCCGGCTGCCGACCAGGCTCCTGTCCGTGCAACTCGCCTTCCCCGCCAACAGCGATCCGACCGTCTGGGGTACCGAGACCTCCCTCACCACGGACTTCACACCGCTGCGCACCCCGCCGCAGCGGACGGAGACAGCAGGCAGGACGGTGTTCACCTGGAGCACCATGGACCCGCCCCTGCACGCCCGGTACCGCATGGAGTGGCGTCTCAAGCCCGAACCCGGCACGCCCGACGACATGAAAGAGAACCCGCCCGTGAACACCCCTTCCGCGAGCCAGGCCATGACGAGCGCGGGCATCGTCCAGGAAGGCGACCCCGTACTCGCCCGTCCCGCCCGCCCGTTCACCCTCCCCGCGGAAGCCGGCGAAGCCGAGAACGTCGTCCGGGAACTCCTCGACGCCATCAGCCGCGTACGGGAGTTGCACACCTTCGGCAAGGGCATGGGCATTGCCGCCCCGCAGCTCGGCATCGACCGCTCCGCCGCCGTCGTCGTCCCTCCCGAGACCGGTACGGAACCGGTCGCGCTGCTCAACGCCTCGGTCGAGGAGTCCTCCGCGGACCAGGACACCCAGTACGAGGGCTGCCTGTCCTTCTTCGACGTCCGCGGGCTCGTCCCCAGGCCGCTGGACATCGTCGTCGCCCACACCGGCCTCGACGGGACCGC
>DATCQX010001141.1:0-8914 GCA_036569285.1 Streptomyces sp.
GCCCCTCCTCGACGATCCGGCCGCCGCGCATGACGGCGACACGGTCGCTGACCTGGCGGACGACGGCGAGGTCGTGGGCGATGAAGACGAGGGCGAGCCCGAGTTCGCGCTGGAGTTCGCCCAGGAGGGCGACGACCTGCGCCTGGGTGGTCACGTCGAGCGCGGAGACCGGCTCGTCGCAGACGATCACCCGGGGGTCGGCGGCGAGCGCGCGGGCGATGCCGACGCGCTGGCGCTGGCCGCCGCTGAACTCGTGCGGGTAGCGGTCGTAGTGGGCCGCTTCGAGGCCGACGCGCTCCAGGAGTTCACCCACGCGCGCGTGGATGCGCTTCTCGTCCTTCTCGCCCCGCGCGCGCAGCGGGTCGGCGATCGACTCGCCCACGCTGCGGCGGGGGTTGAGGGAGGAGACGGGGTCCTGGAAGACCATCTGGACGGCGGGGTCCACACGCGTGTGCGCGCGCCCGTCGTAGCGGATCTCGCCGGCCGTGGGCTTCAGGAGGCCCACCAGCATGCGTCCCAGCGTGGTCTTGCCGCTACCGCTCTCGCCGACGACCCCGAGGGTCTCGCCCCGGCGGACGGTCAGGGAGACGTCGTCGACGGCCCTGAACGCCTTCCTGCCGCGCCCGAACTCGCGCCTGAGGCCGGTGGCTTCGAGGACGACGTCGTCGGTCGCCTCGGAGCCCGTGCGGCGCGCGTCCACGCGCGGGACGGCGCCGAGCAACTCGCGCGTGTAGGCGTCCTTCGGGGCGCTCAGGACGTCCGTGGTGGGGCCGTGCTCGACGAGCCTGCCGTGCCGCATGACGAGGACGTCGTCGACGCTCTCGGCGGCCACGCCGACGTCGTGGGTGACCAGCAGGAGGCCCATGCCGGTCTCCTCGCGCAGCGTGTGCAGCAGGTCGAGGATCTGGGCCTGGACGGTGACGTCGAGGGCCGTGGTGGGCTCGTCGGCGATCAGGAGGTCCGGTTCGCAGGCGAGCGCCATCGCGATCAGCGCGCGCTGGCGCATGCCGCCGCTGAACTCGTGCGGCCGTGAACGGGCCCGGCGGGCCGCGTCCGGGATGCCGACCCGGTCGAGGACCTCGACGGCACGCGCGCGTGCGGCACGTTTCGCCGCGCGCGTGTGCACCCGGTACACCTCGGCGATCTGGTCGCCGATCGCGTAGTACGGATCGAGGGACGACAGCGGGTCCTGGAAGACCATCGCCGCCTTCCCGCCGCGCAGGCGCCGCAGATCGTCGTCCGAGGCGTCCTGGACGGCGGTCCCGGCGACGGTGACGGAGCCGCGCACGCGCGCGCCTGTGCCCCGGTGCAGGCCCAGGAGCGCCGAGGCGACGGTGGACTTGCCGGAGCCGGACTCGCCGACCAGGGCGAGCGCCCCGCCCGGCGCGAGGGTGAAGGAGAGGCCGTCGACGGCCTTCAGGGCGCCGAACTCGACCGTCAGGTCGCTGACTTCCACGAGGCTCACGCGAGCACCACCCGTCGGTCGGCCACCGCGTACAGGACGTCCGCGACGGCGTTGGCGAGGACCACGAAGAACCCGATGACCAGGACCATGCCGACGACGACCGGGAGGTCGACGACGCTGACCGCGTGGACCAGCTCCTGCCCGATGCCGGGGAGCCCGAACAGCGTCTCGATGAGAACCGCGCCGCCCACCGCGCTGCCGAAGTCGTTGGCGTTGAGGGCGATGACCGGGGCGAGCGCGCCGCGCAGGGCGTGCCGTCCGATGATCGCCCGCTCGCCGACGCCGTACGCGCGGAAGGTGCGGATGTGGTCCTCGGCGAGGGTCTCCAGCATCGACGTGCGCGTCAGGCGCGCGAAGTAGGCGGCCTCGGCGAGCGCGAGGGTGAGCCAGGGCAGCAGGAGGTTCCACGCCCACTGTTCGGGGTCGTCGGAGAAGTTGACGTACTGCGGGAACGGCAGCAGTTCGAGCTGCCCGCAGACGACGATCATCAGCAGGAGGCCGATGACGAAGACCGGCATGGCGATCCCGGCGAGAGTGACGCCGGTCAGCGCGCGCTCGGTGAACCGGCCGCGCCGCCACACCGACAGCACGCCCGTGCCGACGCCCAGGATCAGCCACAGCACCATCGCGCCGAACACCAGCGACAGGCTGACGGGGAGCTTGCCGAGGATCGTCTCGGTGACCTGCTGGCCGCTCTGGTACGACATGCCGAGGCAGGGCGCCGAGCAGTGCTCGACGGACGTCCCGGTCGAGTAGTCGTGGCCGACGACGATGCCCTGGAGGAAGTCCCAGTAGCGCACGTACAGCGGGTCGTCGAGCTTCAGCTGCTCGGCGACCTGGCGGACCTGTTCCGGCGAGCAGCGCGGGCCGCAGGTGATCTGGGCGACGTTGCCGGGGGTGACGTAGAAGACCACGTAGATGACCGCCGAGAGGGCGATCAGCGTGAGGACGACGCCGACCGCCCGGCGCACGAGGAATCCGGCGAGGCCGTTCACTCGGCGGCCTCCTTCGCGGTATCGGCCTTGGCCTCCTGCTTGCGGCCCGTCCCGACGCGCAGACGCGAGGCCGCGCGCGGGTCGAGGGCGACGCGTACGCCGTCGGCGAGGACCATGAGGGCCAGCACCGTGACGAACAGGGCGCCGGCGGGCAGCAGCAGGTACTGCGGGGCCGTCTGGTACCAGATGTTGGCGGAGGTGAGCATCTGTCCCCAGGAGGGCGTGGGCGGTTTGACACCGACGCCGAGGAACGACAGGGATGCCTCGATGGCGATGTTGGCGGGCGCCATCAGCGCGGCGTACGTGATGACCGGCGCGGCGAGCCCGGGGAGCAGCTCCCGGTGGGCGATCCGCCAGGTGCTCCAGCCGCTGAGCCGGGCGGCGGCCACGTAGTCGCGCTCCTTGAGGCTGAGCGTCTGCGCGCGGGCGATCTTGCCGATCGTCCCCCAGGCGACGAACCCGATGACCAGCGCGACGAGCACCGGGCGCGGGAAGCTCGCGGGGACGACGGCCAGCAGCGCCAGCGCCATGATGATCAGCGGCATCGCGACGATGATGTCCGTGATCCGGCTCAACAGTTGATCAACCCATCGGTTGCCGAGCGCGGCCGTGACGCCGACGACGACACCGAGGACGATCTGGACGACGGTCGCCGCGAGGGCGACGCCGAGGGAGACGCGGGCGCCGTAGACGAGGCGTGCGAACAGGTCGCGGCCGGTCTGCGGTTCGACGCCGAGCCAGTGGTCGGCGCTGACGCCGCCGAAGGAGCCGAGAGGCACGCCGCCGCGCGCGGAGTCGACCAGGTCGGGGTGGTAGGTGGTGGGGTCCTGGCCCTCAAGGGCGGTGAGGAGGGGCGCGGCGAGCGCGACCAGGACGAGCAGGGCGACGACAGCCGCCGCGACCATGGCGGCCCGCTGCGCGCGCAGCCGCCGCCAGAACTGACGGGCACCGGAGGCCCCCGGGGCGGCGATGTCCGTCCCGGGGGCCTCGGTGGCGTGGAGTGCCTGACTCATGTTGATTACTTGATCGCCATTGAGTATCTGTATGGACTACTTGACCGCGACCTGGGAGATGTCGAGGACACCCGTCCAGTCGCTGATGACGACGTTCTTGATGTCCTTGCCGACCAGCCGCTTGTAGACGGGGTGGAACAGCGGGACGGTCAGGGCCTGCTCACCGATCTTCTTGTCGAGGGCGCCCCAGCGCTTGGCGGCGGCGTCCAGGTCGGTCAGCTTGTTGATCGCGTCGATCTCGTCGTTGACGGACTTGTCGTTCAGCTGGGCGGAGTTGAAGTTCGCGCCATCCGTGACGATCTGGCGGCCGTCGAAGATCGGGGCGAGGAAGGGGCCGCCGGAAGGCCAGTCGGCACCCCAGTGGGCGAGGAAGAGGCCCGGCTCGGTCTTCACGCTCTGGATCGTGTCGGAGTAGTCGTTCTCCTCCAGGCCCTGGAGCTTGACGGTGATGCCGGCCTTCTTGAGCGCGTCCTGGAGCGCGGTCGCAATCTCCGGGCCGGTCTCGGGGTTCTTGTCGTTGGAATGCGTCAGCGTGACGGTCAGCCCGTTCGGGAAGCCCGCCTCCTTCAGCAGTTCCTTGGCCTTGGCGGGGTTGCCCGTCTCACCGGCCGGGAACAGGTCGTACGGCGTGTAGCCGAAGGACTTCTGGTTCGGCAGGTAGGTGGTGGCGGGCTCGGCGAGCGCGGAACCGCCGGCCGCGTTGATCACGGAGGAGCGGTCGACGGCGTAGGAGATCGCCTGGCGCACCTTCGGGTTGTCGAACGGCTTCACCTTCGGGTTGAAGGCGATGTAGTTCGTGTAACCGAAGTGACCGGTGCCGACGCGCGCGGCGAGGCTCTTGTCGCCGGTCACCTTCGCCAGCTCGGCCGGGCCGAGGTTGGTGTCCGTGGTGACGGCCGCGGCGTCCGCGCCCTGGGACGCCGACAGCCGCTGGTTGATCACCGCGGAGTCGAGGCCGGAGCGCACGTCGATCTTGTCCGGGTAGGCCTTGCGCTCGGCGTCCGTGGCGGCCGACCAGTGGGGGTTGCGGTCCAGGACGACGTGCTCGCCGTTGTTCTCGTTCGTGACGACCTTGTAGGGGCCGGACGAGATCGGGTGCTCGACGTACTTGGTGCCGGTGTCCTTGGCCTTCGGGACCGGCGCGAACTGGGTCTGCGTGGCCAGGAAGGGGAAGTCGCCCTCAGGCTTGTTCAGGTGGAAGACGATGGTCCGCGCGTCCGGCGTCTCGATCGCGGACAGGCCCTTGGGGTCCTTGTAGGGGCCCTGGTAGCCGGCGGCGCCGACCAGCCAGTCCCGCAGGTAGGGGGCGCCGCCGGAGAGCTCGGGGGCGAAGGAGCGCTCGATGCCGTACTTGATGTCGGCGGTCGTGATCGCGGTGCCGTCCTCGTATTTGAGGCCCTCCTTGAGGGTGTACGTCCACACGGTCGCGTCCTTGTTGGGGCGGCCGGTGTCGGTGGCGAGGTCGGGGACGACCTTCGCGCCCTCGGCGCCGTTCTCGCGGTTGCGGGTGGTGAGCGTACGGAAGAGCAGGGAGGCCTCGTTGCCGCCGCCGGAGGTGTACAGGCGGGCCGGGTCGAGGTTCTTCTTCGGGTTCGCGTTGAGCACCGTCAGGGTGCCGCCCTTGTGGGGCGTGGAGTCGCCGCCGGAGTCCTTGGCGCCGTTGTCCTCCGGCCCGCAGGCGGCGACACCCGCTGCCACGACCAGGCTGACGGACGCCGCGGCCACGCGGCGGGCTATGACGGACGGTTGACGCATCGGTGGGGGCCTCTCGATCGACCGGACCGGTCGGGTTGACCGGGCTGATTGGGTTGACGGTGGGGTTGATTCAGTTGACTGACTTGATCCAGTCACCTCATACCCCGACAGTCATCCCGGAATGCGAGACAGATTGACGAGGAGTGAGACGATCATGGACAGACGTAGGCCCCGGCGGCGGAGAGTCGAAAAAACGTGACCCGGGTCACGACATAAGACGGGCGATCCGACGCGCGCACACATGGGGGCGGGGCGTCAGCAACAGTGGATGTCGGCTACACAGAGCGCGGTCACTCCGATGAGCGCGAACTCGATGTCCGCGCTGACTCCGACATGACTAGACCACATGGGCAGAAATATGAACGAAAATCGGTGCGCGTGTCAACGTGACTTCTGAGCCGTTTGTCAACTCGCCGGGTACGCCCAGGGGTTGGGCAGACAGTGGATCCCGTCGTGATCCAGGAACTTCGTCTGCTGCTGCATGACCGGCGCCAGCTCGCCGTTCTTGTCGCACGTCACATGCCCGTGGCCGAGGCGATGGCCCACCTCGTGGTTGATCAGCATCTGCCGGTACGCGTACATCTTGTCGCCGTAGGTCTTCGAGCCCTGCGCCCAGCGGTACGCGTTGATCATCACGCGCTGGGTGGCCGCGGAGTCGCAGGAGACGTTGTCCTGCGTGGTGTCGAGGCCGGATTTCGCACACCAGAAGGCCGTGGTGCCGGGGCTCGCGAGGGTGATGACGAAATCCGGCCGTCCGGTGAAGATCCGCTCGAAGGTGCGGGCACCGTTGTGGGCCCAGCTGCGGTCGTCGTTGAGGGTCTTCTGCACGGCCTGCGCGAACAGCCCGCCGTCCAGCCCGAGGCCCTGCTCGACGTCCACCCGGTACGTGAACTTCCGGCCCTTCCCCGGCGCCTTCTCGACCCCCGGGACCGCGTCGAACTTGCCCGAGCCCTTGAGGTCCGCGGTCATCGGGTACTTCGCGCTCATCCGCTCGTCGTACGACAGCGGCTTCACGTCCGACGGCACGGAGGGGCTCGGCAGGACGCCGGCGGCACCCCCGGCCGTGCCCGTGCCCGCCTCCGCCGAGAAGTCGCCCTGCGCCTGGGGGCGGGGCTTGCCGTCGGCCTGGTCGTCGGAGGTGATCTGTCCGGCGACGACCACCGCGAGGACGGTGGTGACGGCCGCCGCGGCGATGCCGGTGAAGGCGCGGCTCTTGGTGTTCTTCTGCGGGGCCCGGATGTCGGGGTCGACTTGATCGGCCTGATCGCCGGGGTTGACCAAGTGGACAGACTTGATCGGTGCCGATGGGTGGTCGATGCCACGATCAACATCGTCACGTCGGTCAAGCCGGTCGATGAGATCGACGTCCATGTGGACAGCCGTGTCCATACGAGCAGTCGTGTCCATACGTGCGGCCGGTTCCCCGAACGCGTCCAGGTACTCCTGCCGCGGTCCACTCCCGACCCGCGGCCGAGGCACGGCAGAAGGCCGCGCCCCGGACTCGCCGAACGCCCCCCAGCCGCCCCCGGCCTCCCACTGCTCGGGATGCCCCCCGCGCACCGACGGGAACCCGTACGCGGGCGTGCCGTCGAGCCGAGGGAAACCGTGCGGAGGCGTCCCCTGGGCGACACCGCCGTGAGGCGCCCCGTTGCCCCGATAGGGCCCGGCGGACGGCGAACCGCTCTCGTACCAGGACGCCTCGGCGTTCCGCGTGGGCAGCGGAGGCCGCTCCCCGGCCCCCGGCACACCCCCGGCACCGCGCACAGACCCCGGAGCCCCCGCAGCAGCACCCTCGCCGGAAGAGCCCCCCGTGGAAGCGCCTCCGGAGGAAGCCGCGCCCTGCGAAGGCACCGCCCCCTTCTTCGCCGGTTTCGGGGCGGGCCCGCGTCGGCTGTGCCGTCCCACCCGCCTCAGCTCCCCGAACCCGCGCCGGAGCCCGCGTCGCTGGAGACCGTGTCACCGGAGCCCGCGTCCGAGCCGGCGTCGTCCGTCGACGCGAGCAGGTCCCGGAAGGCGGCGGCGACGGCGTCCGGGTACTCCATCATCGCGACGTGCCCGGCGTCGGGCAGGGAGAGCAGCCGGGAGTCCCGGAAGGTGCGCTCGGCCCGCCGGGCCATGCGGTAGCCGACGAGCTGGTCGCGGGCGCCGTAGACCAGCAGGGTCGGCGCGAGGACGCGGGCGGCCTGGCGCCACATGTTGTGCTGGCCGCCGAGGGTGTACGAGTTGACGAGCCCGCGCGCGGAACGCGTCATCGCGTCCCAGAAGTACGGCAGCCGCAGCCGCCGCTCCATCTCCTCGACGGCCGCCTGGAACCCCTCGGGACTCACGCGCGCGGGATCGCCGTAGCACAGCGCCATGACGCCCCGGACCCGGTCCTCCGGCGTCCAGTCGCGGCTGAGGCGGGTGAACAGCGCGGTCACCCCGGGCACGGCGAGCAGCCCCGTCGGGACGGCGGTGCGCTGGACGCGGATCTCCGGGAGGGCCGGCGAGATCAGGGTGAGCGTGCGCACCAGGTCGGGCCGGACGGCCGCCACGCGCGTGGAGACCGCGCCGCCCAGCGAGTTGCCGAACAGGTGGACCGGGCCGCGCCCCGAGGCGTCGAGGAGGTGGATCACCGCGCGCGCGTGCGCCGAGATCGAGTAGTTGCCGTCGTCCGGCGGCGGGGAGTCGCCGAAGCCGGGCAGGTCGACCGCCTCGCCGTCGACGACGCCCTCCAGGCGCAGCATCAGGTCGGACCAGTTCTGCGAGGAACCGCCCAGGCCGTGGACGTACAGCGCCGGAGGCAGCCCCTCGCGCGCGGGAGGACGGGAACGGACCGAGAGCGTCGTCCCGGCAAGCCGTACCGACCTCAGGCGCTCGCCTTCCGCGACCCGGACGGGCAACACCTTGGGAAAGGCGTTGACGGGCGGCGGAGTTGGCACCTCGGTCGAAGACATGCGGCAATGTTACGAGACGATCACACACCCGTTCACGCGATCCGCATCGCAGAAGGCGTGAAAGAACGCACAGCGGGGACGCGGAACCGAACAGGCGTGAACACGATCGGTCGGCGGACGTCACCCGCCGCGCACGCGTGACACGGCGTGGCATCCGGGAGGGAGGTCTCCTAGGCTCGGAAGCGACGCGCCCCCGAACCCGCACGTGGAGGGAGAACCGTCATGGCCATCGATCCCACCGATCCCGACAGTTTCGAGCACGGCACACCGGACGACGTCGAGGCACCCGAGAACGACACGGCCGAGCAGCGGACGGAGCTGGCCCCGGAGGAGGACGACTCCCTGGAGGACGTGGACCCGGACCGCGGCGCCGAGGCGGACCTGCTGGAGCAGGCCCGGGTGGTCGCTCTGGACGAGGACGACTACCGCTGAGCCCGAGCCCCTGATCCGGCCGTACAGCCGACTGCGGGCGCCTCATATGCCCGGATCATGCAGGGCCGAAACCACTCACGTCACATCTGCACGGCTTTTCCCACCGCCCGGTCCGTGAAATTCTGCGCTCGCACCGCGCACACCACGATTACCGAAAAGTACGATGGCCGCGCGGCCAGCACAGCACACCGCATGTGGACGACTTTTGGAGGCGGCGTGACAGCCATCGAGCAGACCGAGGCCACGCGCCCGCGAGGCACGCGCCTGCCGCGCCGTGCCCGACGGAACCAGTTGCTGGGCGCCGCCCAGGAAGTGTTC
>DATCQX010001142.1:0-6782 GCA_036569285.1 Streptomyces sp.
GAGCCACCGGATCGGTACGCCCCTGGCTGGTGACGGTCGCCCGGCGCATCGTCATCGACGGACACCGCAGCCGGCAGGCCCGGCCGCAGGAGGTCGACCCGTCACCGCTGGAGGTCATCCCCGCGGAGGACGAGATCGACAAGGCGCTGTGGCTGATGACCCTGTCGGACGCGCTCGACGACCTGACCCCGGCCCACCGGGAGGTGCTCGTCGAGACGTACTTCAAGGGGCGTACCGTCAATGAGGCGGCGGAGACCCTGGGCATACCCAGCGGCACCGTCCGTTCCAGGGTGTTCTACGCCCTGCGGTCGATGAAGCTGGCTCTGGAGGAGCGGGGGGTGACGGCGTGATGAGTGTCTACGGGGGACAAGGCGGCGGATTCGGCATGGGTGGTCCGGGTATGTCTGGACCCATGAGCCCCAGGCAGGGAACCCCCGCTCCCAACGAGCACGAGACCGTCGGCGCCTACGCCCTCGGCATCCTGGACGACGCCGAGGCGACCGCCTTCGAGGCTCACCTCGCCGGCTGCGAGTGGTGCGCCCAGCAGCTGGACGAGCTGGCCGGTATGGAACCGATGCTGGCGGCTCTCGCGGACCTCCCGGGCACCGGTACCCCCGCCATCGGCGAGTCGCTCTCCGCCAAGCCCAGCCCGCGCCTGGTCGAGAAGCTGGTCGACGAGGTCGCCGACCGCCGCGCCGTGAAGCGCCGGCGCTCGTTCTTCCTGGTCGCGGCAGCCGCGGCGCTCATCGTCGGCGGCCCGCTCGGCGTGATGGCGGCGACCGGCGGCAGTGACGGCGGCGCCAAGACCGGCGTCGTGGCCTCCGCGAACCCCGCGAAGGACGTCTTCGGCACGCTCTCCGACAAGAAGACCGCGACCGACGCGTCCACGAAGGTCACCGGCACCGTCGCCTACGCCAAGAAGGCGTGGGGCACCGAGGCCGTCGTCGAACTGAAGAACGTCACCGGCCCGGAGAAGTGCTCCCTCATCGCCGTCGGCAAGAACGGCGAGCGCGAGACCGTCTCCACCTGGGCGGTCCCGAACTGGGGCTACGGCATCCCGGGCGCCACCACCGAGCAGGCCCGCAACCCGCTGTACGTCATGGGCGGCACGTCCATGACACCCGACCAGATCGACCACTTCGAGGTCGCCACCCTGAGCGGCAAGAAGCTGGTCCAGATCGACGCCTGAGCGCGCGTGGCTTCCACGCACGGGTCCCCTTCGCGTACGGTTGACGGCTGCCCAGCACGTCAGAAGGGGGCCCGGTGGCCGCTCAGGCTCAACAGGAGACCGCGCTCAGATCCGCGTCCACGACAGCCCTGGACCAGGTCCAGGACTCCGTACGCGAGCGCGAGATCAGCGTCGAACAGGAACACCTCGACCGGGTCTACCGGCGCTTGGAGGAGAAGATCCATCAAGCGGAGTTCCTGCTCCACGACGCGTCCCAGCGCGGTCAGGTCGGTACGCCCGGCGCTCTCGCCGAGCGTGACGCCCAGGTCTTCCGGGCCGGTATCCATCTCAACCGGCTGAACAACGAGTTCGAGGACTTCCTCTTCGGCCGGATCGACCTGCTCCTCGGCAAGGACGGCAAGAAGGGCCCCGACGGCGCCTACACCGCCGTCGAACCCGCCGAGGGCGTCATCCGGGACGACAACACCGCCGACATCGCCGAGACGCTCCACATCGGCCGGATCGGCGTCCTCGACGAGGAGTACGCGCCCCTCGTCATCGACTGGCGCGCGCCCGCCGCAGCGCCGTTCTACCGCTCCACGCCGGTGGATCCCGGCCGCGTCGTCCGCCGCCGCGTCATCCGCTCCAAGGGCCGTCGCGTCCTGGGGGTCGAGGACGACCTGATGCGCCCCGAGCTGACGGCGTTCCTGGACGGCGCGGAGCTGCCCGCGATCGGGGACGGCGCTCTCATGGCCGCCCTCGGCCAGGCCCGCACGCACTCCATGCGGGACATCGTCTCCTCCATCCAGGCCGAACAGGACCTGGTCATCCGCGCGCCCGCCGCGTCGGTGGCGTACGTCGAGGGGGGCCCGGGGACGGGCAAGACGGCCGTCGCCCTGCACCGCGCGGCCTACCTCCTCTACCAGGACCGCCGCCGGTACGCGGGCGGCATCCTGATCGTCTCCCCGACCCCTCTCCTGGTCGCCTACACGGAGGGCGTCCTCCCCTCCCTCGGCGAGGAGGGCCAGGTCGCCATCCGCGCGATCGGCTCCCTCGTGGACGGCGCGGAGGCCACCCTCTACGACTCCCCGGCCGTCGCCCGCGCCAAGGGCTCCTACCGCATGCTGAAGGTCCTGCGGAAGGCGGCGCGGGGGGCACTGGAGGTGGACGCCGGAGGTACTACGGGTACTACGGGCGCCGCGGCAGGTACTAGGGGTACTACGGGTACCCCAGCCGGCACCGGAGGTACTACGGGTACTACGGCCCAGCTCGCCTTCGGCGACGACCCCGACGACACCCCCGTCACCCCCCTACCCCCCTCCGGCCCCCCCACCCGCCTCCGTGTCGTCGCCTTCAACCGCCGCCTGGAGCTGGAGTCGGACACCCTGGACCACGTCCGCCGCACCGCGCTCAGCGGCACCGCGCCGGTCAACCTGCTGCGCCCCCGCGCGCGGAAGCTGCTGCTGGACGCGCTGTGGGAGCGGTCGGGCGCGGCGAGCCGGCACAGCGACCCGGAACTCGCCGCCGAACTGCGCCTGTCCTTCGACGAGGACGTCACGACGGAGGACTCGTTCATCGAGTTCCTGGACGCCTGGTGGCCCGAGCTGACCCCCAGGGGCGTCCTCGCGGCGATGGCCGACGAGCGCCGCCTCGGCCGCTGGGCCCGGCGCATCCTGAACCCGGGGGAGGTGCGCCGGGTCGCGCGCTCGCTGAAGCGGGACGGGTACTCCGTCCACGACATCGCGATGCTCGACGAACTCCAGGCGATCCTCGGCACCCCCGCCCGCCCGAAGAAGAAGCGCGAACTCGACCCCCTGGACCAGCTCACCGGCCTCGACGAGCTGATGCCGGTCCGCGAGGAGACCCAGCGCGAGCGCGCCGAGCGGCTGGCCCAGGAGCGCGTGGAGTACGCCCACGTCATCGTGGACGAGGCGCAGGACCTCACGCCGATGCAGTGGCGGATGGTCGGCCGCAGGGGCCGGCACGCCACGTGGACGGTCGTCGGCGACCCCGCCCAGTCCTCCTGGTCCGACCCGGACGAGGCGGCCGAGGCCCGCGACGAGGCCCTCGGCACGCGTCCGCGCCGCCGCTTCACCCTCACCGTCAACTACCGCAACCCCGCCGAGATCGCCGACCTCGCCGCGAAGGTCCTCGCCCTGGCCATGCCCGGCGCCGAGTCCCCGAGGGCCGTCCGCTCCACCGGCGTCGTCCCCCGCTTCGTGACGACGGGCCAGGGCACGGCCGTCCGCAAGACGCTCGCGGAAACGGTCCGCGAGGAGACCGCGCGGCTCCTGGAACAGGTGGACGGCACCGTCGGCGTCGTCGTCGCGATGAACCGCCGCGACGAGGCCCGCCGCTGGCTCGACGGCCTCGGCGACCGCGCGGTGGCCCTCGGCAGCCTGGAGGCGAAGGGGCTGGAGTACGACGCGACGGTCGTCGTCTCCCCGGCGGAGATCGCGGACGAGTCCCCCGCGGGCCTGCGCGTCCTGTACGTCGCCCTGACCCGGGCGACCCAGCAGCTCACGGTCGTCTCGACGGACCGGGACCAACCGGACGGAGACGGCGTCCCGGACCTGTTGCGGGACTAGATTTCCGGGAACTGCCCGGACGGGAATGGTTCGGTGGCGGGTGTTTGTTAGCCTTGCTGTGACACCGGCTCGATCCAAGCCCCCGGGCCCAACCTTAGTCGCTTCGAGCGACCACTTGCCGCGAGGCGAGCATGGCGGGTCGGTGTCACAGACGTGAGAGAGGTCCTCGCCCCTTCGGGCGGGGGCCTCTCTCGTGTGCCGTGAACAAAAGGATCGCAATCGCGGCCCGGCTAACGCCTACCAGACAGTAGGTGCGACGATCGGACAGCAAGATTCAGCCTCACGGCGAAGCCGTACGAGGCCTTACGGTGAAAGAGGAAGTCGGCCATGGCAACGGCGCCCAGCGTCTCCTACTCGATGACGATCCGGCTGGAGGTGCCCGCCGGCGGGACCGCCGTCTCGGCCCTCACCTCCGTCGTGGAGTCCTCCGGCGGCTCCGTCACCGGCCTCGACGTGACCGCGTCCGGCCACGAGCGCCTCCGTATCGACGTCACCATCGCGGCCACCTCGACCGTGCACGCCGAGGAGATCGTCGAGAAGCTCCGCGGCGTCGAGGGCGTCACCCTCGGCAAGGTCTCCGACCGTACGTTCCTGATGCACCTCGGCGGCAAGATCGAGATGGCGTCCAAGCACCCCATCCGCAACCGCGACGACCTCTCGATGATCTACACCCCGGGTGTCGCCCGCGTGTGCATGGCGATCGCCGAGAACCCCGAGGACGCCCGCCGCCTCACCATCAAGCGCAACTCCGTCGCGGTCGTCACGGACGGCTCCGCGGTCCTCGGCCTCGGCAACATCGGCCCCAAGGCCGCCCTGCCGGTCATGGAGGGCAAGGCGGCCCTCTTCAAGCGGTTCGCCGGCATCGACGCCTGGCCGCTGTGCCTCGACACGCAGGACACCGACGCGATCGTCGAGATCGTCAAGGCCATCGCGCCCGGGTTCGCCGGCATCAACCTGGAGGACATCTCCGCGCCGCGCTGCTTCGAGATCGAGGCCCGCCTGCGCGAGGCTCTCGACATCCCCGTCTTCCATGACGACCAGCACGGCACCGCCATCGTCGTCCTCGCCGCGCTCACCAACGCGCTGCGGGTCGTCGGCAAGGACGTCTCCGATGTGAGGGTCGTCATGTCCGGAGCGGGCGCGGCGGGCACCGCGATCCTCAAGCTGCTCCTCGCGGCGGGCGTCAAGCAGGCCGTCGTCGCCGACATCCACGGCGTCGTCCACGCCGCCCGCACGGACCTCGTGGACGCCCCCGCGGACTCGCCGCTGCGCTGGATCGCCGACAACACCAACCACGAGGGCCTCACCGGCACGCTGAAGGAGGCCGTGCGCGGCGCGGACGTCTTCATCGGCGTCTCCGCCCCGAACGTCATCGACGGGGACGACGTCGCCGCGATGGCCGACGGCGCGATCGTGTTCGCGCTCGCGAACCCCGACCCCGAGGTGGACCCGGGTGTCGCCCGGCAGACCGCCGCCGTCGTCGCCACCGGGCGCTCCGACTTCCCGAACCAGATCAACAATGTGCTGGTCTTCCCGGGTGTCTTCCGCGGGCTCCTCGACGCGCAGTCCCGGACCGTCAACACGGAGATGATGCTTGCTGCCGCGAAGGCGCTGGCGGATGTCGTCACCGAGGGCGAGCTGAACCCGAACTACATCATCCCGAGCGTCTTCAACGACAAGGTCGCGGGAGCCGTGGCCGGAGCGGTGCGGGAGGCGGCGAAAGCGGCGGGCGCTTCGGCGTCGTAACCTTATCGATGCCCAGAGTCGGTCGCCTTCGTGACCGCCTTGTGGTTGTGAGACTTCCCACGGTGGACGCCCGGCGCGTCGCGGAACCGGCCCGGTCGGCGGTGACTCTAGGGTTGCGGCCGAACAGGCGCCTTTCGTGTGCCTCCCCGGGGGATCTCACGACCCCTACGGGTGCCGGATTGGCTTTCGCGCCGCAGGTAGGGGCAGGATGCGACCCTGGGCGCGAGCGTATCGGCTTCGCTGTGCCCGAGGCTTTGCCGCAGGGCACGCCCCAACAGCAAGAAGAACACGGGAGTAACAACATGAACCGCAGTGAGCTGGTGGCCGCGCTGGCCGACCGCGCCGAGGTGACCCGTAAGGACGCCGACGCCGTGCTGGCCGCGTTCGCCGAGGTCGTCGGCGACATCGTCGCCAAGGGCGACGAGAAGGTCACCATCCCCGGCTTCCTGACCTTCGAGCGCACCCACCGTGCCGCTCGCACCGCGCGCAACCCGCAGACCGGCGACCCCATCCAGATCCCGGCGGGCTACTCCGTCAAGGTCTCGGCGGGCAGCAAGCTCAAGGAAGCCGCCAAGGGCAAGTAGTCGCTCTGCCATGAGCGCCGGGGGCTGGACGGCCCCTGAACACACGATGGGGCGGACCTTCCGAAGAAGGCCCGCCCCATCGTCGTTTCCGAAAACCCTTAACCCAGCGCCTTGCCCGGCAGTTCCACCTTCGCGCCCAGCTCCACGAGCTTCTCCATGAAGTTCTCGTAGCCGCGGTTGATCAGGTCGATGCCGTGGACCCGGGAGGTGCCCTCGGCGGCGAGGGCCGCGATGAGGTAGGAGAAGCCGCCGCGGAGGTCGGGGATGACGAGGTCGGCGCCCTGGAGTTTCGTGGGGCCGGAGACGACCGCCGAGTGCAGGAAGTTGCGCTGGCCGAAGCGGCAGTCGGAACCGCCGAGGCACTCGCGGTAGAGCTGGATGTGCGCGCCCATCTGGTTGAGGGCGGACGTGAAGCCGAGGCGGGACTCGTAGACCGTCTCGTGGACGATGGACAGCCCCGTGGCCTGCGTGAGGGCCACCACGAGCGGCTGCTGCCAGTCCGTCTGGAAGCCGGGGTGCACGTCCGTCTCCAGCGCGATGGACTTCAGTCGGCCACCGGGGTGCCAGAAGCGGATGCCCTCGTCGTCGATCTGGAAGGCCCCGCCGACCTTCCGGTACGTGTTCAGGAACGTCATCATCGAGCGCTGCTGGGCGCCGCGGACGTAGATGTTCCCGTTGGTCGCGAGCGCCGCGGAA
>DATCQX010001143.1:0-7295 GCA_036569285.1 Streptomyces sp.
CGCTCCCGGAGGGACTTCCGTGCCGGCTGGAACGCTGTACCGCGGCCGGGAAGGAATGTGGTCCTGGGTGGCTCACCGAGTCACCGGCGTCCTCATCTTCTTCTTCCTGTTCGTTCACGTGCTGGACACCGCTCTCGTCCGTGTCTCCCCCGAGGACTACGACAAGGTCGTAGCCACGTACAAGACCCCGATCGTCGCGTGCCTGGAGTACGGCCTCGTCGCCGCCATCCTCTTCCACGCGCTCAACGGCCTGCGCGTCATCGCCGTCGACTTCTGGTCGAAGGGCCCGCGCTACCAGAAGCAGATGCTCTGGAGCGTCGTCGGCCTGTGGGTCGTGCTGATGCTCGGCGCGATCTACCCCGTCCTCGGCCACGCGGCCCGCGAACTCTTCGGGAAGTGACACCGATGGCCACCACCGAAACCACCGCGTCCGGGATCGGCCCCGTCGAGGGCGGTTCGCTCTACGACGTCGACAACCCGGCCCCGTACATCGAGGCCCCGCGCAAGCGCACGAAGAAGACCCCGAAGTCGACCCGGGGCAACTTCGAGCTGGCGGCGTGGCTGTTCATGCGCCTGTCCGGCGTCGTCCTCGTCGTCCTGGTCATCGGGCACCTGCTGATCCAGCTCGTGCTGGACGGCGGCGTCTCGAAGATCGGCTTCGCGTTCGTCGCCGGCCGCTGGGCGAGCCCGTTCTGGCAGGTCTGGGACCTGCTGATGCTGTGGCTGGCGATGCTGCACGGCGCGAACGGCCTGCGTACGGTCATCAACGACTACGCGGAGCGCGCGAACACGAGGCTGTGGCTCAAGGGCCTGCTCTACACCGCCACGGTGTTCACCATCCTGCTGGGCACGCTGGTGATCTTCACCTTCGACCCGAACATCCGCTAGGCACGGGGCTGCGACCAATCATGAAGATCCACAAGTACGACACCGTCATCGTCGGCGCCGGTGGCGCCGGTATGCGCGCGGCCATCGAGTCGACGAAGCGCAGCCGCACCGCCGTCCTGACGAAGCTGTACCCGACCCGCTCCCACACGGGTGCCGCGCAGGGTGGCATGGCCGCCGCGCTGGCGAACGTGGAGGAGGACAACTGGGAGTGGCACACCTTCGACACGGTCAAGGGCGGTGACTACCTGGTCGACCAGGACGCCGCGGAGATCCTGGCGAAGGAGGCCATCGACGCCGTCCTCGACCTGGAGAAGATGGGCCTGCCGTTCAACCGGACGCCCGACGGGACGATCGACCAGCGCCGGTTCGGCGGGCACAGCCGTAACCACGGCGAGGCGCCGGTGCGCCGCTCCTGCTACGCGGCCGACCGCACCGGTCACATGATCCTCCAGACGCTGTACCAGAACTGCGTGAAGGAGGGCGTGGAGTTCTTCAACGAGTTCTACGTCCTCGACCAGCTGATCACCGAGGTCGACGGGGTCAAGCACTCCGCCGGTGTGGTGGCGTACGAGCTGGCGACCGGCGAGATCCACGTCTTCCAGGCGAAGGCCGTGATCTACGCGTCCGGCGGCACCGGCAAGTTCTTCAAGGTGACGTCCAACGCGCACACGCTGACCGGTGACGGGCAGGCCGCCTGCTACCGCCGCGGGCTGCCGCTGGAGGACATGGAGTTCTTCCAGTTCCACCCGACCGGCATCTGGCGCATGGGCATCCTGCTGACGGAGGGCGCCCGCGGTGAGGGCGGCATCCTGCGCAACAAGGACGGCGAGCGCTTCATGGAGAAGTACGCGCCGGTCATGAAGGACCTCGCGTCGCGTGACGTCGTCTCGCGCTCCATCTACACGGAGATCCGTGAGGGCCGCGGCTGCGGTCCCGAGGGCGACCACGTCTACCTCGACCTCACGCACCTGCCGCCGGAGCAGCTCGACGCGAAGCTCCCGGACATCACCGAGTTCGCGCGGACCTACCTCGGTATCGAGCCGTACACGGACCCGATCCCGATCCAGCCGACGGCGCACTACGCGATGGGCGGCATCCCGACGAACGTCGAGGGTGAGGTCCTGTCGGACAACACGACCGTCGTTCCGGGTCTGTACGCCGCCGGCGAGGTCGCCTGCGTCTCCGTGCACGGCGCGAACCGCCTCGGCACCAACTCGCTGCTGGACATCAACGTGTTCGGCCGCCGGGCCGGCATCGCGGCGGCGGAGTACTCGCAGAGCGCCGACTTCGTCGAACTCCCGGAGAACCCGGCGCAGTTCGTCGTCGAGCAGGTGGAGAAGCTGCGCGCGTCGACCGGCACCGAGCGGGTGGCGGTGCTGCGCAAGGAGCTTCAGGAGACCATGGACGCGAACGTCATGGTGTTCCGGACCGAGCAGACGATCAAGACGGCCGTCGAGAAGATCGCCGAGCTGCGCGAGCGGTACAAGAACGTGTCGGTCCAGGACAAGGGCAAGCGGTTCAACACCGACCTGCTCGAAGCGATCGAGCTGGGCAACCTGCTCGACCTCGCCGAGGTCATGGCCGTCTCGGCGCTGGCCCGCAAGGAGTCGCGCGGCGGTCACTACCGCGAGGACTACCCGAACCGCGACGACGTCAACTTCATGCGCCACACCATGGCGTACCGCGAGGTCGGCGACGACGGCACGGACTCGATTCGTCTCGACTACAAGCCGGTCGTGCAGACCCGCTACCAGCCGATGGAGCGTAAGTACTGATGGCAACCCCCGTTCTGGACAAGGTGGAGGCGGAGGCCGCGGCCTCGGACCACCTCATCACCGTCACGTTCCGCGTCCGCCGGTTCAACCCGGAGGTCTCGGCGGAGGCGGTCTGGGAAGACTTCCTGCTGGAGATCGACCCCAAGGAGCGCGTCCTCGACGGCCTCCACAAGATCAAGTGGGATCTGGACGGCTCGCTGACGTTCCGCCGCTCGTGCGCGCACGGGATCTGCGGGTCCGACGCGATGCGGATCAACGGCAAGAACCGTCTCGCCTGCAAGACGCTGATCAAGGACATCAACCCGGCCAAGCCGATCACGATCGAGCCCATCAAGGGCCTGACGGTCCTGAAGGACCTGGTCGTGGACATGGAGCCGTTCTTCCAGGCGTACCGCGACGTCATGCCCTTCCTGATCACGAAGGACACGAACGAGCCGACGCGTGAGCGCCTCCAGTCCGCCGAGGACCGCGAGCGGTTCGACGACACGACGAAGTGCATCCTCTGCGCGGCCTGCACGTCCTCGTGCCCGGTCTTCTGGAACGACGGCCAGTACTTCGGTCCCGCGGCCATCGTCAACGCCCACCGCTTCATCTTCGACTCGCGCGACGAGGCCGGTGAGCAGCGCCTGGAGATCCTCAACGACCGTGACGGCGTGTGGCGTTGCCGCACGACCTTCAACTGCACGGACGCGTGCCCGCGTGGCATCGAGGTCACGAAGGCGATCCAGGAGGTGAAGCGGGCGCTGATCACGCGCCGCTTCTAGTAACGCCTCTCACAGGACCCCGCTCTCCGGCTCACGTTGGGGAGCGGGGTTCTGTGCGTGGGGGCGCGGTGGCCTGGTGCCTCAACTCACCTTGATCTACTTGAGAGTTCAAGACAGACTCGGGCGCATGGCAATCCTGAGAAAAGCGGTGACGGCCGGACTGGCCCTCACGGCAGTGCTCTTCGCGATACCCCCCACTGCCTCGGCCTCCCCCACAGAGGCCTCCCCCGCGTGGACCACGGAGACGTCCGCCGGAAGCACGATCACGGTGGTGCCCAGTACAAGTGGGCGTCCCGGTAAGGAACTTCTCTTTCACACCGAGGGCAACGGCAAGGCGTTCGTCGTGCTGCCGCTCACCTATCTTCCGGGGAACAGCCTTTGGGCCCGGGTGCGGGTGAAGCTGGGGACGCTGCCGTTCGCGCCGAACTGGGCGCACTGGACGATCGCGGAGGCGTCGGGCGCTGATTCGTCCACGCTGGTGCGGCCGTTGGGCGGGCAGTTCGCGCCGACCGACAACGGGAACTTCTGGGGTGTGGGGTCGGATCTGGGTCCGACCGGCGACTGGACGAACTGGCGGACCTCGGCGCCGGCCGTCGCGGACACGTGGCAGTGTCTGGAGTTCCACCTGGACGCGTCCGACAACAAGGTGACGGTGTACTTCGACGGGGTCGAGAACCCCGACCTGACCGTGTCGACGAAGAGCCACGGCGGGACGTCGGACGACTTCACGTTCCCCACGTTCGACAAGCTGAAGCTCGGCTGGCAGCTGTATCAGGGGAACCCGTCGCCGTCGTCGTACGACGTGCGGATGTCCGACATCGCGGTGAGCCCCTGGCGGGCCGGCTGCTGAACGCCCCTGAGGGGGTCCGCCCCTGGCAGAAGCTCAGGGGCGGGCCCGCCGGGGGTCAGCCGCGCAGGACGCGGCCCTGCTTGTCCGTGCGGTCGTTGCTGACGAAGAAGATGATGCCGTCGATCAGCGCCCAGATGCCGAAGCCACCGCAGGTCAGGAGCTGGGCGATGGCCATACCGACGTGCCCGGTGTAGAACCGGCCGATGCCGAGGCCGCCCAGGAAGATCTGGAGGAGGCCCGCGACGATCTTCGACTTGTCGGAGTACGGACGGCCCTGCGGGTCGTAGCCGTAGGGGGCCTCGGGGTTGGGGACGGGGACGCTCATGTGGACTGCTCTCCTGGGGAAAACTGCGGACTGCGAGAACACCTGGGAGCGCGCACACCTGTCAGCACATGACTCGGTCGCCCCCCGTGTGAACGCCGAGCGTAGGCAGCCGAGATGACCGATCGACACCTAGATCGAACTATCGTTCCCGTTCTGTGATCAACCCCGCGTCAACTTCCCGAACGGCGGGCGCGTCAGCGGAGGTTGCGGACGACCGCCCAGGCCACGGCGAGGCCCAGGATCGCCATCTGTGCGCGGACGCCGAGCTCGGGGCGCCAGCGGCGTCGGTGCCGCAGCCCCTCCCACATCCAGCGGCCGAGGAGCGCGAGGGCGAAGGGGGCCGCGAGGAGGAGGGCGCGGTTGTCGAGCCAGGCCGCGTTCCAGTGGCCGTGCATCAGGTCGTACGCCATGCGGGTGCCGCCGCAGGCGGGGCACAGGAGGCCGGTGACGGCCCTGAAGGGGCACTGGGGCAGCAGGTGCCCCGGCTGGTGGGGGTCGGTGCCGTAGAGGTACACCGAGCCCGCCGCTCCGGCGACGAGCACCGCGAGGGGTGCGGTCGCCGGGTGGCGGAGCAGGGGCCTGGAGGGGGTGGGCTGCGGCGCGGGCGCCACCTTAGCCACGGAGCACCCGGCCCTGCCCGTCCGTCGTGCTGTCGCTGGTCAGCAGGATGATGCCGTCGATCAGCGCCCAGATGCCGAGGCCGCCGCAGGTGAAGAGCTGGGCGAGACCGATGCCGACGTGCCCGATGTAGAACCGGCCGACGCCGAGGCTGCCCAGGAAGAACTGGAGGATGCCCGCGACGATCTTCGACTTGTCGGAGTAGGGGCGTCCGTAGGCGTCGTACCCGTAGGGGGCGTACGGGTCCCCGGTGTACGTGCCGGGCGCCGGGGCGTAGCCCCAGCCCTGCGGGGGCGGGGGGTAGCCCTGACCGCCGGGAGGGGGAGGCGGGTACCCGGGGCCGGGCGCCTGTCCCGGTGCCTGGCCCGGCGCCTGGCCCTGTCCCGGCGCCTGGCCCGGCTGCTGGTACCCGTACCCCTGCGGGGGCTGCCCGTAGGGGTTGTCCTTCGGCGGCTGCCCGTAGGGGTTGCCTCCGGGGTAGCCGTACCCGGGCGGCTGGTAGGGCTGCTGCGGCTGTTCCGACACGGTGGTGCTCCCCCGGGGGTCCGACGATCTGATGTACGCCAATCTTGCCCGACAATGACGCACCGCATCACCCGGTCCGGCGAGACCGGCAATCACCCGATTCAGGACACATCACACCTATTGTGACGGTATGTCTGATGACGAGTCGTACGAGCTGCTCGGGTTCGACAACGTGCTACTGCCGGTCGGGGATCTCGCCGAGGCGGTGCGGTTCTACGAGCGCGCCGGGTTCGCGGTGGGGTTCCGCTTCGACGAGGGCGGGATCGCGCTGCTGAAGGTGGGGCGCGAGACGCCGGGGATCCTGCTGCGGCAGGAGGAGGCGCTCGGACACCGTCCGCCGCCCTGGGGCTGCACGCGCGTGTGGCTGGAGGTGCCGGACGCGCGGACGGTGGCGCGGAGGCTGACGGCGGCGGGGCTCGCGCCGCTGGACGAACCGGCGTCCGTGTCGACGGGCTGGACCGTCGAGATCGCCGACCCCTGGGGGAACGTCGTCGGGTTCACGGACTACACGAAGCGGCCGGAGCTGGCGCGGCGCTGAGCGAACACCCCCCGCCCGCATCCACCCCCTCACACCCTCACCTTGAACGCGTTCAAAAACAGGTCTACAGTCATCCACGACAGCGTTTTGAACGCGTTCAAGAAAGTGATGGGGACATGGATCGCACCGTCATCTCGTACGTCGTCTACCTGGCCGTCAGCATCGCGCTGACCGTCTGGGTCGCCCGTACCCTCAGCCGCAACGGCCGGCTGTTCCTCGCGGACGTGCTGCACGGCGACGAGAAGCTGGCCGACGCCGTGAACCACCTCCTGGTGGTCGGCTTCTACCTCGTCAACCTCGGTTTCGTCGCCCTCTACCTGAGCGGCGACCAGCCCCTGGCGAACACCCGGGAGATCTTCGAGGCGCTCTCGACGAAGCTCGGCGTCGTCCTGCTGGTGCTCGGCGCGATGCACCTGGGCAACGTGTACGTCCTGAGCCGCATCCGGCGCCGGGGGGTGCTGGAGCGGGAGCAGGTGCCGCCGGTGGCGCCGCGCGGGTGGGTCGCTCCGACCAAGCCGGCGCACACGTGAACGCCGCGCCAAAGAGGAGCGTCGCCTCCAGCGACGTGGCCGCCGACCGGGACGACACCTACGTCCCGGTCCGCCGGCTGACCGTGCTCTACGACGCCGGGTGCGGGCTCTGCGAGTACCTCGGCGGGTGGCTCGTCCGCCAGCCTCAGCTCGTCCCGCTCGACCTCGTGCCGGCCGGCTCCGACGCCGCGCGGGAGCGCTTCCCCGACCTCGATCACGCCGCGACCCTCGACGAGATCACCGTCGTCGGGGACGGGGGGCAGGTCTACCGGGACACCGCCGCCTGGATCGTCGTTCTGTGGGCGCTGCGGGAGCACCGGCCGCTGGCGTACCGGCTGAGCACGCCGTCGGGGCAGCGGATGGCGCGGGGGGCGGTGTTGGCGGCGGCGAAGCTGCGGGAGAGCCGGTGGGGCGGCGGGTGGGGCGGCGGGGCGTACGAGCGGGGGGAGGGGTGGAGCTACGACCCCTACGACGGCTGGACG
>DATCQX010001144.1:0-12133 GCA_036569285.1 Streptomyces sp.
CCCCCACGCCCGATAAAGGGCACTAGCACCTCAAGCTAGCGCGTCTGCCATTCCGCCACCCGGACAGGGTGTGTGTTCCGCGTGGGTTTCCCCCGCGGCGACGTCGTAAACATTACCAGGGTTTCCGGGGTGCTCGATCACGGGTGGTTCCGGCGTGAACGGTGTGTGACGGACCGGGAGCGCCCTTGGGCCCGGGAGACGGGGGAGAGAGGATGGGGGAGAAAGAGGGAAACCGGCAGCGGGAGGCACAGGCGTGAGCGACACGGGCACGGGCGGGTACGTCAGCGGCGAGGACGAGGTCGTCGACCTCTGTTCCGAACTGATCAGGTTCGACACCAGCAACTACGGCGACCACTCGGGCCCGGGGGAGCGACAGGCGGCCGAGTGGGTCGCGGAGAAACTCGCCGAGGTCGGCCTCGAGCCGAAGATCTTCGAGTCGCACCCCGGCCGCGCCTCGACCGTGGTCCGCATCGAGGGCGAGGACCCGTCGCGGCCCGCGCTCCTCATCCACGGCCACCTCGACGTCGTCCCCGCCAACGCGGACGACTGGACGCACCACCCGTTCTCGGGCGAGGTCGCGGACGGCTGCGTCTGGGGGCGCGGCGCCGTCGACATGAAGGACATGGACGCGATGACCCTCGCCGTGGTCCGCGACCGGCTCAGGTCCGGCCGCAAACCGCCCCGGGACATCGTCCTCGCGTTCCTCGCCGACGAGGAGGCGGGCGGCACGTACGGCGCCCGGCACCTCGTCGACCACCACCGCGACCTCTTCGACGGCGTCACCGAGGCGATCAGCGAGGTCGGCGGGTTCTCGTTCACCGTCAGCGAGCAGCGGCGGCTCTACCTCATTCAGACGGCCGAGAAGGGCATGCACTGGATGAAGCTGACCGTCGCCGGGACGGCCGGACACGGCTCGATGATCCATCGCGACAACGCGATCACCGAACTGTCCGAGGCCGTCGCCCGCGTCGGACGGCACAAGTGGCCCGTCCGCGTCACCAAGACGACCCGCGCCTTCCTCGACGAACTCGGCGACGCGCTCGGCATGCCGCTCGACCCCGAGGACATGGAGGCGACCCTCGCCCGCCTCGGCGGCATCGCCAAGCTGATCGGCGCGACCCTCAGCAACACCGCCAACCCCACACAGCTCGGCGCCGGCTACAAGGTCAACGTCATCCCCGGCGAGGCCACCGCCCACATCGACGGCCGTTTCCTGCCCGGCCACGAGGAGGAGTTCCTCACCGACCTCGACCGGCTCCTCGGACCCCGCGTCAAGCGCGAGGACGTCCACTCCGACAAGGCGCTGGAGACGTCCTTCGACGGCGCTCTCGTGGACGCGATGTCCGCCGCGCTGCTCGCCGAGGACCCCACCGCCAAGGCCGTCCCCTACATGCTGTCCGGCGGCACCGACGCGAAGTCCTTCGACGACCTCGGCATCCGCGGGTTCGGCTTCGCGCCGCTGAAGCTGCCGCCGGAGCTGGACTTCGCGGGGATGTTCCACGGGGTGGACGAGCGGGTGCCGGTGGACGGTCTCCAGTTCGGGGTGCGGGTGCTGGACCGGTTCATCGACGCGTCCTGAAGCTTCGCGTGCCCGTTCGGTCGCCCCTCGGACGGGTGAATCCGACCATACGCTCGTAGCCCCAATGGCCCCTCCTCGTTACTGGTCATGCGGCCCGAACCTTGGGCCGCTTGCCAACTAGGAGGAATACACATGATCAAGAAGGTCGTCGCCGCCGCGGCTGCCACGGGCGGTCTCGTTCTCGCGGGTGCGGGCCTGGCCGTCGCCGACGCCGGGGCGCAGGGTGCCGCCGTCGGTTCCCCGGGCGTCCTGTCCGGCAACGTCATCCAGGTCCCCGTGCACGTCCCGGTGAACGTGTGCGGCAACACGATCTCCGTGATCGGCCTGCTGAACCCCGCCTTCGGCAACACCTGCATCAACAAGTGACGTCACCCCGCTGAGGGGGGCGTCTCACACGCCGTACCGGCCCCGGAGCGCGCGCCATGCGCTCCGGGGCCGGACGGTTTCGGGAACCAGCGGACATCGGTCAGGACGAAGGCAGGGATTCAGGATGCGACAGGTCACCCGCAAGGGGCTCATGACCGTGGCGGCGGCGACGGGGGCGATCGCCGCGGTGGGCGGGGTCGCGCACGCGGACTCGGCGGCGGGGGGTGCGGCGGAGGGGTCTCCGGGCGTGCTGTCCGGGAACACGGTCGAGGCGCCGGTGCATGTGCCGGTGAATGTGTGCGGGAACACCGTGGACGTGGTGGGGGTGCTCAATCCGGCGATGGGGAACGCGTGCCGGAACGGGGGCTCCGGTGGGTATGGCGGGCATGGTGGCCATGGCGGCCACGGGGGGTATGGCGAGCACGGCGCGTCCGGGGGCTCTGGGGGCGCGCACGCGGGCGGTCACGCCGGGGGGTCGCCCGGGGTGGGGTCCGGGAATCACGTGCAGGTGCCGGTCGATGTGCCGGTGAACGTGTGCGGGAACAGCGTCGACGTCGTCGGGATCGGCAATCCGGCGTTCGGGAACGACTGCGGGAACGAGGGGGCGGGGTATCCCGGGTATCCCGGGCACCCCGGTCATCCGGGGAATCCCGGTGGGCCCGGTGGGCCTGGTGGCCCCGGCGGTCCCGGCGGCCCGGGTACGCCTGGGCATCCCGGTACCCCTGGTACCCCCGGCATCCCCGGTACCCCTGGCACCTCGCACCCCTCCGGCCCCACGCACCCCACCACCCCCATCCACTACACGCCCCCGAACCACACCCCCCACACCGCTCACCCCTCCACCGCCTCGGCCCAACACCCCGCCCTCTCCGGCGAACTGGCGAGCACCGGCTCCGAACTCCCCCTGGGCGTCGCCCTCCCGGCAGGGGCGGGCATGCTGGTCGCGGGCGCGGTGCTCTACCGCCGCAAGCGCGCGTCGGCCTGACGGCGATCTTCGGCCAAACTGAGGCAACGGCCGTGAAAATCACGGCAAAGCAGTCCGGAGCGTGACAACTGCCGTGAAACGGCGAAGGTGATCCCGGCCACACTCCGGCCATATTGACGGCCGCATTCCCGGCTACCGGGATCACCTGCGCGGAAAGCGCGACGGAGCGGGCCCCGACCCGGCGGGGCCCGCTCCGTCGTCTCGTCCGTCCTCTTCGCCCGCGTCTCAGCTCACCAGGTAGCCCGTACCTGGCGGATGATCCGCCGCCGCAACCGCACTCTGCGGCTGCCGTCCCGCATGAGGCTCAGACGGTGCAACTCCCAGTGTCCGTACTCGGCATGGTCCGTCAGCAGACGCGTAGCCTCCTTGCGGGAGACCCCGCGCGGCACGTACACGTCGACAAATTCGTATTCCGCCATCGCATCTATTGTGCGGGCTGGGGCCTCGTACGGATAGCGTCTGCACTATGTCTGATGCTGCGCAGCCCACCGCTGCCGAGGTACGCGCCGCCGCCGAGGCGGTGAAGACCGCGCTGGACCGCCACTTGGACGCGGTCGAACGCCGGTCGGGGGAGGACGACCCGGCCGTCTACGAGGCGTTCAACGAACTGGCCGCTGCGGCGGAGACGTACGACGAACTGCTCTACGACCGGTACGACGAGGTCACCCCCTTCGAGATCCCCGGCACCGACGACTCCCTGCCGCCCTACGCGGGCCCCGAGGAACCGAACGCCCTCAGCGTGCTGATCCGGCGCGACTACGCCGTCGCGGAACCCCAGCGGCTGCTCGCGCAGGCCCAGCGGGTCGAGGCGGCGGAGTACGACGGCGGCGAGGACACCGCGAGCACCGTCCACGGCGCGCTCGGCATCCTCTTCGGCGAGTACGAGCCCGACGAGATCGCCTCCCGGCACAAGGAGTTCGGCCTGGAGGAGGGCGACTCCACGCTCTGGGTCGTCGCCGCCGACGACCCCGCCGACCCCGGCGAGTGGCTGGAGTCCCCCTTCGACCAGGCCGACCCCCAGCGCGTCGTCTGCCGCTTCGACGTCAGCGCCGTCTTCGACGAGGAGGCGGAGGACGAGGACTTCGAGCTGGACGGCGACGAGGACGACGTCGAGGCCGACGAGATCGAGGAGGACGACCTCGAACCGCTGAACGCGGACCGGCGTTAGCGGGGGTTCTCGACGTAGGGCGAGTTCTCGGCGAGGGGCGCGGAGGAACTTCCTCCGCGCCCCTCGTCCGCCTACTCCGCCGCCACCGGCACCTGCCCGCGCAGCAGGACCGGCAGCCGGGTCGTCCTCGGCTTAGGGAGGACCTCGGCGACCGCGTGCGGCAGGGCCTGTTCCACGCCGTGGACGACCGACAGGTGCCGCTCCGGGCGGCCGAACGCCGTGTAGACCCACGACCGGGACAGCCCCTGCGCCGCGTCCCCCGGCAGCACCACGACCGCCGCCGGCCACCGGCCCCCCACCGCCTGGTGCGCGGTCAGCGCCCAGCCGTGCCGCACACTCCGCTCGACCCGGTCCTTCGGGACGACGACGGCGGCACCGGCGCAGGTCAGGCGCAGGCCGTCCGCGTCGGCGCCCACCACGCGACCGGGGACGCTGCGACCGGGCACGGGGGAGTAGGCGACGAGGTCACCGGGGTCGAAGCCGGCGAACCGGCCGGGGCCGGGGTTGAGGCGCTCCTTGAGAGCCGCGTTCAACGCGCGCGTGCCTGCCGCGCCGCCGTGCCCCGGCGTGATCACGACGGTCTCCTCCGGGGTCACCCCGAACGCCCTCGGCACGGAGTCGGCGACGAGCTGCACAGTGCGGTGGACGGCCTCCCCGGCGTCCCGCACCGGCACGATCACGATCTCCTTGCCGGGCGCCTCCACCTGGTTCAGCTCCCCGATCCCGATACCGGAGACCAGCTCCCCGATCGGTCCCGGGTCCGGCGTCCGCGAGGCGACCTGCGGGCACACCTTCGCGGCCAGCAGATCCCCGAACACGCGCCCCGCCCCCGCCGACCACAACACGCCGGGGTCTCCGCTGAGCACCAGCCGTGCCCCGTCCGGCAACGACTCCACGACCATCGCGGCCGTCTCGACATCCAGCTGAGGCGCGTCGAGCAGGACGAGGAGGTCGAGCGCGAGGGCTCCTTCGGAGTCCCGGCCGGGGCCTTCGAGGCCGGCCAGGAGGCCGGGGAGGGTGACGACGGTGTGGGTGAGGCGGGGTGGGGGCGTGGCGGTGCCGGCCGGTCCGGTGACGCCGGGGGTCTGGTGGGCAGGTGCGGGGGAGCCGGGGCGGCCGTCCTGGTCTGCCGTACGGTGCCGTCGGCTCGCGTGCGCGTCCGCGGTGTTCTCGGCGTCCGCCGGGTGGCCGGGGTGCGGGATGCCCCCCTCCGGGGCGTGGCCGGGGTTCAGCAGGGACGCGAAGCGGCGGCGGCCGTCCGCCGTGTGGCAGGCGGCGACCGCGCGGAGGCCGAGGGCGCGGGCGGCGTCCAGGAGGGCCGCCGGTTCGGTGCGGGACGCCTCGCCGCCGGTGTGCAGGACGAGACCGCTGGAGGCGACCGCGCGGATCAGCTCGGCGCTGCCACGCGGGGCCGCCGACGCGGCCGACTCCCACCCCGGGTCGTTTTTGGGCAGCGCGTTGACGATCCGGGCGAGGCCGTCGGCGAGGCTCTCCTCCGCGAGGGCGTACCGCTCAAGGCCGACCAGCACCCGGACGGGACGCTCCTCCTCGTCCTCCTCCTCGCCCTGCGCGGGGACGGCACCGGGCTCCTCCAAGGCGTCCTGGAAGACCAGCGCCTCCCCCTCCGCGACGGTGTCCTGGACGGCGCCGTCCGCGTCCGGCACGCCCCGCTGGGCCAGCGCGGCGGTCAGCGTCGGCAGCTCCAGCGCCGTGTGCCCCGCCAGGGCCGCCTGCTCCAGCAGCCACAACGTCATCGCCCGCCCCCGCCGCTCGTCCGCCGGCCCGCACTCGTCCCCGAGCAACGCCCGCGCGAACCCGTCGGCCTGCTCGGGCCGCACCCCCACGACCCGCAGCAACTGCCAGGGGTCGTCCCGGAGAAGCTCCGCCGCGCTCTCACCGAGGGTTTCCGCGACCTGCGGCGCCAAGGCTTCGGGCGCGGCACCTCGGGCAAGGAGGCTTCGGACGGCGCTGATGACCTCGGGAGAGGGGGAGGCGGGGGCGCCGAGGGGCTGCGTGAGGAGCCCGAGGGCGGCGGGGGCCTGGGGCCCGCCCGGGGCAGCGATCCCACCGGCCGTAGGGGCAACTCCGAGGCCGCCGTCCGCGAGCCTGGAGGGCCCACCGGGCCCGCTGTAGGCGCCGGAGGCGTCGGGCCCGCCGGGGGCTTCGAGGCTGCCCTTGCCGAGTCCTTCGGAAATCCCGCCGGCCCTGCTGGTTCCGCCGGCGTTTTCGGCGGTGCCGGGAGACTCGTACCCCCCTGCGGCGTCACTGCTCCCGGAGGGCGACACAGCGGCCGTCCTCGGCGTACCCGCTCCAGGACCTCGCCCGGGATCAGCAGCCCCGCGCGCGGGTGCCGTGAACGCCGCTGACGGCTTCGCCCCACCCTCCACGGCTCGTACGGCGGCAAGGAGGTCGGCCGCGGTGCCGCTCAGCTTCGCGCCGCTGGCGATCGGCCCGCCCTTCTCCGCCTTGCGCCGGGCGATCCGCTCCCGCTCGATCTTCTGCGCGGCGAGTTCGGCCTGGGCCTCGGTGAGTTCGGGGGCCGCCGCCTCGCCCTCGCCCTTCTGAGCCTCGCCGGCCGTCATACCGGCCTGGGCCTCGGCCGCGCCCTCCTGAACCTCGTCCACGTCGCCTACACCCC
Source organism: Streptomyces sp. (assembly GCA_036569285.1). Taxonomy (GTDB): domain Bacteria; phylum Actinomycetota; class Actinomycetes; order Streptomycetales; family Streptomycetaceae; genus Streptomyces. The sequence continues at coordinate 6,737 of DATCQX010001144.1, forward strand.
CACCAGAGCCGCCCGCCACCCCTTCGGCCCCGGCGCTCGTGTCGCCCTCGGCCTTGGCGGGTTCCCCCGCGCCCGCATCACCCGCATCCCCGTCTTCGGCGAGTTCCTGCCCCTCGGCCGCTTCGCCTGCGGCGGCACTCCCCCCGGCCATCCGTTCCACCGCCCGTCCGGCCGAGCCGCCCCCGCTTTCGGTGAGTCCGCGCTCTCCGGAACCAACGTCTCCCGAGGCCACCGCCTCTTCCCCCGATCCGGCCTCTCCCGGCCCCCCGGCCCTTTCACCCGCGGCGGCATCCCCTTCGCCCTCCGAGGCCGCCGGTCCGTCCGTCGAACCGCCCTGGCCCCCGGCGACCTCCGCTTCCCCGGCGTCGGAACCGCCCGCCTCGGCGTCCCCCTCCGGTGCCCCCGGTGTTTGTGGCTCCGTGGTCTCCGGGTCCGTGCTCACAGCGTGCTCCAGTCGTGATCGGGATAGCGGTGCACGGGCGCCGACACGTCGTCGAGGGCCCGGCAGATCTCGTCTGGAAGCGTAAGGGCCTCCACTGACAATGCGGCGCTGAGCTGCTGCGCATTGCGCGGGCCGAGGATGGGCGCGGCGACGCCGGGCCGGTCGCGGACCCAGGCGAGGGCGACGTGGAGCGGGGTGACGGCGAGGCCGTCCGCGGCGGTCGTCACCGCGTCGACCACGCGGCTGGCCGTGTCGTCGAGGTAGGGCTCGACGAACGGGGCGAAGTGCTCGGAGGCGGCGCGGGAGTCGGGCGGGAGGCTGTCGCCGCGGTACTTGCCGGTGAGGACGCCGCGGCCGAGCGGCGAGGAGGGCAGCAGCCCGATGCCGAGGTCGATCGCGGCGGGCAGCACCTCGCGTTCGACGCCGCGCTGGAGGAGGGAGTACTCCATCTGCGTGCTCGACAGGCGCGTACGCGTGCCGGGCGCGGCGAGCTGCCAGGTGGCCGCCTTGGCGATCTGCCAGCCGCAGAAGTTGGAGACGCCCGCGTACCGCGCGCGCCCGCTGGAGACAGCGATGTCGAGAGCCTGGAGGGTCTCCTCCATCGGCGTGTGGGGGTCGTACGCGTGGATGTGCCACACGTCCACGTAGTCCGTGCCGAGGCGGGCCAGCGAGGCGTCCAGCGCGGCCAGCAGGTGGCCGCGTGAGCCGTCGAAACGGCGGTCGGGGTCGGGGACGCTGCCCGCCTTCGTCGCGATGATCAGGTCCCGGCGCGGGACCAGGCCCTCTATGAGGCGTCCCAAGAGGTACTCGGCGTCGCCGTCGCCGTACACGTCAGCCGTGTCGACGAGGGTGCCGCCCGCTTCCCAGAACGTCTTCAAGAGGTCCGCCGCGTCGTGCTCGTCCGTGTCGCGGCCCCACGTCAGGGTGCCGAGCCCGATACGGGACACGCGCAGGCCGGTGCGGCCGAGATGCCTCTGCTCCATGAACGCCGAGATTACTGGCCAGAACCGGGCGGTGGGTGGCCTGTGGATAACCGAATCCGCAGGTTGCGGATCGTGGGGCGGTACTCCCGGCCGCCGGAGGGCGCGCGCTATGGTCTGTCCGCAAGGGACGTTACTGATCGGTAAGGGGATGCGGCCAATGCAGCTCGGGATCAACCTCGGTTACTGGGGTGCCGGGATGGACGGGGACAACCTCGCCGTGGCACAGGAGGCCGACCGGCTCGGCTACGCCGTGTGCTGGGCGGCCGAGGCGTACGGATCGGACGCGGCGACCGTGCTGACCTGGGTCGCGGCCAAGACCGAGCGGATCGACGTCGGGTCGGCCATCTTCCAGATCCCGGCCCGGCAGCCCGCGATGACCGCGATGACCGCCGCGACCCTGGACTCCCTGTCCGGCGGGCGTTTCCGGCTCGGCCTCGGGGTCTCCGGGCCGCAGGTCTCCGAAGGCTGGTACGGCGTCAAGTTCGACAAGCCGCTGTCGCGCACGCGCGAGTACGTCGAGATCGTCCGCAAGGCGATGACGCGCGAGCGGCTGTCGTACGAGGGGGAGCACTGGACGCTGCCGCTGCCGGGCGGCCCCGGTAAGCCGATCAAGCTGACGGTGCACCCGGAGCGCGAGCACATCCCGCTGTACATCGCGGCGATCGGCCCCAAGAACCTCGAACAGACCGGTGAGATCGCCGACGGCGCCCTGCTGATCTTCCCCTCCGCCGAGCACCTTGAGGACACCGCCCTCAAGCACATCCGCGCGGGGCGCGAGAAGGCCGGCCTCGGTCTCGACGGCTTCGACGTCTGCCCGACCCTGCCGCTCGCCCTCGGCGACGACAAGGACGTCGAGAAGCTCGCGGACACCTTCCGGCCGTACACCGCGCTGTACGTCGGCGGCATGGGCAGCCGCAAGCAGAACTTCTACAACCAGCTCGCCCAGCGCATGGGGTACGAGGCCGAGGCCGCCGAGATCCAGGACAAGTACCTCTCGGGCGACAAGACCGGTGCGGCGGCTGCCGTCCCCCACGACCTGATCGACAAGACGGCCCTCCTCGGCTCGGTCAACCGCATCGCCGACCGCATGAAGTCCTACGCCGCCGTCGGCGTCACCACCCTCACCCTCGCCCCCGCCGGCTTCACCCTCGAAGAACGCCTCGCATCCCTGCGGGCGGGCGCGGAGGCCCTGGAACTGGCCGGGTTGGCGTAGCCGACTCGCGGACGGAGAAGTTCACGGCCGTGGTGGGGGCTCGGGGTCTTCCCCGCCACGGCCGGCTGTGAGGAACAACGGCGGGGTGGGGGTGCGGTTACGGGGGCGGAGGTACCCGGGTAGGCGACGGCCTGGGAGCTGTCACCGTCCGCCCGCCAACTCGGGTGGTTTCGGTGCGTGGGCGGGTGCGGGTGCGTCGTGGCTGTTCGCGCAGTTCCCCGCGCCCCTGGGAGGCGGCTGCGCCGCCCCATGCGTCCGTAGGTGTGTCTTCGGCTTCGCCTCGGCTGTGGCTGGGTGCGTTGCGCCTACTAGCTCGGGTGGTTTCGGTACGTGGGCGGGTGCGGGTGCGTCGTGGCTGTTCGCGCAGTTCCCCGCGCCCCTGGGAGGCGGCTGCGCCGCCATGTCCACGCAGCCGCCTTCCCTTCCACCCCGCCCACACCCACTCCACCCACGCCGGGTGCGTGCCCACCCACCTCGCACCGTCTCCGGCCACCGGCCGCGAAGGAGCCGAAGGGGCGCGTCGGTGTCGAGGGCGCGAGCGCGCGGAGGCCCGAAGGGCTGAGCACGGTCGTGTTCTCGACACCGACTTGGGCGCCCCGTAGGCGAGAGAGCCAATGTCACGCGCGCGCCAACCCAACAACCACCGCCCCCCGCAAAAACACCCCTCAACGCAGCCCCCCTCCACCCCCTACCCTGAACCGCATGCCCACCCTGATCCTCGTCCGCCACGGCCGGTCCACCGCCAACACCTCAGGAGTCCTCGCCGGCTGGACCCCCGGCATCGCTTTGGACGACCGAGGCACAGCCCAGGCCGCAGCCCTCCCTGCCCGCCTGGAAGGCCTCCCGATATCAGAAGTCGTCACCAGCCCCCTCCAGCGCTGCCAGGAAACCCTCCGCCCCCTCCTGGCCGCCCGCGGCCTCACCGCCCACACCGACGACCGCATCGGCGAGGCCCACTACGGCGACTGGAGCGGACGCAAACTCGCGGAACTGAGCGGTGACCCGCTGATGGAGGTCGTCCAGGCTCATCCGTCGGCCGCGGCGTTCCCGGGAGGGGAGTCGATGCGGTCGATGCAGACCCGCGCCGCAGAGGCCGTCCGCGAGTGGAACGCGCGCGTGGAGCGCGATCACGGGGAGAGCGCCGTCTATCTCATGTGCTCGCACGGTGACATCATCAAGGCGCTCGTCGCCGACGCCCTCGGCCTGCACCTCGATCTGTTCCAGCGCATCTCCGTCGAACCCTGTTCCGTCACGGCGATCCGCTACACCCGGCTGCGCCCGTTCTTGGTCCGCCTCGGTGACACCGGAGACCTCACCTCCCTGGCCCCGCGTGAGGAACCGCCGAGCGGGCACGCGACGGTGGGGGGCGGTGCGGGCGCACCGTGATCGTCGCCCGCAGTAGGGTGAAGCGGTCCGCACAACGCGCGCCCGCGTGCGTGGACGTATCCGAACTCACGACTCTTACTGGAGACAGGACGTGTCCCGTCAGGTGTTCCTCTACGACCCGCCGGACCGCTTCGTGGCCGGCACGGTCGGACTGCCCGGACGCCGTACCTTCTTCCTCCAGGCCGTCGCCGGCTCCCGGGTGACCAGTGTCGCGCTGGAGAAGACCCAGGTCGCCGCGCTCGCCGAGCGCATGGACGAACTGCTGGACGAGGTCGTGCGCCGCAGCGGCGGAAACGCCGCCGTACCCGCCGTCGCCCCCGCCGAGAACTCCGACACCCGCCCTCTCGACTCGCCCGTCGAGGAGGAGTTCCGGGTCGGCACCATGGCGCTCGCCTGGGACGGCGACGAACAGCGGATGATCGTCGAGGCCCAGGCCCTCGTCGAACTGGACGCGGACTCCGAGGACGACCTCGCCGAGGCGGAGGAACGGCTCCTCCAGGACGAGGAGAACGGCCCCCCGATGCTCCGCGTGAGACTCACCGGCGCACAGGCGCGCGCGTTCGCCAAGCGCGCCCTGGACGTCGTCAACGCGGGCCGCCCGCCCTGCCCGCTGTGCAGCCTGCCGCTCGACCCGGAGGGACACGTATGTCCGCGCCAGAACGGATACCGGCGAGGGGCGTGACGACTGTGGAACCGGCGGACGCGCTGCTCCTGGCGCGCGGTGAGCTGACCGTGCGCGGACGCATCGGCGCCGCGTCCAACGCCGCCCTGTACTGCACGGTCGTCCACGACGGCCGTGAGGCGGCCTGTGTGTACAAGCCGGTCGCCGGGGAACGGCCCCTGTGGGACTTCCCCGACGGCACCCTCGCGCAGCGCGAGGTGGCCGCCTACGAGGTGTCCGCCGCGACCGGCTGGGGGCTGATCCCGCCGACCGTCCTGCGTGACGGCCCGTACGGCGAGGGCATGTGCCAGCTGTGGATCGAGGTGGCCCCGGAGGCCGAACTCCTCGCGCTGGTGGACGCGCAGGAACCGGAACCCGGCTGGAAGGCCATCGGGTTCGCCGAGGTCGGGGAGGGGCGGACGGCGCTGCTCGTGCACGCCGACGACGACCGGCTGCGCCGCCTCGCCGTCCTCGACGCGGTGATCAACAACGCCGACCGCAAGGGCGGCCACCTCCTGCCCACCGCCGACGGCCGCCTCCACGGCATCGACCACGGCGTGACCTTCCACACCGAGAACAAGCTCCGTACGCTCCTGTGGGGCTGGGCGGGCGAGCCCCTGACCGATGAGGCCCAGACCGTCCTCAAGGACCTCAGAGGCGCCCTGGAGCCCTCCGGCGGCCTCGCCCAGAAGCTCGCGCCGCTCATCACCCC
>DATCQX010001145.1:0-15168 GCA_036569285.1 Streptomyces sp.
CAGCTAGGTAGTGGTGGAGTGGGTGCGGGGTGGGGCGGTCGGCTGCGACTGGGGGGAGTAGGGGGCGGTGCGCGCGGGGGTGGCGGGCCTCGGTGAAAAGACGTGGGCCTTCGTCACCGCCGCCCGGCGCACCCCTTCTCAGGCCTTCGGCTGGAGCAGGTCCCAGCGGTTTCCGTACAGGTCCTGGAAGACTGCGACGGAGCCGTAGGGCTCGTGGCGGGGGGCTTCGAGGAAGGTCACGCCTGCTGCTGTCATGCGGGCGTGGTCTCGGGCGAAGTCGTCGGTGTGGAGGAAGAAGCCGACACGGCCGCCGGTCTGGTCGCCCACTCGGGCGGACTGGGAGTCGGTCTTGGCGCGGGCGAGGAGCAGGGAGGTGCCGCCGTCGCGCGGTTCGACCACGACCCACCGGGAGCCGTCGGGGCGGGGCTCGTCCTCGGCGAGGCGGAAGCCGAGGGCGTCGGTGTAGAAGCGGATCGCCTCGTCGTAGTCGTCGACGACGAGGGTGACCAGGGCGATGCGGGACATCGGGGCCTTTCGGAGGTGGTCGGCCGGGGCTGGTTAGCGGATGAGGTTATACGTAAAACCCACCGGATGCCAATCCTGTTCCCCAGGTTCTTCGGGACCGTCCGGCCACCGGATCTAGGTCCTGGGACCGACCCGCACCCCGCCCCTCGCCCGAGGTGGAGGCGGGACGCCCCCGGATACGTTCCGCCCATGACGATCACCGACCCGCCGATCCGGGACTTCGAGCAGCGCAGGCGGGATGTACTGGCCCGCCTGGAGACCGAGATGGACATCTGGGTGGCGACAGCGGGTGCCGACGGGGTGCCGTGTCTCGTGGCGCTCTGGTTCGTGTGGCACGAGGAGTGCCTGTGGCTGGCGACCCGCTTCACCAACCCGACCGGCCGCAACCTTCGGGACGGCGCCCGCGCCAGGCTCGCGCTCGGGGACACGCGGGACGTGGTCCTGGTGGACGGAGACGTGGAGTCGTACACGCGCGACACCGTGCCGGAGGCCGCCGCGCTGGCGTTCCTCGCGAAGACCGGGTGGGACCCTCGTGGGGACGCGGCGTCGTACGGGTTCTTCCGGGTGCGCCCGCTGGAGGTGCAAGCCTGGTGCGAGCAGCGGGAGTTGCCACGCCGTCACCTGATGCGGGACGGGGTGTGGCTGTCCGGTCAGGGCATCGGGTCGTCCCGCAGCAGGCTGTAGCGGACGAGGTCCCGCCAACGGCCGTCCCGGAACGTACCGCTGCGCAGAACACCCTCCCGGGTGAACCCCAGCTTCTCCAGGGCCCGTTGTTCCGCGAGGTTCTCGATGTCCGTGTCCGCCTCGACGCGTTGGACGGTGGTGTGGGCGAACAGGTAACGGACCAGGAGGCGTTGAGCCTCGGTCCCGATACCCCGTCCGCAGGCCGCGGGGTGGAGCTGGATGCCGATGTTCCAGTGGTGGGACGCGCGAGTGACCCCCGCTTTGTGCCAGGCGACGAAGCCGACGGGGTCCCCATCGAGGGCGACGGCGAGATGCCCCCCATCGCCCGACAACATCCCGTCCTCCGCCCAACGCCGCCTGAACCGCGCCGGATCGGCCCACCCGAACCACTGAAACTCCCCGGTGAGCCTGGGGTCGACCAGAAACGCCTCCAAAACCGCTAGGTCATCCTCACGCACCGGCCGCAGCGTCACGGAGTCACCAATCACCCGGCCACTTTACGGCGGGGGGCCGGGAGTCAGGCCAGAGGGCGTTCATGGGGGGCGGGCGACGAGATCACCGGTCGACAACACAGCCCGGCCCGGGAAACGCTGCGGCACCGGCCGAGAGCAGAACGACGCGAAGCCGTCCGACAGCAAGGCCCTGCCGGCGCCGCACAGCAAGCCCCCAGACACGGAGACGCGGCGCCGCGGGCCGGCGGGACGGCCCGGGTGAAGGGATGCGGCGGCGCCGATCGCCAGTACAACCCGGACGAGGAAGCGCGGCGCCACGGCTCACCGCCCCGGCAGGCATCTCGGCGCCGTCGGCATTCCCTCAGCCGGAAGCACCACAATCCCAGTCGGCGACGCAGCCCCGTCCCGGCAACACAGCGCCACCGGGTCGCCCCCACTGGCACCACAGCTCACCGCCCCGGCAGGGCATCGCACCGCCGTCGGCATTCCCCCGGCCAGGAGCGCCGCACTGCCGGTCGACGGCGCAGCCCCGGCAGAAGATCACACCGCCACGGCTCACCGCCCCGACAGGAGATTGCGCGCCGTCGGCATTCCCCCAGCCGGGAGCGCCGCACTGCCGGTCGACGGCGCAGCCCCGCCCCAGGAACACAGCGCCACGGAGTGCCGCCCCCACCCGGCAGGCCGCCGTCCGCCGCGTCCCCGCAGCCCTGCCGGTCAGCCGTACCGCTCTCCGCCTCCGCGCCCCACGCCCGACCGGCCCCCACCTCAGCTCAGCGGCTTGTCCAAGATCGCCTTGCGGTGGCTGAACGTCTCGATCGAGTAGCGGCCGTGGTAGTTGCCCATGCCGCTTTCGCCGACGCCGCCGAAGGGGAGGTCGGAGACGGTGAGGTGGGCGAGGGGGAGGCCGTAGCCGAGGGCGCCGGAGGAGGTTTCGGCGGCGATGCGGTCGCGGGTTTCGGGGGATTCCGAGAAGACGTACAGGGCCAGGGGCTTGTCCCGGTCGTTGATGAAGGCCAGTGCCGCGTCGAGGTCGTTCACCGTGACGATCGGCAGGATCGGGCCGAAGATCTCCTCGGCCATGACGGGCGAGGCGGGGTCGACGTCGGCGAGGACAGTCGGGGCGATGTACTTGTCCGCACGGTCGTGGGTGCCGCCGACGACCGTGCGGCCGGAGCCGAGGAGCCCGGTGAGCCGGTCGAAGTGGCGTTCGTTGACGATCCGGCCGTACTCGCCGGACCGCTGCGGATCGGTGCCGTACACCTCCTCGACGGCGCTCGCGAGGAGGGGCTCCAGGGCGGCGGCGGTCTCGGGGTCGGTGAGGATGTAGTCCGGGGCGACACAGGTCTGCCCGGCGTTGAGGAACTTGCCGCGCGCGAGACGCCCGGCGACGGCCTTGAGGTCGGCGGTGGAGTCGACGAACGCCGGGGATTTTCCGCCGAGTTCGAGGGTGACCGGCGTGAGGTGCTCGGCGGCCGCGCGCAGCACGACGCGGCCGACGGTGCCGTTGCCGGTGTAGAAGATGTGGTCGAACTTCTCGGCGAGCAGCGCTGTCGTCTCCGGGACACCGCCCTCGACGACGGCGACGGCGTCGGTGTCGAGGTGGGCGGGCAGCAGGCGGGCCAGGGCGGCGGAGGTCGCCGGTGCGAGTTCGCTGGGCTTGACGACGACCGCGTTGCCGGAGGCGAGGGCACCGACGAGCGGGGCGAGCAGGAGCTGCGCCGGGTAGTTCCAGGGGGCGATGACGAGGACGACGCCGAGGGGGTCGTACTGGGTGCGGGCGCTCGCGTCGGTGCCGAGGTGCGCGGGGACGGGCGCGGGCTCGGGGCGCAGCCACTCGGCGAGGTGGTCGAGGGTGTGGTCGATCTCGCGGACGGTGAAGTCGATCTCGGTGCGGTAGGCCTCGGCGCTGCTCTTGCCGAGGTCGGTGTGGAGGGCGGCGGCGAGGTCGGCGCCCTTCTCCGTGAGCATCTCGCGCAGGCGGCGCAGTTGCGTCGTCCGCCACTCGACGGGCTTGGTGCGGCCGGTGCGGAAGGTGGCCCGCAGGCGGGTGACGACGTCGGCGGGCCGCTCGGGAGTGGCGGTGGTCACGGTGGTGCCTCGCTCGGGTAGGGGGTGATGCTCGTGAATCAGATGCATATGGCAACTATCGACGGCGGTCCGGCATTCCCGGACGTACGACTACTTTGGGCCACGGGCCGATCACACGCGCGTCGAGCCGTCCACCGTCTCCGCGAGGCGCTCCAGCAGCGCCTTCAGCATCTCCTCGTCCCCCTCCCCCAGCGTCGGCCAGTCCGCGCGGACGGCACGGTCGACGCGGCTCCAGTAGTCACGGCCGCGTGGGGTGAGGTGGACGAGGACGCGGCGCCGGTCGTGCGGGTCGACACGGCGGTGGACGAGGTTCTGGTCGACGAGGTGGTCCACGAGTTTCGTGAGCGTCGGAGGCGGAAGGAAGGCCGCCTCGGCGATCGCCGACATGTGGTGCCCGGAGTCGTCGGCGAGCAGCGACAGAACGCGCCAGGCGTCCAGCGAACACCCCTCCTCGTCCAGGACGCCCTGCAACCGGCGAGCGGCCAGCCGTTCGGCCCGGGTGAGCAGGCGGATCAGGTCGATGGGCCGGCGGGCGGACGAGGTGGGCATCCTGCTCCTAGCTGAGAGGTGTGTACATCGTATGAGACACGCTGGAGTTCACCGGCCGGACCCGTGACGATGGCGTCATGTTCCCCGACGCTTCCGTCTTCGGCGTGGCTCTCGTCTTCCCGCTCCAGGGACCTGCCGGGATCTTCGGCCCTGCCTGTGAGCTGTGCGCGCGGCTGGCCGCCGAGGAGGTCAACCGGGCGGGCGGGGTGCTCGGCAGGGAGGTGCGGCTGGTGCCGGTCGACGGGGGTGCGGCGCCGCGCGAGGTCGCCGATCAGGTCGAGGCGCTGGTCGACACCGGTGTCGTCCAGGGCGTCACCGGCTGGCACATCTCCTCCGTCCGCCAGGCCCTCGCGCCGCGCGTCGCCCACCGGGTGCCGTACGTGTACACCGCGCTGTACGAGGGCGGCGAGGACCGTGCGGGCGTCTTCCTGACCAGCGAGACGCCCCGTGACCAGCTGTGTCCGGCGATGGTCCTGCTCTCCGGGGAGCGGCGGGTGCGGCGCTGGTTCGTCGTCGGCAACGACTACGTCTGGCCCCGGCGGACGGCCCGCGCGGCGCACGCGTACGCCCGGCGGACGGGCTCCCGTGTCATCGGCGAGGCGTATCTCCCCCTGGGCACTCACGACTTCGGCCCCGTCCTGCGCCGCGTCGAGCGCTCCGACGCGGACGGCGTCCTCATGCTCCTGGTCGGCACGGACGCCGTCCGTTTCAACCGGGCCTTCGCGGCGTCCGGCCTGGACGCGCGCTGCCTGCGCCTGAGCACCCTGATGGACGAGAACATGCTCCTGGCCAGCGGCCCGTCCGCGACCGCCGACCTCTACAGCACGGCCGGCTTCTTCACCTCCCTCGCCACCGCCGACACCCTCGACTTCCACGGCCGCTACGCCCACCGCTTCGGCCTGGACGCCCCCTCCCCCGGCAGCCTCGGCGAGTCCTGCTACGAGGGCGTCCTCCTCCTGGCCGCCCTCCTGCGCCGCGCCGGCACCACCGACATCGCCCGCATCTCCGCCACCGCCCCCACCGTCACCTACGAAGGCGCCCGCGGCCTCCTCCACCTGGAGGAGAGCCACGTCCGCCAGCGCATCTACCTGGCCCGCGCGGACGGCCTGGACTTCGACGTCCTCACCGAACTGGGGCCGGGGCCCGCCTGATGCTCAGCTCGTGAACGGCACCTGGGCCGAAGGAGCGGACGTCTTTCCGGACGGGTGCGTCCACAGGCCCTCCCCCGCGAGCAGCGGCAGGACCCCCTCCCCGAACCAGTACGCCTCCTCCAGGTGCGGGTAGCCGGAGAGCACGAACTCCTCGATGCCGATGGCCGCGTACTCCTTGATCAGGGCGGCGACCTCCGTGTGGGAGCCGACCAGGGCGGTTCCGGCGCCGCCTCGGACGAGGCCGATGCCCGCCCACAGGCCGGGGTGGATCTCCAGCTTGTCGCGCTCGCCCCCGTGCAGTGCCAGCATCCGCCGCTGGCCCTCGGATTCACTGCGCGCCAGCCCCGACTGGACCGCCCGGACCGTCTCGGGATCGAACCCGGCGAGCAGCCGCTCCGCCTCGGCCCAGGCCGCCTCGGAGGTGTCGCGGGTGATGACGTGCAGCCGGATGCCGAACCGCAGGGTCCGCCCGTGTCGCGCGGCGAGCCCCTTGAGCCAGGCGATCTTCCCGGCCACCTGCGCCGGGGGCTCGCCCCAGGTCAGGTAGACGTCGACGTACCGGGCGGCGATCTCCCCGGCGATCGGGGAGGAGCCGCCGAAGTACACCTCGGGGACCGGATCGGGCAGGCGCGCGAGTTTCGCGTCCTCGACCTGGAGGTGCTCGCCCTTGAGGTCGACGGTCTCCCCCGCCCACAACCCCCGGACGACGTCGAGGAATTCGCCGGTGCGCCGGTAGCGGTCGTCCTTGTCGAGGAAGTCCCCGTAGGCCCGCTGCTCGTGGCTCTCCCCGCCGGTGACGACGTTGAGGAGGAGCCGTCCGCCGGTCTGCCGCTGGAACGTGGACGCCATCTGCGCGGCCAGCGTGGGCGAGACGAAGCCGGGCCGGAAGGCGACGAGGAACTTCAGCCGCTCGGTGTTCTGGCTGACCATCGCGGTGGTGAGCCAGGCGTCCTCGCACCACGCGCCGGTCGGGGTGAGCGCGCCCACGAACCCCAGGTCCTCGGCGGCGCGGCCGATCTGGCTGAGGTAGGCGACCGTGGGGGGCCGGTCCCGGCCGGAGGCGGTCGCGGGGGTGCCGTGGCCGCCGCCGACGACGTGGCGGCTGTCGCCGTTGGTGGGCAGGAACCAGTGGAAGGTCAGGGACATGTGGGGGTCTCCTAGGGCGTTCAGAGCAGGCCGTGGCGGGGCGGGCGGGTGCCGCCCAGGACGTACCGACCGATGTGCTGCACCTTCCAGCGTGTCGGGTCGTGCAGCGTGTGGGTGCGGGCGTCACGCCAATGCCGGTGCAGATTGAGGGAGTTGAGTGCGGAGCGGGTGCCGGACACCTCGAAGAGGGCGCCCGCGACGTCGACGGCCGTCTGCGCGGCGGTCACCTTCGCGGCGGCGACGGCGATCGACGCCTCGGCGGCGCTGTCGTCCGTCAACTCGGCGCGGGCGGCGTCCACAGCGCGGGCCGCCTCCTTCAACAGGGCCTCGGCGGCGCGCACTTGGATCGCCAGTTCCCCGAATCGCTGGATCAGCAACGGGTCTTCGGCGGCCGTCTCGAAGCCGCTCTCGAACCAGGGCCGGCTCTTGGTCCGCACGAAGCCGACGGCTTCCGCGAGCGCGCCGCCCGCGATCCCGACGTCGATGGCGGCGTGCAGCAACTGGGCGACGGCGCCGTGGAGTTGGGGGCCCTGGAAGGTGAGGTGGTGTGGCAGGACGCGGTCCGCGGGGACGGGGACGCCGTCCAGGTGGACGGTGCCGCTGGCGGTCGTGCGCTGGCCGAGGCCGTCCCAGTCGTCGTCGACCGTCAGGCCGGGGGCGTCGGCGGGGACGTACGCGACGTGCAGTTCGTCGTCCTCGGCGCGGGCCAGCACCGGGATCCAGTGGGCGAAGAGGGCGCCGGTGGAGTAGTGCTTGGTGCCGGTGAGGACGTACGAGCCGCCCTGCCGCCGCTCCAGTCGGGTGCGGATGTCCTGGACGTGTTGGGTGCCCGCCTCGGACTGGGCGTTGCCGAAGCGGCGCCCGGCGAGGAGTTCGCCGTAAAAGAACTTCCGCTGCTGCTCGGTGCCTTGACGGCGGATCACATTGACGTAGACGAAGTGGCTCTGCGGAATCTGCGCGAGACTGCCGTCGGCGGTCCCGAGGAGACGGAAGATCTCGGCGAGGGTCAGCGCGTCGACGTCGGCGCCGCCGTGGTCGGCGGGGACGGTGACGGCGAGCAGGCCCGACTCCGAGAGGCGGTCCAACTCGGCGCGCGGCAGACGGCGTCGGGCGTCACGTTCACTCGCGCCCGCGCGGAACTCGTCGGCGAGGGCACGGGCGACCGCGAGCGCCTCGGCGCCGTCGGCGATCACATGCGCGGCCATCAGCTCACCGCCGCCAGATAGGGGGCGCGGCCGAGGGCGGCCGAGAACTGGTCGACGATCCGCGTGAGGGCCTCGGCGGCGGTGGGGGCGACGGTGACCGTGCCGTCGTCGTGGACGGTGATCTCCTTGTCGAGCGTGAACCAGCCCTGCACGATGTGCGCGGCGCCCATCGAGTTGAGGACCGGGCGCAGCGCGTAGTCCAGGGCGAGGACGTGCGCGGTGGAGCCGCCGGTGGCGAGCGGCAGCACGGTCTTGCCGGTGAGCGCGTACTGCGGGAGCAGGTCCAGGAGCGCTTTGAGGACGCCGGAGTAGGACGCCTTGTAGACGGGGGTGCCGACGACGATGCCGTCGGCCCGCGCGACGAGTTCGGTGGCCTCGACGATCGCCGGGTGCTTGAAGTCGGCGCCGAGCAGCGCCTCGGCGGGGATCGTGCGGACGTCGAGGGGGATGACCCGGTGGCCCTGGGCGGTGAGGCGCTGGTCGAGGTGGCGCAGGAGGCGGCCGGTGCGGGAGGAGGGGGACGGGCTGCCGGAGACGGACAGGACGGTGGCCATGGGGTCCTCTTTCACGGGAGAGGGGGCCGGGGCGCCCGCGGCGGCGGTGCGGGCGCCCCGGAGGAAGTGGTCAGGAGTACCAGGTGGGTTCGGGCAGTTCGCCGTCGAGGACCCAGCGGCCGACTTCGCGGCGCTTGTAGGCGACGGGGTCGTGGAGGGTGTGGGTGCGGACGTTGCGCCAGAACCGGTCGAGGCCCTCGGAGGCGGCGGTGGCGCGGGCGCCGGTCACCTCGAAGATGCCGTTGGTGATCTCCAGGGCGACGTCCGTGGCACGCGCCTTGACCGCCGCGACCCGCACCTCGAAGGCGCCGCGCGCCTCGGGGGTGACGGCGTCGGGGTCGTCGTGCAGCTTCTGCCCCTCCAGGGCGACCGCGTCGGCGAGGGATTCGGCGGCCCACAGTTTGGCGGTGAGGTCGCCGTAGGCGTCGATGACGTACGGCTCGTCGGTGGCGCGGGTGTGGCCGCCGTGCAGCCAGGAGCGGGACTTGGTGCGGGTGTAGGCCGCGGCGGTCTCCAGGGCGCCGCCCGCGATGCCCAGGTAGAAGTTGACGAAGACCAGTTGGATCGTCGGCACGTTGAGGGTGTTGTAGACGCGCGGCTGGAACACCTTGCCGACATATCCGGCGGCGTTCGTCCACGGGGTGCGGACGCCGTCGAGGGTGACGCCGCCGGACTCGGTGAGGCGCTGGCCGATGTTGTCCCAGTCGTCGTGGAAGGTGAGGCCGGGGCTGTCGGAGGGGACGATCGCGAAGACGTGGCTGTCGGTGCCGTCGAGGACGCCTTCGAGGACGGTGACGTCGGAGACCTTGCTGCCGGTGGAGAAGGTCTTGGCGCCGGTGAAGACGAGGTCGTCGCCGTCCTCGGTGACGGTCACGTCGTGGTCGCGGGGGTTGACGGCGCCGCCGAAGAACCAGGTCTGCCGGGTGGCCTCGGCCTCCACGTGCTCCCACTGCTCGCGGGTGCCGACGAGGCGGGCGGCCCAGAACCAGAGGTAGTGGTAGCCGAGGAGCTGGCCGATGGAACCGTCCGCCTTGGCGATCTCGCGGACGACGCGGTAGGCGGTGGGCCAGTCCTGTCCCCCGCCGCCCTGCTCCGTGGGGCCGAGCAGGGTGACGAGGCCGGCGTCCTTGAGGAGTTGGACCTCCGCGTAGGGGGTGGCGCCGGCCTTGTCGCGGGCGGCGGCGTCGGTGGCGAGGACGGCGGCCGTCTCGGCGGCGCGGGCGATCCATTCCCCGGCGGTCTTCGGGGTGGTGGTCCAGCGGGTGGTCGCGGTGCTCATGTGCGTGACGTCCTTTCGGATGGGAGGGTGGGTCAGGCGGTCTGGCGCGCTTCGAGTTCGCGCACCAGCGGGAGCACCTTCTTGCCGAAGTACTCGACCTCTTCGTGGTAGTGGAGGAAACCGAGGAGGAAGAGGTCGACGCCGAGTTTCTTGTAGGCGACGATCCGCTCGGCGATCTGCTCGGGGGTGCCGATCAGGCCGGTGCGGAAGCCGTCGTTGTACTGGACCAAATCATCAAATGTGGAGTCCTGCCACATGCCCTTCTTGTCGGCGGTGGACTGTCCCGCCTGTTTCACCGCCGCGCCGAATCCCTCGACGGCCTCGCGGTCGGCCTTCGCGACGATCTCACGCAAGGTGTCGCGGGCCTCGGCCTCGGTGTCGCGGGCGATGAGGAAGCCGTTGAGGCCGAACTTGGGTGCGGTGCGGCCGACTTGGGCCGCGGACTTGCGGACGTCCTCGATCTGCTCGACGACGCCGTCGAAGTCCTTGCCGTTGGAGAAGTACCAGTCGGAGACGCGGCCCGCCATGGCGCGCGCGGCGGTGGAGTTGCCGCCTTGGAAGATCTCCGGGGTGTGCAGGGGCTTGGGTTTGAGGGTGAAGTCCCTCAACCTGTAGAAGTCTCCGGCGAGTTCGGTGTGGTCCTCGGTCCAGATCTTGCGCAGCGCGGTGATGAACTCCTCCGCGCGGCGGTAGCGTTCGTCATGCTCCAGCCAGGGTTCGCCGAGGGCGGTGAACTCGCCTTTGAACCAACCGGAGACGACGTTCACGGCGAAGCGTCCGTTCGACAAGTGGTCGGCGGTGGCGCCGAGTTTGGCGAGGACGCCGGGGTGCCAGAGGCCGGGGTGGACGGCGGCGATGACCTTGAGGCGTTCGGTGGCCAGCAGCAGGGCGAGGGAGAAGCTGGTGGACTCGTGCTGGAACTCGGCGCCGTAGCTGGCCATGTAGCGGACCTGGCTGAGGGCGTACTCGAAGCCGTTGTTCTCGGCGAGGACGGCGAGTTCGCGGTTGTAGTCGTAGCCCCAGTCGGTGCGTTGTTCGATGGAGCTGGTGACGAGTCCCCCGCTGACGTTGGGGACCCAGTAGGCGAATTTCACGGGTGCGGACATGCGGAACTCCTGTGACGGGCAAGCTTTTCCGGGCATGCCGAATTCGAGGGGCGCGAAAGGCGCACGGAATTCAGGCTTCGGGAAAGGTGGAACGCGGCGGATCTGCGGGAGTTGATCAGGCCGCGGCGCGACAGGAGGCGCTGGAGACGCGTGCGAGGTCGACGTGGCGTCGCCGCGTGAGGTCCAGTCGCATCTTCATGTCTTCGATCGTGGCAGCCGTCCGCGCGGGCCGTCAAGGAAAACCCGACCGGTCTCGGATCGCGGACCATTGAATTTCACGAAGGTGTGACAGGGAAACCCTTGAACGCGGCCGGAATCGGCCCGCATTCTGCCGGTCATGCGGACGGAACAGCTCGAATACATCGCGGCGGTCACCCGGCTCGGCTCCCTGCGCCGGGCGGCGGAGGAACTGCGGCTCTCCCAGCCCGCGTTGAGCGAGACGGTGCGGAATCTGGAGCGGGAGCTGGGGGTGGAGCTGCTGGAGCGCAAGCGGTCGGGGGCGACGATGAGCGCGTCCGGGCGGGAGCTGCTGCCGCACATCATCGGGGTGCTGGACGCGGTGGACCGGCTGCGGTCGGCGGCCGGTGAGCAGCACCGGATCAGCCGGATGGTGCGGGTGGGGACGGTGAACGCGGCGACCGTGCCGCTGCTGATCCCGACGGTGCGGGAGTTCCGGCTCGCGCATCCGCTGACGCAGGTGGAGGTGGTGGGGGCGCGGCAGTCGGAGATCCAGCGGGGGCTGCTGGAGGGGGCGTTCGACCTGGGGCTGGTGAACCATCTCGAAGGGGACGACATGCCGGCGGAGTTCGCGTCGGCGGAGTTGCTCAGGGGGCGGCCGGTGGTGGTGATGCATCCGGAGTCCCCGCTGGCGGCGCGGGAGGCGGTGGAGGCGCGGGAGCTGGCGGGGGTGCCGTTGATCGGGATGCGGTCGGGGTACGTGATGCACCGGTACGTGCACCGGCTGCTGGGGGCGGGCGGGCCGTCGTTCTCGTACTCCACGGACGGGGCGGAGATGGGGAAGCTGATGGTGGCGGAGGGGCTGGGGGTGACGGTGCTGCCGGACTTCAGCGTCGTCGGGGATCCTCTGGAGCGGCTCGGGGCGATCACGTTCCGGCCGCTGGCGGGGCGTACCCCGCATGTGCTGCTGATGCTGCGCAGGCGGCGGGCGGGGGCGGTGCCGCAGGCGGCGCGGGATCTGCACGACATGTTCGCCGCCACGGCACGAGACATCGGCCCAGCACTACACATAAGGAATAAATAAGAGCAGAATGAAAGAAAGCGGCGTTATCACCGCTATGACGTCGAAGGAGACGAATCATGGCCAACGTCTCGCCCACCAGAGGTGACATCACGAGTCACCCCGATGTATCCGAGATGCGCGACCGGTACGCCCGCATGCTCGGCGGTCGTGATGTGGCGCTCGTGGACGGACCGGTGTTCCTGCTGGGTCTGTACTGCGCCGTATCCCCCTGGATCGTCCACTACACCACCAGTCAGCCCCCGCTCGTGACCCACAACCTGATCGTGGGTATCGCGATCGCCCTCCTGGGCGTCGGCTTCACCGTGGCGCCCGCCCGCATGTACGGCCTCAGCTGGGCCATGTGCGCCCTGGGCGCGTGGATGATCATCGCCCCGTGGGTCGTCGGCAGCAGCCCGGACACCGGGGTGAAGCTGAACAACATCATCATCGGCGCGCTGGCAGTGATCCTGGGGGTGTTGTGCGCCGGCACGGCGGCAAGGAGGACGAAGACCTGAACCCGAACGACCGGTCCCCGACCCGACCGGGCCGCCTCAGCCCTCCGGAACCGTCCAGGGCTCCGTCGACAGAGGCCGCCCGGTCTCCAGCGCCGTCTTGAGGTTCGACAGCACGGCGGGCCACCCGCTCGCGACGCCCCTCAGCTCGGCGTCGTCGTACAGATCCCGGTGGACGACCGTCAGCCGGGCGATCCCCTCGTACTCCTCGATGCCGAAGCACACCCGCGAGACCCGGCCGGGTTCGCCGGGCGCCTCCCACGTGGTCACCAGCTTCCGCGGACGACGGCTCTCGACGACACTCCCGACCACGTCCTCGGTCTTCGAGCCGTCGGTCCGCACGTGTGCCCAGCGTGATCCCTCCCGCCAGTCCGACACGTTGCGGTGCCCCCAGTAGGCGGCGGTCTGCTCGGCGTCGGTGAGCGCGTCCCAGATCCGCTCGGCGGAGGCTCCGATGTAGAGGACGTACGTGTACTCCATCGTTCTCCCCGGGTCGGGCGGCTCCTGGGCGGCGGGCTCCACGCTGCCACCGGCCGGGCGGGACCGCATCCCGGGCGGCCGGACTGTTCGACGCCCCTGAGGGCATCCGTAGGAGTACGGATTCCGACTCGAAGGGGCGAAGATGGAGATCTCCGGAGTCATCAGCGCGATCGTCATCGGCTGCGTCATCGGCATCCTCGGCCGGCTGGTCGTACCCGGGCGGCAGCGCATCGGCATTCTGTGGACCATCCTCGTCGGCATCGCCGCGGCGCTCGTCGGCTCCGCCATCGCGAACGGCCTCGACGTGCAGGACACGAAGGGTGTCGACTGGATCGAGTGGCTGATCCAGATCGGGCTCGCCGCGGTGGGCGTCACGGCTCTGGACCGCGCGAAGGCCCGCCGCTGACCGAAGGTCCCACCGCCGGCCCACGGGCCCGGGGCCGCCCCAGGCCCCGGGGAGGGGGTCCGGACGACGCGGCCCCGCCCGGCATCGTCGTCCGGGCCCCCTACGCCACACCGCGCGGCCCGCGTACGGCGAACTGTGCCGTGCGCCGGTACGACGGCCCCGCGCGCCGTTCCCCCCTCGGGCGCCGGGGTCTACGCTGGACGGACACACAGAGGTCCGACACCGGGCCCGCCGACTCGGCTCCCCTCAAACGCACGGCGGGCCCACCCGGAATCGGACGGGCCGCTGCACGCGGGGACCTGGCCGAGGCGCTCTCACCGCCCGGCCTCGCGGGCGAAGTCCCTCACGGCGTGTACATGTACGGCGTGGTCGTGCTCAGCCTCGTGAATCCCAGCCTCTCCAGGATCGGTCGGCTGTCGTCGGACGCGTCGACCTGGAGGAACTCGTAGCCCCGCTCGGCGGCGATCCGGGCCCGGTGGGAGACGAGGGCCCGGTAGATGCCGCGTCCGCGCCATTCCGGCACCGTCCCGCCGCCCCAGAGGCCGGCGAAGCGGGTGCCGGGGATCAGTTCCATGCGGGCGGAGCTGACGGGCTCGTCCCCGGCCAGGGCGACGATCGCGACGAGCATGTCCGAGTCCTGGGCGAGCCGCGCCCGCATGGCCTCGCGCAGCCAGGAGCCGTCCCGGCCGAAGGCCCGCTCGTTGGCGCGGACCATCAGCTCGACGCCCGCCATGTCGGTGACGGGTTCGATGCGGACGCCCTCGGGCGGCTCGACGCCGGGGAGCTGGGTCCTGGTCTCGGCGACCAGGAGCGTCTCGTCGTCGTCCGGCACGAAACCGGCGGCCTTCAGACGCTGTCCCAGGTCGGCGGGGGTGTCGTGGGAGTACGTCTTCCACTCGAACTCAACGCCGAGCTTCGTGTAGAAGGCGACCTGCTCGGCGATCACCGCGTCCGCGTCGTCCTCGTCGATCCGCGACCACAGGACGCCGTTCCAGCCCGCCGACGGGTCGACGTGGCGGACGACCTTCCCGGTCCGTTCGATCCGGGCGTCGGCGCTGTCGGGGCGGGCGCCCTCACGCATCTCGCGGTCGTAGATGGCGAGGATGTCTGCATTGTTCATACGGTCACTCCAACACCCTGCCCCGCCCGCCACAACACAATTACGCTGCGCGGAAGATCTTGTCCGCAGCGTGACCACGAGGAGGTCGTGAAGCGATGCTGAGGGAGTCGGACCTGCCCCATCTGCGGCGGGCGGTGGAACTCGCGGCCGAGGCGCTGGACGCCGGGGACGAGCCGTTCGGCTCGGTGCTGGTCGGCGCCGACGGGACGGTCCTCGCGGAGGACCACAACCGGGTGGCCTCCGGCGACCGCACCCGCCACCCGGAGTTCGAGCTGGCCCGCTGGTCGGCGGCCCACCTCTCCCCCCAGGAGCGGGCGGCGGCGACCGTGTACACGTCCGGGGAGCACTGCCCGATGTGCGCGGCGGCCCACGCCTGGGTCGGCCTCGGCCGGATCGTGTACGCCACCTCGTCCGAGCAACTCAGCGGCTGGCTGGGCGAGTTGGGGGTACCGGCACCACCGGTGCGACCCCTGCCGGTCAACGCGGTCGCGCCCGGCGTGCGGGTGGCGGGGCCGGTTCCTGAACTGGCGGGCGAGGTACGGGAGTTGCACCGCCGGTTTCACGCGCGCTGAGGGCCGTGCCGGCTCGGTCGGCACGACCCTCGGGGGGTGCGGACTCCTCTTGGGGTGTCAGCGCAGGGCGTCAGCGCACGGGCCGCGGCCGGAACCGCC
>DATCQX010001146.1:0-6026 GCA_036569285.1 Streptomyces sp.
GTGCAGGAGCCGGACGGCGGACCCCGCCCGTTCGTCCTCCGGCGCGGCCAGCGCCTTGCGGGCTGCGGGCGGGAACATGCTGGCGGCGACGGTGACCGGACCGACGGCGACGATCGCGGCGAGGACGTGCAGGGAGAGGAGGAGCTTGGTCATAGGGCGACAGTAGGAGGAGGGGAGATCTCGGAGAAGTGGCGGGATTGACAGGGGTCGACGGATTCTCGCCACGGAGCTACGAGAGGGGTACGGGTACTACGGGTGCCCTTTTCGTCGTCACCCCCACCCCACAGCCGCTCCCCTCAACCCCCCACCGCCCGCGACACCGTATAGATCAGCACCCCGGCCAACGCCCCCACCACCGTCCCGTTGATCCGGATGAACTGAAGATCCCGCCCGATGTGCGCCTCGATCTTCCGCGTCGTGTGCTCCGCGTCCCACCCGGCCACGGTGTCCGTGATCAGGGACGTGATCTCCTTGCGGTACGTCGTCACGACGTGCACGGCGGCCCCCTCGACCCACCCGTCCACCTTCCCCTGGACGGACGGTTCGGCGGCCATCCGCGCGCCGAGCGACAGCAGCGCGGCCCGCACACGCAGCCGCAGCTCGCTGCGCTCGTCCTCGGCGGCGGCGACGATCATGGAGCGGACGGCCGTCCAGGCGGAGGCGATGAGGTCCTGGACCTCGCCCCGGCCGAGCACCTCGGTCTTGAGCCGCTCGACCCGCGCGCGGGTGTCCGTGTCGGACTGGAGGTCGGCGGCGAAGTCGGCGAGGAAGCGGTCGAGGGCGCCGCGCGCGGGATGCGAGGGCATGTCCCGCATCTCGGTGACGAACCGCAGCAGCTCCTTGTAGACGCGCTCGCCGATCCGCTTGTCGACGAACCGGGGCGTCCACCCGGGGGCCCCGCCCTCGACGGCGTCCATCACGGAGTCGGCGTGCAGCACCAGCCAGTCGTACGCCCGCGCCACCACCAGGTCCACGGCCCGCCTGTGGCCGCCGTCCGCGACGACCTTCTCCAGCATCTTCCCTATGCCGGGGGCGATCTCCTGGGCATCCGCGCGGCGGGTGATCGCCTCGCCGACGACCGCCTGGACGTCGGAGTCGCGCAGGACGGCGAGCGCGCCACGCAGCGCGGTGGCCAGTTCGGCGGTGACACGGTCGGCGTTCTGCGGCTCGGCGAGCCAGTCACCGAGGCGGCTGCCGATGCCGACGGAGCGCAGCCGCTGCCGTACGACGTCCTCGGAGAGGAAGTTCTCGCCGACGAACTCGCCCAGGGACACCCCGAGGGCGTCCTTCTTGGTGGGAATGATCGCCGTGTGCGGGATGGGCAGGCCCATGGGGTGGCGGAAGAGGGCGGTGACGGCGAACCAGTCGGCCAGCGCGCCGACCATGCCGGCCTCGGCGGCGGCGGCCACATAACCGGCCCAGGCGCCCGCGCCCTCGTGGGAGGCCCACTTCGCCAGCACGTACACGACAGCCACGAACAGCAGCAGCCCTGTTGCGGTGAGCTTCATCCGCCGCACCCCACGCCGCCGCTCCTCGTCGGCCTCGGTGAAGGCGGTCATGGTGCGGTACGACGGCGCGGGACGCCCGGACCCAGCGGCAGCCCCGGAACCATCCGCAATCCCGACGCCCTCCGCACGCCCAGAACTCTCCGCACCCCCGGCGCCCACACTCCGCACACCCTCCCCCTCCTCAACGCCTCCCACCCGCTCAGCGCCCTCCGCGTCCACTCCGCTGCGTTCCATAGGCTCCACCCGCTCGGCGATCTCCTCCCCATTGTCCTTCTTGCGGCCTTCTAGCCACTCGAACGGAAGACGAGTCCCCGATGGTTCCCACACCCCCCACGATCACTCGCCCGAGTGACCCTCCCGGCGCTCCCGATGCCCCTCCAGCATCCGCCGATGCCCACCCCCACGCCGCTCTTCCCGCCGCTCCGCCCGCAGCTGTCGCCGCTCCTCCCGCCGCTCCAGCTTCTCCTGCCGCAGCGCCGCCTTCGTCCGCTTGCGCTCGATGTCGACGCCGCCCCAGAACGCGAACCCGGTGATCACGACACGCGGCGCACCCGGCCCCGCGGGCACCCCGCTCTCCCGGTGGCTGAAGTCCCCCATGATCCCGATCCCCCTGGAGACGATCTCCACCCCGGGCGGCACGGTGATCTCGATCCCGCCCATGATCGCGACGCAGTTGATCCCGACCTCCCCGGCCGAGAAGTCCGCCTCGCGCAGATCGATGTCCCCGCCGCCCCAGAAGGCGACGCAGTTCATCCGCCGGGGCACGGTCCACCGCCCCTTGCGCTCGAAGCCCGACATGACGGCGACGGCCCAACTCGGCTTGTCCTGCCCGCCCCCGATCACCTGACCCGTCCAACTTCCGTCGGTGGGCGGCTCCTTGACGAGGTTCACCGGAGCCTGCGGCACCCCGCCCGGTGTGGGCAGGTCACGCGTGATCGGCGCCAACTCGCCGTACGTGCGCGCCTTGTAGGTCGTCTCCAGGCGTTCCTCGAACTCCTCCATGTCGAGGCGGCCCTCCGCGAGAGCGTCCCGCAGGACTTCCACGACGCGTTCGCGGTCGGCGTCCGACGCGCGCAGTTCGGGGGCGTTGTCGCTCATACGGCCAGCCTACGAGGAACAGGCGTACGACACTATGCGGTGGCCTTGCCGGCATACATTTTGGCGATCACCGTCTCGATGTCCGGCTCCCGCACCGACAGGTCCACCAGCGGATACTCCCCCGCGATCCGCGCGACCAGCGGCGCGGCCGATTCGGACGCCGGGAACGCGATCCACTGCCGTACGCCGTCCACGCGGACGACGCGGGCGCCCGAACCGACGTCCAGGGGCGGGAGTTCGCGTTCCAGGTCGACGACGAGGACGCGTTCACTCTCCCCCGCCTCGTGCAGGCCGGTGAGGGGGCCGTCGTACATCATGCGGCCGTGGTCGATGACCATCACACGCTTGCAGAGCTGCTCGATGTCCTGGAGGTCATGGGTGGTGAGCAGCACCGTCGTCCCGCGTTCGGTGTTCAACTCCCGCAGGAACTCACGGACCTTGGCCTTGGAGACGACGTCGAGGCCGATGGTCGGCTCGTCGAGGTAGAGGACGTCGGGGTCGTGCAGCAGGGCCGCCGCGATGTCGCCGCGCATCCGCTGCCCGAGGGAGAGTTGGCGTACCGGGCGGTCCAACAGGTCGCCGAGGTCGAGGAGTTGGACGAGGCGGTCCAGGTTGTCGGCGTAACGGGCGTCCGGGATGCGGTACATGCGGTGCATCAGGCGGTAGGAGTCGATGAGGGGGAGGTCCCACCAGAGCGTCGTCCGCTGCCCGAAGACCACGCCGATACGGTGGGCGAGGCGGGTGCGTTCGCGGGACGGGTCGATGCCGGCGACGCGCAGCCGGCCGCCGCTCGGGGTGAGGATGCCGGTGAGCATCTTGATCGTCGTCGACTTCCCGGCGCCGTTCGGGCCGATGTAGCCGACCATCTCACCGCGCGCGACGGTGAACGTCAGCGAGTCGACCGCGCGGACCTGGGAGCGTTCGCGGCGCAGGAAGCCGGTCTTCTTCCGGACGTCGAACACCTTCTCCACGCCGTCGACTTGGATGAATTCGGTCACGGTCAGCTCCCTGTGCTCCGGTACGTCCTCAGACCCGCGCGCCACACGGCCCCGGCCGCGGCGCAGCACAGCGCGGCGACCAACGGCGGTGCCCACGCGGCCCCTTCGGGCAGCCCCAGCGGGTAGGGGCGGCCCAACACATGTGACGCGGGAACCCAGTTGACGAACGCCAGCGGGAAGACGAACGTCACCCCGCGCACCAGCTCCTTGGCGAACACGGTCGGCGGGTACTGGAGCATCGTCACCCCGCCGTAGGTGAACGCCGCCTGCACCTCGGACGCGTCCTGTGCGACGAACTGGAAGGCGCCGCCCACGACGAACACCGCGGAGAAGATCGCCCCGCCGGACAGGACGGTCACCGGCACGAGGAGGAGCTTCTCGGACGTCCACTCGATGTCGAGCGCGGTGAGCGCGTACCCGAAGACCAGCGCGCCCTGCGTAATCCGGCTGAGGCGGCGCAGCGCGAACCGGTCCGCCGCGACCTGCGCGAGCACGGGGGCCGGCCGGACGAGAAGGGTGTCGAGGGAGCCGTCGCGCACGCGCGAGCCGAGGCGGCCGACCGAGCCGATCACGAGGTCCGCGAGACCGAACGACATGCCCGCGAGGCCGTAGATGAAGGCCACCTCGGGCAGGGTCCAGCCGCCGAGGGAGTCGACCTGCGAGAACATCAGGACGATCCCGGCGAAGTCGAGGCCGTTCAGCAGCAGGCCGCCGGCCAGCGTCATCGCGAAGGACGCGCGGTAGGCGAGGGTGGAGCGCATCCACATGCCGGCGATCAGGAGGTAGGCCCGTACGCCCTCCGTGAACCGGTTGCCGACGCGCGCGACGGCGTCGTCCGCCGCACCGATCCGGAGCCGGTCAGCCACCTTGGACCACCACCCTGCGGGTCGCGGCGCCGGCCAGGAGGCGGCCGGCGGCCAGGAGGACCACGGCCCACGTCGCCTGAAAGATGTACACGTGTAGTACCGAGGTCTTACCCATGAGCAGGTCGGCGGGCATCTGGAGCTGGGCGGCCCAGGGAAGGACCTGGACGACGTCGCCGAGGGCGCCCGGGAACGCGTTGAGCGGGAGGGTCATGCCCGAGCAGAACAGGCCGGCGATCATCATCACCTGGAGCGCGCCGGTGCCGTCCATGAGCCAGAAGCCGGTGAGGGCGACCAGGAAGCGGATGCCGAAACTCACCAGCGCCGCCAGGAACAGCGCGACCAGGAACAGCAGCCAGCGCAGCGGGTCCGCGGGCAGGGCCGTCGGGAAGAGCAGGGCGCCCACCCCGAACGGGACGACGCCCCGGCCGATCAGCTGGAACGCCGCGCGGCCGAGGTCGCCGGCCAGCCACCAGAGCTGGAGGTCGGCCGGGCGGTACAGGTCGACCGCGACGTCGCCGGAGCGGATGCGCTCCATCAGGTCCACCTCGATGCCGCCGCTTTGGAGGGCGAGGGTCGCGAAGAGGGCCTGGCCGAGCCAGACGTACGTCACGGCCTCCGCCTGGTCGTACCCTCCGAGGTGGGGACGCTCGTCCCACAGCGCGAGATAGGTATAGACCAGGATCAGGCCGAAAACCGTGTTCGTGAACACCCCGGCGGCAGTCGCCACCCGGTACGTCGCGTACCTTCTGAAACCCCCCGCCGCGACCGCCGCGTACAACCGTGCCGGACCCACGGCAACCGGCCTCCTGTTCTGCGTGATTCCTCGTGTTCGGCTGTGACATTCCTCGCACGGCACCGAAGCGCAGGAGCCTAGTGCGCAGGATCGGTGACGTGCCACGCGTTTTCTTCACCAACGCGTGCCGATTGCCGGGAACGGTTCGCATGGTGCGAGAGTCTTCAAACCAGGGGCGCGTGAAAATCGAGCACAGAAGGCAGTACGACAACAGCAGGTGATACCGCGGCGGTAGTACCTCAGCGGTAGTACCTGAGCAGTAACGAGTGGCAACGAGCAGTACGAGACGGCAGCAACCCTGCCGCGCCGCGTGAGAACGCGGCAGTCCCGCCAGAGCACCAGGCACGCACAGGAGTCCGAGCAACACATGAGCGACGAGCCGCAGCCGCAGCGACCGACCCAGGGGTGGGCGCCGAGAGAGCCCCTGGGCGACGCCACGGGCGTCCCGGACGCCCCTGACGGCAAGAAGGCCAAGCGGCCGAAGCGGACCGGATGGCGGCGGCTGATCCCCACCTGGCGCATAGTGCTCGGCACCTTCATCGTCGGCGTCCTCGCCCTCGTCGGCCTGTTCTACCTCGGCTACTCGATGGTCAAGATCCCCCCGGCCAACGCGCTCGCCACGAAGCAGTCCAACCTCTACCTCTACGCGGACGGCACGGAGATCGCCCGCGACGGCGAGGTCAACCGCGAGAACGTCACCCTCGCGCAGATCTCCAAGGACGCCCAGCACGCCGTGCTCGCCGCCGAGGACCGCGACTTCTAC
>DATCQX010001147.1:0-3070 GCA_036569285.1 Streptomyces sp.
GTGAAGCTGGATTCGATGTACCAGGAAGTCATCCTGGACCACTACAAGCACCCGCACGGGCGTGGTCTCCGGGACGGCGACGCCGAGGTGCACCACGTGAACCCGACGTGCGGTGACGAGATCACGCTCCGCGTGAAGTACGACGGTACGACGATCGAGGACGTCTCGTACGAGGGCCAGGGCTGCTCGATCAGCCAGGCTAGCGCGTCCGTCCTGAACGACCTGCTGGTCGGCAAGGACCTCGCGGACGCGCAGAAGATCCAGGAGACCTTCCTGGAGCTGATGCAGTCCAAGGGGCGGATCGAGCCGGACGACGCGATGGAGGAGGTGCTGGAGGACGCGGTCGCGTTCGCCGGCGTCTCCAAGTACCCGGCGCGCGTCAAGTGCGCCCTGCTGAGCTGGATGGCCTGGAAGGACGCGACGGCACAGGCCTTCGCGGAAAGGGAGTCGGCATGACCGAGACGGTGGAGATGAAGCCGGCCTCTGAGGACGAGGTCCGTGAGGCCCTGTACGACGTCGTCGACCCGGAGCTCGGGATCGACGTCGTCAACCTCGGCCTGATCTACGGCATTCACATCGACGACGCGAACATCGCGACGATCGACATGACCCTGACGTCGGCGGCCTGTCCCCTCACGGACGTCATCGAGGACCAGGCGAAGTCCGCGACCGACGGGCTCGTCAACGAGCTGCGGATCAACTGGGTCTGGATGCCGCCGTGGGGGCCGGACAAGATCACGGATGACGGGCGGGATCAGTTGCGGGCGTTGGGGTTCAACGTCTGAGGCTGTTGTCGCATGGAGAAGGGCGAGGTCCGTTGCGGACCTCGCCCTTCTTTTTGGGTCGAGCTTTTTCAGTCGAGCGCCGTCACCACGCGGAACGCCGAGTCGGCCTGGTAGAGGCCGGTGTTCTGGTAGGAGTCCAGGCGGAGTTGGAAGTTGGAGTGGCG
The DNA here is from genome assembly GCA_036569285.1 of Streptomyces sp. GTDB lineage: Bacteria > Actinomycetota > Actinomycetes > Streptomycetales > Streptomycetaceae > Streptomyces. Next base: position 950 of record DATCQX010001147.1, read on the forward strand.
GAGGAAGCGGCCGGGGTAGTTGTAGGACTGGAGCATGACGGCGCCGGAGTAGGACGACGGGCGGGAGCAGAAGGTGGCGTCCTTCTTGAAGAGGCTGGAGCCGTCGTTGCGGTCGGCGCGCAGGACGAAGTTGCTGTGCCGCAGGTAGGCGCCGTTGGACGCGATGAAGCTGTAGCAGGCGTTGCTGGCGAGACCGGGGACGACGGTGAAGGTGGAGTCCTCGCGGAACTCGGAGCCGCCGAGCCGGTCGAGCAGCACCTTGCCGCCGCTGACGTGCCAGTAACGGTCGCCGTAGTTCACGGAGTTGATGGACCGCTTGTACGAGTCGGGCACGTTCGCCGGGGGCTTGTTCGGGGCCGGCTTGGCGGGGGACGAGGGGACGGACGGGCCGGGCTTGCCGCCGGTGGCGCCGCCGCTGCCTGTCGTACCGCCTGTGCCGCCCGTGCCGGCCGTTGTGCCGCTGCCGCCGCTCGTGTCGGCGCCCTGCGGGCTCGGGGAACCGGAGGGGGCGGCAGCGGAGGGGCTCGGGGAGCCCGAGGGGTCATCGCTCTGCTGCGTGCCCTTGCCGCCGGCCGGTGACGCGTTGTCCGTCGGGCTCGGGGACGCGAACGAGATCAGGCCGGGGCCCGTCTCCTTGGCCGACCGCGTGTCGGCCTGCTTCGCCTCGTCGGACTTGTCGGCCGACTTCTTGTCCATGACGGTGATCGCCGTGACGCAGGCCGTCACCGTGGCCAGCGCGAGGGCACCGGCCAGCCACAGACGTCGGGTGCCGGGGGCCCGAGAGGTGTCCGGGGCCCAGCCGTTCTCCCACGAATTCTCTTGAGAGGGCCGGGACTTCTTGAATGGCATGCGCTGATTCCTCCAGCGGCGCCCATGACGGGGCCGCGAATGCGGGGGCCCGGTGTGTGAACGGTGAAACACTAGTGGACCGTGTGACGGGGGAGTAGCTGTTTGGGTGATCGCGTTCGATAACGCTTTCTCAACTGCCGTTCACAACACGGGGTATGCCGGGGTCGCCGAGTGTGTATGTGTACGGTCGTACGCATCGATGTGTACGCTTGTACGCATGGGATATCTGCTGCTCGCCGGTGCGATCCTCGCCGAGGTGATCGCCACGACCGCCATGAAGTACAGCGACGGACTGAGCAAGCTGTGGCCCTCGCTGCTGACCGGGCTCGGCTACGTCGTGTCCTTCGTGCTGCTCGCGCGGACCTTGCGGAGTGTGCCGATCGGGACGGCCTACGCGATCTGGTCCGGAGTCGGGACGGCGACCATCGCGGCCATCGGGCTCGTGCTGTTCGGGGAGGGGTTCGGGGTCGCCAAGGTCGTCGGGGTGCTGTTGATCGTCGCCGGTGTCTTTGTCCTCAACCTCGGCGGGGCGCACTGATGGCGCGGCGGTACGACCCCGACCGACGGCAGCGGATCATCGACGCGGCGATGCGGGTCGTGCGGGTGAAGGGGCTCGACGGGCTCAGTCACCGCAGTGTCGCCGCCGAGGCGGACGTGCCGCTCGGGTCGACGACGTATCACTTCGCGACGCTGGACGAGTTGATGGTGGCGGCGCTTCGGCAGGCCAACGACCGGTTCGGTGAAATGCTGGCCGCGGAGGCGGAGTTGTGGGGGCCGGGCAGCGATCTCGCCGCGAGCCTCGCACGGTTGCTGGGGGAGTGGCTGCAAGGGGACGTGGCCCGGGTGGAGTTGGAGTACGAGTTGTATCTCGCGGCTGTGCGCAAGCCTGTGTTGAGGGAGGTCGCCGCCGAATGGGCCGAGTCCGCGCGGGAGTTGTTGACGGAGTGGACCGATGAGGTGACGGCTCGGGGGGTGGTGGCGCTGATCGACGGGATCTGTCTTCAGGTGTTGCTGACGGGGGAGGGGTACGACGAGGGGGTGGCTCGGGAGGTGTTCCGGAGGGTTGTGGGGGGAGGCGGGGCGGAGAGGGGGTGAAGGAGGGGAGGGCGTTGGGGTGCGGCGTCTGTGAGACGGTAAGGGGCGAGGGTGCCGGGCGTGTCGTACCGCCGTCGGGTCGTTCGCACCCTGAGACACCCGCCCGCCAGTTCGCTTCCGCGGGCCTTCGCCGGTTAGGTTTCCCCTTATGAGCGACACGACTGCACCTGGTACCAG
>DATCQX010001148.1:0-22017 GCA_036569285.1 Streptomyces sp.
GGGCTCGGCGCGCTCGATGGGTTCGATGAACTCGACGACGAGGACGGCGACTTGATGCTCCCGCCCTTCGTCGTCCTGGAGCCAAGTTGCGCCGCGGCGCTCCGTACCGACCTTCCCGAACTCCTCCCCGACGACCCGCGAGCCGCACGTCTCGCCGCCCGGGTCCTCACCTTCGCGGAGGCGCTGGAGAAGTACGCCCCCGACTGGATCCCGCCCCGGCTGGACCGTCCGGTCGTCGGGCAGACCCACTGCCACCAGCACGCGGTCCTCGGTGACGCGGCCGATCGTCGGCTGCGTGAAGTCGCGGGACTCAGCGGGGAGCTGAGCGGCGGGTGCTGCGGCCTCGCGGGTAACTTCGGCTTCGAGAAAGGGCACTTCGAGGTGTCGTCCGCCTGCGCCGAGGAGCAACTGCTGCCGTCTGTGCGGGACGCGCCCGACGGCGCGGTCGTCCTCGCCGACGGCTTCTCCTGCCGGACGCAGCTGGAGCAGTTGGGCGGGGTGCGGGGGAGGCATCTCGCGGAGGTGCTCGCCGAGGCGCTGGACGATGAGAGGGAAGACAAGTGACGTACGGGGAATCCGAGTTGGTAGCTGCTGAGGAGGTCGGGTCGGTCGCCGTCCTCTCCGATGTCCACGGCGTGCTGCCCGCACTCGAAGCGGTTCTGGCCGAACCGGATGTCGCCGCCGCCGATCGGATCGTGCTCACCGGGGACATCGCGGCGGGGCCCCAACCAGCCGAAGTCATCGACCTGTTGAGGGGGTTGGGTGACCGCGTGCTGTGGGTGTCGGGCAACGCGGATCGGGAACTGGTCGAGTACCGGCGCGGCTTGCGGGACGAAATCCCGGACCCCATAGGCCCGTTCGCCGCTCAGGCGCTGACCGAGGAGCACGTCGACTTCCTCGCCGGGCTTCCGGCGACCCTGACGCTCACCGTCGCCGGGCTGGGGGCGACCCTGTTCTGCCACGCGACTCCGCGCGACGACGAGGAAGTCGTCCTCGTCGACTCCCGGCCGGCCCGCTGGAGCGAGGTCCTCGCCGGGCTCGACCCCGCCGTACGCACTGTCGTCTGCGGGCACACCCATATGCCCTATCTCCGGCTCTCCGAGGGGCGGTTGGTCGTCAACCCCGGCAGTGTCGGTATGCCGTACGGCCGTTCGGGCGCCCACTGGGGGCTGCTCGGGCCGGGGACGGAGTTCCGGGTGACGCCGTACGACGTTCCGGCGGCCGTCGAGCGGCTGGTCGCGGAGTGCGGGTATCCGGGGATCGCGGAGTGGGCGGACACCTATCTGCATGCTCGGGTCACGGACACGCTGGCGCTGGAGACGTTCGGGCCGCGCGACGGGCGGTAGGGCTCGGCTTCATACCTGGGGCTGAGGGGCGTCTCAGGGGCCGAGACAGTGGCAAACCGGGTTCACACACCTGACTGAGTCCATTACCGTGGACTTGGAAGTGCATCACGATGAACTCATGCCGAGCACCGGGACCGCCAGTGACACCCCCTGAACCGACGATCGCGACCCCTACTGGTGGACCCGGAACTCTCCAGAGGGAGAGCGGGGCTACCCCGGGCGGCGTACGGGGGAGGGCCGCGAGTCCGCTCGGTCCCGTCGGGCTGGTGCTGGCGGGGGGCATCTCGGTGCAGTTCGGCGGCGCGCTGTCCGTGCTGCTGATGCCGAGGGCCGGCGCGCTGGGGGTGGTGACGCTGCGGCTGGCCGTCGCGGCGGTGGTGCTGTTGCTGATCTGCCGCCCCCGGCTGCGCGGCCACTCGCGCGCCGACTGGGGCACGGTGATCGTCTTCGGCGTCACGATGTCCGCGATGAACGGTCTCTTCTACCAGTCCATCGCCCGTATCCCCCTCGGCCCCGCGGTCACCCTGGAGGTCCTCGGCCCGCTGGCCCTCTCGGTGCTGGCGTCCCGTCGCGCGCTGAACGCGGTCTGGGCGGCGCTCGCCCTGGGCGGGGTCTTCCTGCTCGGCGGCGGAGGCTTCGGCAGCCTCGACCCGGTCGGCGTCGTGTTCGCGCTCTCCGCGGGTGCGGCGTGGGCGGCGTACATCGTCTTCAGCGCCCGTACGGGTCGCCGCTTCCCGCAGGCGGACGGGCTCGCGCTGGCGATGGCTGTCGGGGCCGTCCTTTTCCTGCCCCTGGGGATCGCGGATGCGGGGACGAAGCTGCTGGACCCGGTGACGCTGGGGCTCGGCGCGGCCGTGGCGATGCTCTCCTCGGTCCTCCCCTACACCCTCGAACTCCTCGCCCTGCGCCGCCTGCCCGCCTCCACCTTCGCGATCCTCATGAGCCTCGAACCCGCGATCGCCTCGGCGGCCGGGTTCTTCATCCTCGACCAGGCCCTGACCTCCCTCCAGGCGCTGGCGATCGCCCTGGTCATCGGGGCGAGCATGGGGGCCGTGCGGACACAGGTGGGGCGGGGGAAGGCGAAGGTGCCGGACGGCTCCCTCTAGCGGGCGCCCCTGACAGGGGTACCCGTAGTACCCGAGGCGGCCGGGGAGAGGGGCCGGCGCCTCAGGTCGTACGGGTATCCCCCGTAGGGGGCGAAGGGGCGTACGGGTATCCCCGTAAGGGGCAGACGCCGCCGGAGCCGGACGAGGCCGACGGCTCAGCAGCCCCTGCTGTCCCTCGTGAGTACCCCCTGCTCCGTCGCCAGTGAGTGGTCGTAGCAGACCCCCGGCGCCCGGAGCCGGTACCGCTCACTCGTGGTGGCCACGGCGTGCCGCTGGTCGCGGGGCACTCCGAGGGTGAACGTGGCATCCCCGCGGTACTCGTCGTCGACGCGGACGGCGCCGATGGCCGAGCGGTCGCCGACGGACATGATCACGCGCAGCCGGTTGGCGCTGTCGATGGTCGCGCGGCCGTCGAGCGTGTAGGTGCGGTCGGTGCGGGAGACGTGCCCGCCGGTGGTCACGGCCTGGTGGTCGGTCCACGTCCCGGTCTGGTCGTCCGTGTTCTCGTCGGGCGTCCAGCGGTGGTCGATCGCGGTGGTGAGGGTCCGCTCGACCGTCGTCGTGACCCGCCCGTGGGAGGTGTCGACGTACCCCGTGATCTTGAGCCGGTCCTTGCCGTCGGTCACCAGATGGCGCAGCGACCCGTCGGTGTAGTGGTTGCCGACCACCGGACCGGCCTGCCGGTACGACGTCAGGGCCCCGGTGACGACCGACTTGTGGGCGTCCTGCCAGACGAGGACGTTCGTCGGCGCGCTCCACCCCGTCTGCCCGGCCGGAACCCCGACGACCGACACGTCGACCTTGTGCGCCTTGCCGTCGTTCAGGACTCCCGCGAACGGCGTCAGGTCGTACACCAGAGGGCGTACGTCGAAAGCGTGAGGGGAGGGGATCACCGACCAGAGGTAGGGGGACCAGCCGCCGGTCCACACGTTCGGGTAGGGCGAGGCGATCCCGGCGACCTTCCCGTCGACGCTGATCCGCACCTCGCGGAACGGGCCGTCGTCCCCGCCCTTGCAGGAGTACGACGCCGACGGGGTGACCGCCGAGTACCAGAACTCCTCGCAGCCGCCGCCCGATCCGGTGGCGTACACCTCGGCGAGAATCCGCTCGGAGTTGCGCGGGACGGTCAGGGAGGCGCCCGTCGTCACACTGTTGCCGTCACTCAGAGGTATGACGCGGTCGGGGACGGAGACCCGGCGGCCACGCTCGGGGGCGTAGAACGTGAGGGTGGCCTTGACGTTCAGAACGCCCGTGTAGGTGTCGTCGACAACGTTGCCGATGAGCATGTCCACGGACTGGGGTCTGCTCAGGGTCTTCCCGTACTGGGTGACGTCCTTCTCGACGGACCAGTCGATGCCGTCCTGCGAGGGCTCGGGCGTCGAGGTGCGGAGCATCTGGACGCCGCCGATGTCCAGGTAGCCCAGCCGGTCGAACTGCCGGCCCTTCACGTTCCCGTCGAGCCGCAGCACCACCTTGGACCAGCGGCCGGGTCTGCCGCAGGCGGTGGGCGGGGTGTAGGTGCCGGTGTACGGGGTGAAGTCCTTGAACTGCGCCTGCGCGACGGTGACCGAGCACGACCGGGTGTGCGGGGTCGCGATCGGCGGGGCGGCGGTGACCGGGTCGTGGTAGTCGGTCCCGAACTCCGTCGGCACGGTGGTGGCGGAGGCGCTGCCCAGGGACAGGCCGAGGGCGGCGACGGCCGCGGCCAGCACGGTCGTCGCGCGGCTCGGACGGATCGCCGATGCCGACGGGCCCGGGGCTCGGGCGGGTCTCATGGCTCGCATCGATTTCATACCCGGCAGTGAAATGCCGTGCCCCGCGCCGGGCCAAGGGGGTTTGGAGAGGTCTTGACCAATTTGGGTGTGTAAACCGGCCGGGCGGCAATACGGCTGTGACCGGACGGCGGCCATCCGTGCCGTCTCCGCTCCGTCTCTGTGCCAGGGAAATCCCGTACCCCGCGAGTACTACGGGAACTACAGTCCACCCTCGTGCCCGCACCCACCAGGACAGTCGAAGCCGCAGCCATCGCCGACGCCTACTCCCTCGGCCCCGGTCCTTGGACCGTCGCTCCTGTGACCCGGGGCGCCCTGGGCCGGATCTGGAAGTTGACCGGCGCCGGGTCGTCCTGGGCGGTGAAGGAGATGCTGTTCGGGTGTGACGAGGAGCAGGTCGCCCGGGAGGCGGCGCTCAGGGACGCGGCGGAGGCGTTGGGTATCTCCGCGCCCCGGCTCCACGCCAATCGCGACGGTGTTCACGTCACCCGGCTCGGGGAGTCCGCGGTCAAGCTGTACGACTGGGTGGAGGGGAGTTCCGCCGACGCCTCCGCCCCCGGGATTCTCGACTGGTTCGGGCGGGCGGCCGGGCTTGTCCACCGAGCGGGGGCGGGAGCCGAGGGGCCGGTGGACGGCTGGTACGAGCGGTGCCCCGACGGCGCCGAGTGGAAGGAACTCGGCGAGAAGGTGCGCCGCGCGGAGCTGCCCTGGGCCGGGGAACTGGAGAATTTCGTCAAGGGTGTCGTACCTGAGTTGTCCGAGTGGGTGGGACCTGCGGGTGACGCCGATCTGGTGACGTCGCACCTCGACTTCCAGCCGCAGAACGTCCTGGTGGGACCCGAGGGGCCGGTGCTGCTCGACTGGGACAACGCCGGGACGATCTCGGCCGAACAGGAGCTGGCGCGTGCCCTGTTCGTCTGGTCGGGAGGGAACGAGCCGGACGTCGAGAGGGCGCGGCGGATCGTGCGGGCCTATCGTTCGGCGGGTGGCCCTGGGGCGATCCGAGGGGTGCGGTCGTTCTCCATGCTCTTCGCGACGGCCCTCAACTATGTGCGGGTGCAGGCGGATTGCGCGGTCGATCCGGAAGTCACCGAGGATCAGCGGGCGTTCGGCGCGGAGCAGGCGGTTCGCTGCATGCGGGTGATTCCGCGGTTGGGTGCTGTGAATTTGCTGGTCGAGGCGGTAGGGGCGGGGGCCGGGCAGCCTGCCGACCGCTGAACGGCCTGTCGGCCACCGAACGGCCCGGCAGCCACTCGACAGCCGGGTGCCACGGGCGTCCGTGACCTCCCTGGCCGGTTCAATGCAAGCACGCTTGCTTGTTTTCACCCCCGCTGCCATGCTCGGCCCATGGCCGACCCCACCCCCGTCATCGACGATCTGCGTGCCGAGAGCGAGGAACTCGACCGGCTGGTAGCCGAGTTGACTCCGGAGCAGTGGAAACTGCCGACCCCTGCGACCGGTTGGACCATCGCCCACCAGATCGCGCATCTCGCCTGGACCGACCGGTCCGCCCGGATGGCGATGACCGACCAGGACGCGTTCTCGCGCGAGGTGGAGAAGGCGCTCGTGGCGCCCGGCTTCGTGGACGCCGGGGCGCGGGAGGGGGCGGAACGGCCACCCGGGCGCTTGCTCGGGGGCTGGCGGGCCGAACGCGAGGCGCTGGAGAAGGTTTTGCGGGACGCGCCCGAGCGGGGGCGTTTCCCCTGGTACGGCCCGCCGATGTCGACCGCCTCCATGGCCACCGCCCGGCTGATGGAGACCTGGGCGCACGGCCTGGACGTCGCGGACGCGCTCGGTGTCACCCCGGTCCCCACGGACCGGCTCCGGCACATCGCCCGACTCGGCGTCCGTACACGGGACTTCGCGTTCGGTGTGCACGGACTGGAGATGCCGTACGAGGAGTTCCGTGTCGAACTGACCTCGCCCTCAGGTGAGTTGTGGACGTACGGTCCGGAGAACGCCGATCAGCGTGTCAGTGGGACGGCGCTCGACTTCTGTCTTCTGGTCACCCAGCGGGCCCATCCCTCCGACCTAGCCCTGAGGGCTGAAGGGCCGGAAGCCGAGCAGTGGTTGGGGATCGCCCAGGTCTTCGCGGGGCCGCCCGGAGGGGGTCGCCCGCCGAAGTCGGCCCCCGCCGAACCACCTGCCGACCCGCCCGCCGGGGAGGCCGGGTGACGCTCCGGATAGGCAACTTCTCAGGGTTCTACGGCGACCGCCTCGACGCCCTTCACGAGATGCTGACCGGAGGCGAACTCGACGTCCTCACCGGCGACTTCCTCGCCGAACTGACCATGCTCATCCTCGGCCGCGATCAACTCAAGGACCCCGGCGCCGGGTTCGCGCGCAGCTTTCTGCGGCAGCTGGAAGGCTGTCTCGGTCTCGCGCATGAACGCGGGGTGCGGATCGTCACCAACGCCGGAGGGCTCAATCCTGCTGGACTCGTCGATGCCATAAGGGAGTTGGCAGGGCGGCTCGGGGTTCCGGTGAGGGTCGCGCATGTCGAGGGGGACGATCTGCGGGGGCGGTTCCCGGACGCGGTCGCCGCGCACGCCTACCTCGGGGGGTTCGGGATCGCCGCGTGTCTGCGGGAGGGCGCCGACATCGTGGTGACCGGGCGGGTGACGGACGCGGCGCTCGTCACCGGGCCCGCCGCCGCGCACTTCGGGTGGGGGCCGACGGAGTACGACAAGCTCGCGGGCGCGGTCGTCGCCGGGCACGTCCTGGAGTGCGGGACGCAGGCCACCGGCGGCAACTACGCGTTCTTCCGGGAGGCCGATGTGCGCCGGCCCGGCTTCCCGGTCGCCGAACTCCACGCCGACGGCAGCTGCGTGATCACCAAACACCCCGGCACGGGCGGGCTGGTCGACGTCGGGACGGTCACCGCGCAATTGCTGTACGAGACGGGCGGCGCCCGGTACGCGGGGCCCGATGTGACCGCCCGCCTCGACTCCGTACGACTGGAGAGTGACGGGGCTGACCGGGTCAGGGTCGTAGGGGTACGGGGGGAGGCGCCGCCGCCGGATCTCAAGGTCGGGCTGAGCCGGCTCGGGGGGTTCCGCAACGAGGTCGCCTTCGTGCTCACCGGGCTCGACATCGAGGCCAAGGCCGCGCTGGTGCGGGAGCAGATGGAGACGTTCGCCTTCAACAAGGTGCGGCCCGCCGAGGTGCGGTGGGAACTCGTGCGGAGCGATCGGGCCGACGCCGGGACCGAGGAGGGGGCCAGCGCGGTCCTGCGGCTGGTCGTACGGGATGTACGGGAGGAGGCCGTCGGGCGGGCGCTGAGCGGGGCCGCCGTCGAGCTGGCTCTTGCGAGCTACCCCGGGTTCCATGTGCTCGCGCCGCCCGGACGGGGGTCCCCTTACGGGGTGTTCGAGGCGGCGTACGTGCCGCAGGGCGAGGTCGAGCACCGGGCCGTCCTCGACGACGGGCGGCGGATCGTCGTCCCCCCGGCCGCCGACACCGCCGTCCTCGAACCGGTGCCGCAGCCGCCCCTGCCCGTGCCGCTGCCTCCCTCCCGGGTACTACGGGTACCCCTGGGGACGGTCGCCGGGGCGCGGAGCGGGGACAAGGGCGGAGACGCCAATGTCGGGGTCTGGGTGCGGACCGACGAGGAGTGGCGCTGGCTGGTCCATGAGCTGACGGTCGACCGGTTCCGCGAGCTGATCCCCGAGAGCCGCGCCCTGCCTGTCGCCCGGCACGTCCTGCCCGCCCTGCGCGCCGTCAACTTCGTCGTCGAGGGCCTCCTCGGCGCCGGAGTCGCCTCCCAGCACCGCTTCGACCCTCAGGCGAAGGCGCTCGGCGAGTGGCTGCGCGCGCGGTACGTGGATGTTCCGGAGGGGCTGGTGCCGACTTCGGCGCGCGCGGGCGCGTCGGCGTCGAGCGAGGGGGCTGACGTTCCGGCAGCGCCGGCTTCTGCGCGCGCGGGCGCGTCGGTGGAACACCGGGACGACCGGCCGCGCTTCGGCGCGCGGGGGCCACTTGACGTCCGGGGCGCCGTCGACGCCAGGGCACCCATCGAGGGGCCGCCACATCACGGCGCCCCGCCGCTCGGGACGAGCCCCACAGAGCCCGCCGACAGCCTCACGCGGCCCTTGGATCCTTCCGCTGCCGGGCCGCCACCTCGCCCGAGCCCTCCGGGGCCCTCCGACAGCCTTTCGGGTCCTCCGACGGGCGAAGACGGCCAAGCGGCGGCCGGGGACGGCCAGGACGACCAGGACGGCTCCCAGGTCCCCCGAGGACTCCCCGAGGGCCTTCCAGGCGCCGCCGAAGCCCCCGCCGATGTCCCCTGGCCTCCGGCAGCAGAGGACGGCTCTCAGCGCCCCCGAGCCGCTCCTGAGGCCCCTTCAGAGGCCACGGGAACCCCAGTCGGCCGGCTCCCCTCCCCGGCCCCCGCCGAGGCACCGTCCCGCTTCGCGTATCTCGCGACTGCCCCGGCGCCCTCCTGCCGCGCACCCGGTAGCCCCCCAGTCCCCTCCGAGCCCCCGACCTCACCCCCCTGGAGGCCGCCCCGTGACCGTCCTGTCGACCGCTCTGGATGTGCACGGCCCGGAGTACCGGGCGAACCGTGAGGCGATGCTCGTGAAGCTCGGTGAGGTGGAGGCCGAGCAGGCGAAGGCGCTTGCCGGGGGTGGGGCGAAGTACGTGGAGCGGCACCGCGCGCGGGGGAAACTGCTCGCGCGGGAGCGGATCGAGTTGCTGGTCGATCCGGACACGCCGTTTCTGGAACTGTCGCCGCTGGCGGCGTGGGGGAGCGAGTACCCGGTGGGCGCGTCGCTCGTCACGGGGATCGGGGTCGTGGAGGGCGTGGAGTGCCTGATCACGGCCAACGATCCGACCGTGCGCGGCGGGGCGAGCAACCCGTGGAGCCTGAAAAAGGCCCTCCGGGCGAACGACATCGCGCTCGCCAACCGGCTGCCCTGTATCAGCCTGGTGGAGTCCGGGGGCGCCGATCTGCCGTCCCAGAAGGAGATCTTCATCCCCGGGGGCGCGATCTTCCGGGACCTCACCCGGCTCTCGGCGGCGGGCGTCCCGACGATCGCGGTCGTCTTCGGCAACTCGACGGCGGGTGGCGCGTACATCCCCGGGATGTCCGACCACGTGATCATGGTCAAGGAGCGCGCGAAGGTGTTCCTCGGCGGTCCGCCGCTCGTGAAGATGGCGACCGGTGAGGAGAGCGACGACGAGTCGCTGGGCGGCGCGGAGATGCACGCGCGTGTGTCGGGCCTCGCCGATCACTTCGCGGTGGACGAGCGGGACGCCCTGCGGCAGGCACGCCGCGTGGTGGCCCGACTCAACCACCGCAAGGCGTACGGCGAACCGGGACCGTACCGTCCTCCGGAGTACGACGCGGAGGAGCTCCTGGGGATCGTCCCGGGCGATCTGAAGGTTCCGTTCGACCCGCGCGAGGTGATCGCGAGGATCGTCGACGCCTCCGACTTCGACGAGTTCAAACCGCTGTACGGGACGAGCCTCACCACCGGGTGGGCGACGCTGCACGGCTACCCCGTAGGGGTGCTCGCGAATGCGCGGGGTGTGCTGTTCAGCGAGGAGTCGCAGAAGGCCGCCCAGTTCATCCAGCTCGCCAACCAGCGCGACATCCCGCTGCTGTTCCTGCACAACACCACCGGCTACATGGTGGGCCGGGAGTACGAGCAGGGCGGCATCGTCAAGCACGGCGCGATGATGATCAACGCGGTGAGCAACAGCCGGGTGCCGCACCTGTCGGTCCTGATGGGCGCGTCGTACGGGGCCGGCCACTACGGGATGTGCGGCCGGGCCTACGACCCCAGGTTCCTGTTCGCCTGGCCCAGCGCCAAATCGGCCGTCATGGGCCCTCAGCAGCTCGCAGGCGTCCTGTCGATCGTCGCCCGGCAGTCCGCCGCCTCCAAGGGCCTTCCGTACGACGAGGAGGCCGACGCGGGCCTTCGCGCCATGGTCGAGCAGCAGATCGAGTCGGAGTCCCTGCCGATGTTCCTGTCGGGACGGCTGTACGACGACGGAGTGATCGACCCGCGCGACACACGCACGGTCCTCGGCCTGTGCCTGTCCGCGATCCACACCGCCCCCTACGAAGGCGCGCGCGGCGGCTTCGGTGTCTTCCGGATGTGAGGCCCAGTGATTTCGACGCTGTTGGTGGCCAACCGGGGCGAGATCGCCTGCCGGATCTTCCGTACGTGCCGTGAGTTGGGAATCCGAACGGCCGCCGTGCACTCGGACGCCGACGAGAACGCCCTCCACGCGCGCGTGGCCGACCGCTGTGTACGGCTGCCCGGGGCGACGCCCGCCGAGACGTACCTGCGCGGCGACCTGGTCGTGAAGGCGGCGCTCGCGGCCGGCGCGGACGCCGTGCACCCCGGGTACGGGTTCCTGTCCGAGAGCGCCGAGTTCGCCCGCGCGGTCCTCGACGCGGGCCTCCTGTGGATCGGCCCGTCCCCCGAGGCGATCGAGGCGATGGCGTCCAAGACGCGCGCGAAGGCCCTCATGGGGATCGCCCCGCTCACCGACGTCACCGAGGACGACCTCCCGGTGCTGGTGAAGGCGGCGGCCGGAGGCGGTGGGCGCGGGATGCGGATCGTGCGCGGCGCGCGGGACCTCGCCCCCGCCCTGGAGGCCGCCCGCGCGGAGGCCGCGAGCGCCTTCGGGGACGGCGAGGTGTTCGTCGAGCCGTACGTCGAGAACGGGCGCCACGTCGAGGCGCAGATCCTCGCCGACACGCACGGCACCGTGTGGGCGCTCGGCACCCGCGACTGCTCGCTCCAGCGGCGCCACCAGAAAGTGATCGAGGAGGCGCCCGCCCCGGGGCTCGCCGAGGACACCGCGCGGGAGCTGCGGGGGCTGGCCGTACGTGCCGCGCGCGCGGTGGCGTACACCGGTGCCGGGACCGTCGAGTTCCTCCTCGCCCCTGACGGCACCGCGCACTTCCTGGAGATGAACACCCGCCTCCAGGTCGAACACCCCGTCACGGAAGCCCTGTTCGGCCTCGACCTGGTCGCCGAACAGATCCGTGTCGCCGAAGGGGCCGCCCTCCCGGCCGAGCCTCCCCCCGTGCGCGGGCACGCGATCGAGGCCCGCCTCTACGCCGAGGACCCCGCGCGCGACTGGACCCCGCAGACCGGCACCCTGCACCGCCTCGCCGCCCCGCAGGGCGTCCGCCTCGACACCGGGTACGCCGACGGCGACGAGATCGGCGTCCACTACGACCCGCTGCTCGCCAAACTCGTCGTCCACGCGCCCACGCGCGCGGAGGCGGTCCGCAAGCTCGCCGGGGCCCTGGAGCGGACGGTGGTCCACGGCCCGACGACCAACCGGGACCTCCTCCTGCGCTCCCTGCGCCACGAGGAGTTCACGGCCGCCCGGATGGACACCGGCTTCTACGACCGCCACCTCACGGCCCTCACGCGCGCGCCCGCAGATCCCCTCGCGCCTCTCGCGGCTGCCCTCGCGGACGCGCACGGACGCTCGCGCTTCGGCGGCTGGCGCAACGTCCCCTCGCAGCCCCAGCGCAAGCGGTACGAACTCGCCGGCGAGGAGCACGAGGTCGAGTACCGGCACACGCGCGCCGGACTGGAGGCGGACGGGGTGCGCGTGGTCCGCGCGGACGCGGGGACCGTCGTCCTCGAAGCCGACGGCGTGCGGCGCCGGTTCGAGGTCGCCCGGTACGGCGACTGGGTGCACGTGAACGGGACGGCGCTGACCGTGCTGCCCCGCTTCCCGGAGCCGGTGCCCCAGCGGGTCCCGGGCTCGCTGGTCGCGCCGATGCCCGGGACGGTCGTCAAGATCGCGCCCGGTCTCGTCACCGGATCGAGTGTCGCCGCGGGAGAACCGATCGTCTGGCTCGAAGCGATGAAGATGCAACACGCCATTTCCGCCCCGGTCTCCGGGACGCTGACGGCGCTGGAGGTCCAGGAAGGACAGCGGGTGGAGGTGGGAGCCCTGCTGGCCGTGGTCGAGAGCGAAGAAGGAGCACCGTGAACCCTGTTGTCGAAACCGACGAGCACAAGGCCCTCCGCGAGGCCGTCGCCGCCCTCGGCAGGCGCTACGGCCGCGACTACCTCACGAAGGTCGTCGACGAGGGCCGCCACCCCACCGAGCTGTGGCAGGAGGCCGCGAAGCTCGGCTACCTCTCGGTCAACCTGCCGGAGGCGTACGGCGGCGGAGGCGGCGGCATCGCCGAACTCGCCCTCGTCCTCGAAGAGCTGGGCGCCGCCGGCGCGCCCCTGCTGATGATGATCGTCTCCCCGGCCATCTGCGGCACGGTGATCGCCCGCTTCGGCACCGGCGCGCAGAAGCGCGCGTGGCTCCCCGCGCTCGCGGACGGCTCGCGCCTGATGGCCTTCGGGATCACCGAACCGGACGCCGGATCCAACAGCCACCGCATCACCACCACCGCCCGCCGCGACGGCGCCGACTGGCTCCTCACCGGCCGCAAGGTGTTCGTCTCGGGCGTGGACGCGGCGGACGCCACCCTGATCGTCGGCCGCACCGAGGACGCGCGCACGGGCCGCCTGCGCCCCAGCCTGTTCATCGTCCCGCGCGACGCCCCGGGCTTCACCCGCCGCCGCATCGACATGGAACTGCACAGCGCGGAGAAGCAGTTCGAACTCACCCTGGACGACGTCCGCCTCCCCGCCGAAGCCCTCGTCGGCGACGAGGACGCGGGCCTGGCGCAGCTCTTCGCCGGCCTCAACCCCGAGCGGATCATGACGGCCGCCTTCGCGATCGGCATGGGCCGGTACGCGCTCGCGCGCGCCGTCGCCTACGCGCGCGACCGCACCGTCTGGGACACCCCCATCGGCGCCCACCAGGCGATCGCCCACCCCCTCGCGCAGGCGCACATCGACCTCGAACTGGCCCGCCTGATGACCCGCAAGGCGGCCCACCTGTACGACGCGGGGGACGACACGGGCGCGGGCGAGGCCGCCAACATGGCCAAGTACGCGGCCGGAGAGGCCTGCGTGAAGGCCGTCGACCAGGCCGTGCAGACCCTCGGCGGCAACGGCCTCACGCGCGAGTTCGGCATCGCCTCGCTGATAACCGCCGCGCGAGTGGCTCGTATCGCCCCGGTGAGCCGGGAGATGATTCTCAACTACGTCTCCCACCAGAGCCTGGGCCTGCCCAAGTCGTACTGACCGCCGCCCCTGCGCGAGGAGGAACCGTGTTCCGCAGCGAGTACGCAGACGTTCCCGCCGTAGACCTGCCCATCCACGACGCCGTCCTCGGCCGCGCCGCCGAGTTCTCCGGCCTGCCCGCGCTGGTCGACGGCGTGGACGGCACGACCCTCAGCTACGACCAACTGGACCGCTTCCACCGGCGCGTGGCCGCCGCGTTCGCCGACGCGGGCGTGCGCAAGGGGGACGTGCTCGCCCTGCACAGCCCCAACACGGTCACCTACCCGGTCGCCTTCTACGCCGCCACGCGCGCGGGCGCCTCGGTCACCACCGTCCACCCCCTGTGCACGCCCGAGGAGTTCGCGGGCCAGCTCCGCGACTCGGCCGCGCGGTGGATCGTCACCGTCTCGCCCCTCCTGGAGACGGCCCGCCGCGCGGCCGAACTCGCGGGCGGCGTCGAGGAGATCTTCGTCTGCGACGCCGCGAACGGCCACCGCTCGCTGATCGACATGCTCGCCTCCCGGGCCGCCGAACCGACCCCCTACATCGACCCCGTCGAGGACGTCGCGGCCCTCCCGTACTCCTCCGGGACGACCGGCCTCCCCAAGGGCGTCATGCTGACGCACCGCCAGATCGCCACGAACCTCGCCCAGTTACAACAGGCGGTTCCCACGGGCCCCGGCGACCGGATCCTGGCGGTACTCCCGTTTTTTCACATCTACGGCCTCACGGCCCTGCTGAACGTCCCCCTGCGCACGGGTGCCACCGTCGTCGTGCTGCCTCGCTTCGACCTGGAGACGTTCCTCGCGGCCGTCGAGAAGCACCGCATCACCGGCCTGTACGTCGCCCCGCCGATCGTCCTGGCGCTCGCCAGGCACCCGGCGGTCGAGCGGTACGACCTGTCGTCCCTGAAGTACGTCATCAGCGCCGCCGCCCCCCTCGACGCAGACCTCGCCGCCGCCTGCGCGCGCCGCCTGAACCTGCCGTCCCTGGGCCAGGCGTACGGCATGACGGAACTGTCGCCCGGCACCCACGTCGTCCCCCTGGCGGCGATGCGCGAGGCCCCTCCCGGGACCGTCGGCAAGCTCATCGGCGGCACCCAGATGCGGATCGTCTCCCTCGACGACCCCGGCAAGGACCTCGGCCCCGGGGAGTCCGGTGAACTCCTCTTCCGGGGACCGCAGGTCATGAAGGGCTACCTGGGCCGACCGGACGCCACCGGCGCGATGATCGACGCCGACGGCTGGCTGCACACCGGGGACGTCGGACACGTCGACGAGAACGGCTGGCTGTTCGTCGTCGACCGGGTCAAGGAACTCATCAAGTACAAGGGCTTCCAGGTCGCCCCCGCCGAACTCGAAGCGCTCCTGCTGACCCACCCGGACATCGCCGACGCCGCCGTCGTCGGCACGTACAACGCCGACGGCAACGAGGTGCCGCACGCGCACGTGGTGCGCCGGCCGTACGCGGACGGCCTCTCCGAAGGAGAGGTCATGATGTACGTCGCCGAACGTGTCGCGCCCTACAAGCGCGTCCGCCGGGTCACGTTCGTCGACGCGGTGCCCCGCGCGGCCTCCGGGAAGCTCCTGCGGCGCCAGTTGAGGGAGCGGACATGACACTGGTCGGCCACAGCCGCGAGCGCGGAGTCGAGCGCCTCAGCCTCGACGCCACAGACACCCGCAACGCCCTCTCCGCGGCCCTCGTCGGCGCCCTCGCGGACGCGCTCGCCGACTGCGCGAAGGACCCCGGCGTCCGGGCCGTCGTCCTCACCCACAGCGGCGGCACGTTCTGCGCGGGCGCCGACCTCAAGGACCCGCCCGCACCACAGGAGTTCGTCGGGCTGCTCCGCGCGGTCGTCGAACTCGGCAAGCCCGTCGTCGTGCGGATCGACGGGCACGTCCGCGCGGGCGGGCTCGGGCTCGTCGCCGCCTGCGACGTCGCTGGGGCGTCCACCGGATCGACGTTCGCGTTCACCGAGGTGCGCATCGGGGTCGCGCCCGCCGTCATCTCCCTGCCCCTCCTGCCGCGCGCGGACCCCCGCGCCCTCGCGCGGTACTGCCTCACCGGCGAGCGGTTCGACGCCGACGACGCCGTCCGCGCCGGGCTCCTGACGGTCGCCGGGGACGACGTGGACGACGCCCTCGCGCCCGTCCTCGACGGGCTGCGCCGAGCCGCGCCGGACGGGCTGGCGGAGACGAAACGGCTGCTCACGGCTAAGGTTCTCGAAGCCTTCGACCGGGACGCCGCGGAACTGACGGCGCTGTCCGCGCGGCTGTTCTCCTCGTCGGCGGCCCGCGAAGGGACGACCGCCTTCCTCGAACGACGGGACCCCGCATGGGTGTTGTGACCGCCGCCGACCGCGCGCCGGGCGACCGGGTGCCCAAGCAGGACCGCAGCCGGGCCACCCGGCAGCGGCTCCTGGAGGCCGCCGTCGCCTGCCTCGCCGAGCACGGCTGGGCGGGCTCCACGGTCTCCGTCGTCGCCGAACGCGCGGGGGTCTCCCGGGGGGCCGCGCAGCACCACTTCCCCACCCGTGAGGACCTGTTCACCGCCGCCGTCGAGTACGTCGCCGAGGAGCGGTCCGGGGCCCTGCGCGCACTGTTCCCGCAAGGGGCCACCGACCGCGCGGCCGTCGTCACCGCCCTCGTCGACCTCTACACCGGGCCCCTCTTCCGCGCCGCCCTCCACCTGTGGGTCGCCGCCTCCAACGAGGAGCAACTGCGGCCCCGGGTGACCGAGTTGGAGGCCCGCGTCGGGCGCGAGGCCCACCGCGTCGCCGTCGACCTCCTCGGCGCCGACGAGTCGCGCCCCGGCGCGCGCGAGACCGTCCAGGGGCTGCTGGACATGGCGCGGGGGCTGGGTCTTGCCAACCTCCTGACGGACGACCGGGCGCGGCGGGAGCGGGTGGTGGGGCAGTGGGTGGCGTTGGTGGAGGCGGAGTTGGGGTGAGGGGGGAAGACGCAGGTCAGGGGCGTTGTCAGTGGGGGGATCTACGGTGGTGGCATGGGAGATCGATTTCAGGTGATCGTCGATCTGGAGGCGGGCGAGGCGGAGGCGGCCCGGCTCCGGGAGAAGGCCGTCGCGTGGCTGGTGGGGGAGGGGATCATCGTGGCGGACGGGGACGGGTACGCGGCCGGTCCCGCCTGGCAGCGGGCGGTGGACGACGACTGGGACTACGAGCCGTGGGGCGGGCTCACCACACACGTCCGGCGCGGGGCCTTCCACAGCGGCGCGGACATCCCCGAGCACGCCGTCTGCCCGGAGTGCGCCGCCCGCAGACACCTGGACGCGGACGGCTGGGCCTGGCTCAGCACGGCGACCAAGACCTGGTCCGACACGGGAACGGCCACCCTGACCTGCCCGTCCTGCACGCGCGCCGTGCCCCTGCCGCGATGGGAGTGGGACGACTCGCCCTTCGCCTTCGGGCACCTCGGGCTCAAGTTCTGGGAGTGGCCCGACCTCTCCGACGACTTCCGCGCCCGAATATCCACCGTCCTGGAGGGACACCGCACGGCGTACCTCTGGGGCAAGTTCTGAGAATCCCTCAGGGGCTCAGCCGCTCCACCCGCCACCCCCCGTCCGCCTCCGCGACGTACCGGAGCCGGTCGTGGAGGCGGTTCTCGCGGCCCTGCCAGAACTCGACGGACTCGGGGGCGACGCGGAAGCCGCCCCAGTGGGGCGGGACGGGGACCTGTTCCCCCTCGGGATAGCGGGCCGCCAACTCGGCGTACGAGAGGTCGAGTTCGGCGCGGGAGGGGACGGGGGTCGACTGGGCGCTGGCCCACGCGCCGAGCTGGGAGCCGTGCGGGCGGGTGCGGAAGTACGCGGCGGTCTCGTCGCGGCCGGTGCGGCGGGCGACGCCGCGGACGATGACCTGGCGGGCCATCGGATGCCAGGGGAAGAGGAGGCAGACGTACGGGTTCTCGGCGAGGTCACGGGCCTTGCGGGACTCGTAGTTGGTGTAGAAGACGAACCCCTGCTCGTCGAAGTGCTTCAGCAGCACGGTCCGCGCGCTCGGCCGTCCCTCGGCGTCGGCGGTGGAGACGACCATCGCGTTCGGCTCGAACAGGTGCGCCTCCGAGGCGGCCTGCTTGAACCAGCGGGCGAACTGCTCCACGGGGGTCGCCGCGAGGTCGTCCTCGGCAAGACCGGCCGCCCGGTACTGCGTACGCATCGCGGCGGGATCGGGGGAGGCGCTGTCGTGGTCGTTCACATGGTCATCCTGCCGCATCGGGCGCCGCGCGCGGGGCGGTCTGCCATATCGCGTAGGGGCGCGCGACCGGCGTACGCCGCCAGGCATGCCCCGGCGCTCCGGTGGGCACCCTTTGAGTGGCACTCAGTGCCGCACGACCTCCCCAAAGGTGACACTCGGGGATATGGTGCTGATGCCGCACCGGTGGGACGGACGACGCCTCCCGGTACGCCCGCAAGCCGCACGCACCCGCCGCGCGGGGAGCCGCCCGCCACGCCGGATCCGCACCCGGCACCCGGCTCGCGCCCCGCCGCACCCGAGCATCCCTCCACACCCTCCGTCCGCCTGCGCCCCCGCCTCACCCGGGGCACCCTCGAAGCACCCGCCCGCACATCCCGTTCGTACACATCGAGGAGCCGCCTGATGTCCGACTTCGTACCCGGTCTCGAAGGAGTCGTCGCGTTCGAGACGGAGATCGCCGAACCGGACAAGGAGGGCGGCGCCCTGCGGTACCGGGGCGTCGACATCGAGGATCTGGTGGGGCACGTCTCGTTCGGGAACGTCTGGGGCCTGCTGGTCGACGGCGCGTTCGACCCGGGGCTGCCGGCCGCCGAGCCGTTCCCGATCCCGGTGCACTCCGGGGACATCCGGGTCGACGTACAGTCCGCGCTGGCCATGCTGGCCCCTGTGTGGGGCCTGAGGCCCCTCCTGGACATCGACGAGGCCCAGGCGCGCGACGACCTCGCGCGGGCCGCCGTCATGGCCCTCTCGTACGTCGCGCAGTCCGCGCGCGGGCAGGGCACCCCGATGGTGCCGCAACGGGAGATCGACAAGGCGCGGTCCGTCGTCGAACGGTTCATGATCCGCTGGCGCGGGGAGCCGGACCCGAGGCACGTCGCGGCCGTCGACGCGTACTGGACGTCCGCCGCCGAGCACGGCATGAACGCCTCGACGTTCACCGCGCGGGTCATCGCCTCGACCGGCGCGGACGTAGCCGCCGCGCTCTCCGGCGCCGTCGGGGCCATGTCGGGGCCGCTGCACGGCGGGGCGCCCTCCCGGGTGCTCGGCATGATCGAGGAGATCGAGCGCACGGGCGACGCCGAGGCGTACGTCCGCCAGGCGCTCGACCGGGGTGAGCGGCTGATGGGCTTCGGGCACCGGGTCTACCGCGCGGAGGACCCACGCGCGCGCGTGCTGCGGCGTACCGCGCGGGAGCTGGGGGCGCCGCGGTTCGAGGTCGCCGAGGCGCTGGAGAAGGCCGCGCTCGCCGAGCTGCACGCGCGCCGGCCGGACCGGGTGCTCGCCACCAACGTGGAGTTCTGGGCGGCGATCGTCCTCGACTTCGCGGAGGTTCCGGCGCACATGTTCACGTCGATGTTCACGTGCGCGCGTACGGCGGGGTGGTCGGCGCACATCCTGGAGCAGAAGCGGACGGGGCGGCTGGTGCGGCCGTCCGCGCGGTATGTGGGGCCGGGGGTGCGGGAGCCTCGGGAGATTCCGGGGTATGCGGGGATCTCCTCCTGAGACCTGAGACCTGAGGCCTTGAGGTGCCGGGGCCCTGGGGCACTGAGTCCCGGGGCTCTGGGGTGGCTGTGTCCCGGGGCCTGGAGTGGCCTGAGGGGGCGCGAGACGGCCCCTCCCGAGGTTTCGGGCCCCGGGCCGTCCGCGCCCGTCCGAGGCCGTTACGCGGGCGTCAGGAGGCTCGTGTGGTGCCTCTCCGCCACCAGCGGGTGCGCCCGCAGCTTGCCCTTCAGCTCGTTGTAGCCGTACTCCGCGAACAGGGGGTTCGCCGGGTCCGTCGTCACCCCGGGGGCCGTCGACGCGTGCGGGAAGACCAGGGGCTCCACGCGCGCGTCCAGGCGCGGGTTGTAGAAGAACGGGACGGAGAAACGTTCCACTGCGGCCGGCGGGGAGACCACGCGGTGGTTGGTGGCGAGCAGGTAGCCGTTCGTGGCGACCTCCAGCAGCTCGCCCAGGTTGACGACGAAAGCGCCGTCCAGGGGAGGCACGTCGTGGAACAGGCCGTCCTCGCGCTGGACCTGGAGGCCGCCCACACGGTCCTGGAGGAGCAGTGTCAGGAAGCCGTAGTCCTTGTGGGCGCCGACGCCCTGGTCGGCGCCGTTCCCGGCGTTCCCGGGGTAGCGGACGAGCTTGAGGTGCGGGTGGGCGCGGTCCCCGAAGACGGCGTCGTAGAAGTCTGGGGCCGCGCCTATGGAGGCCAGCAGTTCGTGCAGGAGCTTCTCCGCGACGGCGCTGAGGCGGTCGATCCAGCTCAGAGTGGCCGTCCGCAGCTCGGGGAGCGACGCGGGCCACTGGTTGGGGCCTTCGAGCCACCAGTACGGGGCCTCGCCGGGGCCCGGCACGCGCGCGGGGCGTTCGGCGCCGATGTCGAGCTGGTCGCGCCAGTCCTGACGGCCGCCGGTGCGCTCGTCGCCCGTGCGCGTGTAGCCGCGGAAGTGCGGCGAGTTCACGTTGTCGAGGGCGAGGCGTTCGGCCTCCGGGAGGTCGAAGAAGCGCCGCATCGCCGTCAGCAGGGCGGTCGTCTCGGCGTCCGGTACGCCGTGTCCCACGAGCTGGAAGAAGCCCACGTCGTGTGCCGCGCTGTGCAGACGCGCGTGCAGCTCCGCACGCGCGCGGGGGCCCGCGTCCGCCGCGGAGAGGTCGATGATCGGGAGCTGCTGGTACGACGGGTTCGTCATGGTGCGTCCGTAGGTGTACGGGGGCAGGCCCGCCGCCGTGGGTGGGGTGTGGGCGCGGGTGCCGGGTGAGCAGGAGTGAAGGCCTGGGGGTGGCCGGGAATGCGGGGCTGGAGGCTCAGACGGAGCGTCGACAGCCCATGCTCGTGACGCGGACGAAGTCCACGTGGCGGCGTCGAACGAGCGGAGGCATGTGCCCAGGCTACTGCTTGCCGAAAGATTCGTACGTGGCGCAGATCACTTGCCGGAAAACCTGCGGCCACCTCCTGGTAAGCCCCGGTAAACGCAGGCGACCCGCGAGTCGGGTTCCTCCGGAGAGGAGCCGGCCGGACGTACCGGCGACTCGCGGGTCGGGTGACTGCTTGGGACTGGGCCGGCTGCACGCGATCTCCCGCGCGCGGGTCCGGCACCGCACAGAGTGGGTGACGGGCCCTAGCCCGCAGCCACCTCACGCGTCCGGTTTCCATACATCTGCCGAACCACCTCCCTTCTTGTGTGCTCCACACCCTAGGAACCCCTCCCGGGGGGCCTCAACCGGTTTTTCGTCACCGGATCTCAAGTAGGACGATCGGGCTGACGAGGCGGCCCCGGGCGACCTTCGTTCGTTGACACGCGCGCGGGAGGCGTGTTCGGCTCTCCGTGTGATCGGCTTCCGTGTTGAACCCACTGTCGGCGAGCAGGCGTTGGAGCAGTGGCGGCATGTGCACAACGTGGTCGTGCCGCCCGCGGCCCTGTCGCCGGAACAGGTCGCCGAGCGGGCCGGGCGCAATCGGCTGGAGAACGCGTACGTCGGTGACGTGCTCGTCGGCTGCTCGACGGTGCGCCCGCCCGAGGGGGAGCAGCGGGCGGTGACGGTCATCGCGCGCGTGCTGCCTGAGTTCCGGCGGCGCGGGTACGGGGACGCGCTGTACCGGCACGCGCTCGCCCACGCGCGCGAGATGGACGCCGGTGTGATCGAGACGTGTGTGCTGGCGGCGAACACCGAGGGGCTGGCGTTCGCCCGCGCGCGGGGGTTCGACGAGGTCGAGCGGTACACGCTGGACGCCGGCAGCGGTGAGTGGTGGGTCGATCTGCGGATCACGAATCTCGGGCCGGGATCCGGGAACACAGTGTGGGCTGAGTCACGTTCCAGTTGAATGTCAGGGCGAGTAGCGGTGAGGAGGTCCGGATGAGTGCTTCCCGGCGTAGCGGGACCACTGACGAGGTGGGTCCGGACGAGCCCGGCGGGGGCGGGCCGTACGGGTTCGACCTGCTCTCCGCGCTGCTCGACGGCATGGACGCCGCGTTGTGCGCGTTCGACGCCGACGGGGTCGTCACGCACTGGAACCGTGAGGCGGAGCGGATTCTCGGCTGGAGTGCCGAGGAGGCCGTGGGCCGGCACGGGTTCGCCGGCTGGGCGGTGCGCAGTGCGGACGCCGAGGAGGTCGAGGGGCGGCTGATGGCCGCCATGCGCGCGGCCGGGCGCCAGGTGCACGAGTTCGCGCTCCTCACCAAGGACGGCGGCCGGGTCCTCGTCCGCACCCAGTCGTCCGCCGTGCGCGGGCCCGACGGCAAGCCCGCCGGGCTGTACTGCGCGTTCAGCGAGGTGCACGCGCAGATCGACCTGGAGCGGTCCATCGCGCTCAGCGAGGCCCTGTTCGAGGACGCCTCCTGGGGCGTCGTCCTGGTCGACGCGGACCTGCGCCCCGCCGTCGTCAACACGCACGCCGCGCGGGCGCTCGGCACGGGCCGGACGGCCGTCCTGGGCCGGCCGCTGGGCGAATTGCTCACGCACGGCGTGCAGGAGCTG
Source organism: Streptomyces sp. (assembly GCA_036569285.1). Classification (GTDB taxonomy): domain Bacteria; phylum Actinomycetota; class Actinomycetes; order Streptomycetales; family Streptomycetaceae; genus Streptomyces. The sequence goes on from DATCQX010001148.1 coordinate 22,009, forward strand.
GAGAGCGCC
>DATCQX010001149.1:0-4251 GCA_036569285.1 Streptomyces sp.
CAGCGTCCCGGCCAGTGCCTGGCTCACCGACACCGGCCAGTACAACGCGCTGCGGATCAACATCGTGAGCGGGTCGGGGACGACGTCCTACCTGAGTGCGGGCACGGCGATCGACACGATCGACCTGCTCGCCTGACGGAAGGTCAGGTGCCGCGCGTCCACTGCTGGTTCGTCGCTCCGCTGCACGTGTAGGTGATGAGCGCGGCGGAGTTGGCGGTGGACGCGCCGTTCACGTCGAGGCACTCGCCGGTTTCGCGGGCCTTGACGAGCCAGTAGCTGCCGGAGGCGGTGACGCTCCACTGCTGGGTGCTCGCGCTGCCGCAGGTCTCCTGGGTGACGCTGCTCGCGTTCTCCCGGAGGCACAACGAGCTCTGGCGGCCGATCAGTTGGTAGTAGCCGGTGCCGAGGTCCTTGAACCACCACTTCTGGTTGCCGCCGCTGTTGCAGGTGTACTGGCTGAGGGCGACGCCCGCCGCGAGGGACTGGTTCGGGACGTCCGCGCACTTCGAACTGTGCCTCGCCACCAGGGTGTTGTAGGTGGCGCTGACGCCGGTGACGGTTCCGGCGTCCGTGTCCACGGTGATCTCCGGGGACCACGACATCGACAGCGAGGTGCTGCTCGGGAAGGTCAACGGCAGCCACACGTAACGGGAGTCGTTGACCTTGCCGCCGAAGGAGTTGCCCCAGCGGTCGCCCATGTAGAGGTACGAGGTGCCCGAAGTCCCCTGGACCGGAAGGACGTAGGCGGTCTGGGAGCCGTACGCGGTCGAGTCGCCGACGTTCGTCATCGCGGACCAGGGGCCGGAGAGGTTCGTGGCGGTGGCGTACTGCTGCTGGTTGGGGCTCCAGCCGGTGGCGCCCGACGTCAGCATGAAATAGACGCCGCCCCGCTTGAAGAGGGCCGGGGCCTCGCGGTGGCCGCCCGGCCACGGGTTGGCGACAAGGCTGTCGATCGCCGTGTAGTCGGCCGTCAGCCGGTAGATCTGGAGGTCGTAGTTCTCGTTCGCCGCCGAGATCATGTAGCCGGTGCCGTCCGTGTCGACGAACGTCGTGATGTCACGGGACATGTGCCGGCCGAGGGGGCGGAAGCTGCCCTGGTAGCTGTACGTGCCGTCGACCGTGTCGGAGACGGCGACCGCCGCGCGGGCCTCGCTGTAGTCGACGCCGTTCTCCTTGTGCATCCACATCACGAACTTGCCGGTGGACGCGTTGTAGATGACCTTCGGGCGCTCGATGTAGGCGGTACCGAGTTCCGAGGCGCTCGACTGGGTCAGGACCCGGTTCCTGAACTCCCACGTCTTCAAGTCGGTGGAGCGGTAGGCGTCCACCGACCTGAAGGTGTTGTCCGCGTTGCGGTCCTCGCCGAACCAGTAGTAATAGGCGCCGACTTTGATGACACCGCCGCCGTGGGCATGCACGGCGTTGCCCGAAGTGTCGGTGAACTGGACGCCGTTGGGGAGCGTCTGAGGCGCCGCCTGAGCAGGGCCCGCCACGGCCAAGGCGCCCGCCAGGGCCGTACAGAGGGCGATCAGGATCGCGTACACCCGTCTCATCTCACGCACTCTCCTTCGCGGTGTCACACCTCACGAGCGGCGTTCGACACGTCGAACCGAATGTGGCATTCCGAACGGCGAAAAGGTAAGGGTGCGTTACAACGAGGTCAACGGGGTGGACGTGACTTGCGAGAAACCGTTTCCTCAAACACTTTCGGAAAGATTTCGACCGCGACTTTCGAGGGATGGCTGCCGCGAGAAAGGGGCGCCGGGCGGACGGCGGGGCCGAGGGAAACGGCGGAGGTGGGGAAGCTGACGCGGAGGGTTCCCCACCCCCGTACCCGTCTACCCCTTCCCCACCCCAGCGCCCTCAACAGCAACTCCCTCCAACTCCCCAACCTCGACCCCTTCCTGACGCCCCCTCAGCCACACGTACACCGGAATCCCCGCGAACAGGAACAACACCCCCTGATACACGGCCGCGTACCCCGCCCCCGCGATCAGCCAGAACGAGAACCCGAACGACAGCCCGGCGACCAGCAGATCCCGGACGAGCCCAGCCGGTCGCACCCGCTCCCGGCTCCCCCGGGCCAGCCAGTACAACTGGGCGGCGGCGGACAGGAGATACGGGACGCAGCCGGTGAAGGTGGTGATGAGGACGAGGACGCGGAAGGTCGTGTCGGGACCGGCGGTGTAGTTGAGGGCGATCAGGGCGGTGCCCAGGACGGCGACGGCCCAGACGCCGAACCCGGGCACACCGCCCTTGCCGACCTTGGCGAAGGGCTTGGGAAACAGCCCGTCGAGGGCGGCGGCGTACGGCATCTGGGCGGCGAGGAGGATCCACCCGTTGAGGCACCCGACGATGGACGCGACGGCGACGAGGGCGATGGCGGTACCGCCCCACGTCCCACCGGTGATCGAGTTGACCGCGTCGGCGAACGGCGCCCCGGACTCGACGAGTCGGTCGTGCGGGACGAGCCCGAAGACGGCGACGGTGCCGAGGATGTAGACGAGCGCGGAGGCCAGCGTGCCCAGGACGCTCGCCCGCCCGACGGTGCGCGCGGGATCGTCCACCTCCCCCGCGCTGACGGCCGCCGACTCCACCCCGAGGAAGCTGTACAGCAGCAGCGCGGCGGCAGCGGCGAGCGCGCCCGGCACGCTGTCGCCGGTCGCGTTGAACGGCCCGAAGTTGTCGGTGTCGACGAAGAACAGCCCGACGGTGGCGACGATCAGCAGCGGTACGAACTTGAGGACCGTGGACACGATCTGCACCGCCCCCACCCACCGCGTCCCCGCGAAGTTCGCGGCGGCCGGCAGCCACAGCGCGAGCAGCGCGACGAGCCCTTCCAGCGCGTGGTTGCCGTGCAGCGGTATCAGGACGTCGACGTATCCGACGACGGCGACGGCGAGCGCGGCGATGCTGACCCAGCACATCGTCCAGTACGACCAGGCGGACAGGAACCCGGCGAACGGGCCGAACGCGTCGCGCGGATAGACGTAGAGACCGCCCGTGACGGGGCTGCGCTTGGCCAACTTGCCGAAGAGCAGGGCGAGCAGGACGGCCGCGACGGACAGGACGGCGAAGGCGAGGATGCTGAGCGTGCCGTAGGGGGCGACGGCGGAGGGCAGCGCGAAGATGCCGCCGCCGATGATGTTGCCCATGACGAGGGCGGTTGCGGCAGTGAGGCCGAATCCGCGCCGGGGAGACGCGGAGGCCGCTTCGGGGACGTCGACAGTGGTCATGTGTGTCCGGTTCTTCTGTGCGGGGAGGGCGTGATCGTATCCCCGCATCCCACATCGTGGGCGATCTGTTCACACACTGGACATGTTCGGCCGGACCCGGCCCACGTCGGTTAGCGTCGTCGCATGACGTACCTCCCTCCCGCGCCTCCCTCCCCGCCTCTCGCCGACGTCCTGGCCGACCGGGTGGTCGTCCTCGACGGCGGCATGTCCAACCAGCTGGAGTCCCAGGGGCACGACCTGAGCGACGAGCTGTGGTCGGCGCGGCTGCTGGCCGAGGAGCCGGAGGCGGTCGTCGAGGCGCACGTCCGGTACTTCACGTCGGGCGCGGACGTCGCGATCACCGCGAGCTACCAGGCGACCTTCGAGGGGTTCGCGAAGCGCGGCATCGACCACGAGCGGGCCGCCGAACTCATCGCCTCCAGCGTGGAGTTGGGGCGCCGGGCGATCCGCAGGGAGCGGCAGTCGATCCGCCCGATGTGGGTCGCGGCCTCCGTCGGCCCGTACGGCGCGATGCTCGCGGACGGCTCGGAGTACCGGGGCCGATACGGCCTGAGCGTCGCCGAGTTGGCGGCCTTCCACCGTCCCCGCCTGGAGGTGCTCGCCGCCGCCCGCCCCGACGTCCTCGCCCTGGAGACGATCCCGGACGCCGACGAGGCCGAGGCGCTGCTCGGGCTGGTGCCCGGGCTCGGCGTCCCCGCCTGGCTGTCGTACAGCATCGCCGGTGAGCGGACCCGTGCCGGGCAGCCGCTGGAGGAGGCGTTCGCGCTCGCGGCGGACGTGGACGAGGTGATCGCCGTCGGCGTCAACTGCTGTGTGCCGGAGGACGTTCAGGGCGCGGTGGAGATCGCGGCGCGGGTGACGGGCAAGCCGGTCGTGGTGTACCCGAACAGCGGGGAGACCTGGGACGCCGACTCCCGTTCCTGGACGGGGAGTTCGTCCTTCGCGCCGGAGCTGGTGAAGGGCTGGGCGGCGGCCGGGGCACGGCTGATCGGCGGTTGCTGCCGGGTCGGGACGA
>DATCQX010001150.1:0-13936 GCA_036569285.1 Streptomyces sp.
GCCCTGGCCCTGGCAGCCCTGCCGTCCCGGCCCCGCCCACCGGCCACGGCCGAACCGCCCGGGCAGCCGGGAGACACACCTGCGGGCGACTTCGGGGCGATCGACGGGGAACACTGAGCACTCCGCACCGGCCGCGTGCCCCGGCACCGCCGAGGAGGAAGCCGCTGCCCCTTCCGGCCGCGGGCCCCGCGTCACCTCACGGCGCCAGCGAGAAGTAGTTCTCCTCCTCCTGCGTGAAGTGCAGGCGCAGCACGGTGTACAGCCCGTACAGGCAGGCCCGCAGGTCGTCGAGTTGTTCCGGCGCGGGGGAGCCGTCCGGGGTGATGAGCGTGAGGTGGGTGGAGAGGCGGTCGGTGAGGCGTTCGATCTCGGTGTGGGCGCGGCTCATGGTGGCGGTGGCCTCGGGCCCGCCGAGGGCGGGGGCGAGCGCCGGGTAGAGCTGGTGCTCCTCCGCGTGCTCGTGCGGCAGCAGCCGGCCGGTGAGCAGCCGGTGCGCTCGGGCCACCGCCGCGACGGACGCCGGTCCGGGGTCGTCGCACAGGAGGTCAGCGGCGGACCGTACGGCCTCCAGCACGTCCTGGAGGCCGTCGTGCTCGGCCGCGAACCGCCGGACCAGCGCCTGGGCGGACGGCCCCAGCACCGGGCGTGCCGCACGGCCGCCGCCGAGCGCGCGCAGGGCGTTGAGGATCACCGCGGCGTCGATCGCCTCCTGGAGCAGGGCCCCGGCGGCCGGCGGGAGCAGCCCGAAGCCGGCCGCCGCCATCGCGGCCAGCGACAGCGCCATCCCGCCCAGCGCGCTCTGCACGGCGATGCGCCGCGACCGCACGGCGACGGCGACCGCGTCGGCCAGCCGGTCCACCCGGTCGCAGGTCAGCACCACATCGGCGGCCTCGGAGGACGCCGTGGCACCCCGGGCCCCCATCGCCACCCCGACGTCCGCGGCGGCCAGGGCCGGCGCGTCGTTCACCCCGTCACCCACCATGACCGTGACCGCGCGTCCGCGTTCCGCGCGCACCGCCGCGACCTTGCCCGCCGGATCGAGCCCGGCCCGCACCTCGTCCAGACCGAGCACGGCCCCGACCTCCCGGGCGGCCTCGGCCCGGTCACCGGTGAGCAGCGCGACCCGTGCGACCCCCGCTGCCCGCAGCCGGCGCACGGTGCGCGCGGCGTCCGGACGCAGAGGGTCCCGCAGCAGGACGGCGCCGACAGGGAGCCCGTCCACGGTGAGCCAGGCGACGGCCGCCCAGTCGAGAGCCGCCCGGTTGCCCACCGCACGGGCCCAGCCGTGCTCCCGGGACCACGCGCCGGCCCGCCCGACGGCCATCCGGCGCCCCGCGAGGGTACCGGCGACGCCCCGCCCCGGCTCCTCCGACATGTCCCCGGGCACGGACAGCCGCAGCCCCCGCTCGTGGGCCGCGTCCACGATCGCCCGCGCCAGGACGTGCGGGGAGAACTGGTCGAGGGAGGCGGTCAGCCGCAGCACCTGGGCCGCGTGCCAGCCGGGCGCGGCGACCACGTCCAGGACCCGCGGCCGGCCACAGGTCAGGGTGCCGGTCTTGTCCAGCAGCACGGTCCGCGCCCGGCCGAGGGTCTCCAGCGCCCCGCCGTCCCGCACGACCACACCCAGCCGCGCGGCCCGCGACAGCCCGGAGACGACGGCCACCGGCGCCGCCAGCAGCAGCGGACACGGCGTCGCCACCACCAGCACCGCCACCGCGCGCACGGCCGAACCGGACAGCAGCCAGGCCAGCGCCGCCGCACCCAGCGACAGCGGCAGGAACCAGGCCGCGTACCGGTCGGCCAGCCGCACCACGGGCGCCCGCTCGGCCCCCGCCTCCCGGGCCAGCCGGACGATCCCGGCGTACGTGCTGTCGCGCTCGGTCGCCGTCGCCCGCAGCTCGAAGGCGTCACCCGCGTTCACGACACCGCTGCGCACATCCTCCCCGGGCGGGCGCCGCACCGGCGACGCCTCCCCGGTGAGCGGCGACTCGTCCAGCACGGCCGTGACGCCGCTGACCCGGCCGTCCACGGGCACCACCTCACCGGGACCGACCACGAGCAGATCACCGGCCGCGACCTCGGCGGACGGCACGACACACACCACGGAACCGGCGTACCGCCGCGCGGTGCGCGGCGCGTGCTCCAGCAGGGCCCGCAGATCACGGGACGCCCGCCGCTGGGCGGCGGACTCCAGGGTGCGTCCGGTGGCGAGCATCACCGCGATCAGCGCCCCGGCCAGGTACTGGCCCACCGCCAGAGTGCCCCCGAGGGCCGCCACCGCGATCAGGTCCACCCCCGCCCGCCCCCGGCGCAGCGCCTCCAGCACCCACACGACGGCGGGGACGACGGCGACCGCCGTCCCCAGCGCCCAGCAGAGGCCGGCCGCGCCGCGCGCCCCGGACAGCCACGCTCCGGCGCCGGCCGCCAGGGCCGCGGAGGTGACCACCAGAAGGGCCGGTGCGGCGTGCGGGAACCGGAGCCGCCCGAGAGGTCTGACGTGACGCATGGGGGCCTCGCTCGGGTGATGGAGACGACGGGTGCACACGCGGGAGGCGACAGCGGCGGGTGCCGGTGCCCGGGGCGCGGCGTCGTCCCGGGCACCGGCCCCGCCCCCCAGCCTCGCCACGGTCCGCCCGGCGGGCGAGGGCCGACCGGTGCGCTCCCGAGGGCCGTACGGCCCGAAGGCCGCGTGAAGGACGACCGGCCACCCGGCGAGGGCCGTTCGGCCCCTGTGCGGCCCGTGCGCCGCGTCCGACCGTGGGAGCCATGACAGAGAGCCGGACCGTCGTCGTGATCGGCGTGGGGAACGAGTACCGGCGGGACGACGGCGTGGGCCACACCGTCGTCGCCCTGCTGCGGGAACGGCTGCGGGGACGACTGCGGGAAGGGCCGCCGCCGGGGGTCGCGCTCGCCACCTGCGACGGCGACCCCGCCCGGCTGATCGGGCTCTGGGAGGACGCCGCCCTCGCCGTGGTCGTCGACGCCGCCCACGCCCACCCCGGCACCCCCGGCCGCGTGCACCGCATCGCCCTCGACGGGAACCGCCTCGCCCCGCCCTCGGCCACCAGCTCCCACGGCCTCGGCCTCGGCGAGGCCGTCGAACTCGCCCGGGCCCTCGGCCGCCTGCCCGGCCACCTCGTCGTGTACGCCGTGGAAGGCGCCGACGGTTCCTTCGGCACGGGCCTGTCACCCGCCGTCGCCGCCGCCGTCCCCCTGCTCGCCGAAGCCGTCGAGGACGAGATCGTCCGCGCCACGGCCCCCGTCCCCGGTGCGCGGCCATGACCGCGCACCGCTTCCACGTGGAAGGCACCGTCCAGGGCGTCGGCTTCCGGCCCTTCGTCCACCGCACCGCCGCCGAACTCGGCCTGGACGGCTGGGTCGCCAACGTCGACGGGCACGTCGAGGGGGAGGTCGCCGGCCCGCCGGACGCCGTCCGGCGGTTCGCGACCCGGCTGCGGCGGGACGCGCCGCCGCTCGCCCAGGTCCGCCGGGTACGGCTCGCGGACAGCCCCCGGCCCCCGGCACCGGCCCCCGGCTTCGAGGTCCGCCACAGCCTGCCCGCCCGCTCCGGCACCCGCGAGATCCCGGCCGACGCGGCGACCTGCGCCGCCTGCCTGCGGGAACTGCGCGACCCCGCCGACCGCCGCCACCGCTACCCGTTCGTCAACTGCTGCGACTGCGGCCCCCGCGCCACGATCATCGAGGACCTGCCCTACGACCGGATCCGCACCACCATGCGCCGCTTCCCCCTGTGCCCGCGGTGCGCGGCCGAGTACGCCGACCCCGCCGACCGCCGCTTCCACGCCGAACCCGTCGCCTGCCCCGACTGCGGCCCCCGCCTCGCCTGGGACGCGCTGCGCGGCGAGGAGGCGCTGAGCGCGGCGGTCAAGACGGTCGCCGACGGCGGGATCGTCGCCGTCAAGGGACTCGGCGGCTACCAACTGGTGTGCGACGCGGGCGATCAGCGCGCCGTGGCAGCGCTGCGCCACCGCAAGGAGCGCCCGGCGAAACCGTTCGCCGTGATGGTGCGCGACCTCCAGGCAGCCACCCGCCTGGCACGCGTCGGCGCCACCGAACGGGACGCCCTCACCTCCCCGCAGCGCCCCGTGGTGCTGCTCGCCCGGCGTCATCTGCACGGCGCACCGCACCTCGCGCCCGCCGTGCACCCCGGCCTGTCCCGGATCGGCCTGTTCCTGCCCACCACCGGCCTGCACCACCTCCTCCTCGACGACCTCGACCGCCCCCTCGTCGTCACCAGCGGCAACCTCGGCGACGACCCCATCGCCATCGACGACGCCACCGCCCGCCGCACCCTGGACCGGATCGCGGACGGCTTCCTCACCCATGACCGGCCGATCCGCTCCCGCCACGACGACTCCGTGGTCCAGTTCGCCGGCCGCGTCCGGATCACCCTGCGCCGGGCCCGCGGCCTCGCCCCCGCCCCCCTGCCGATCGCCGCCCGGCAGCCCGTGGCCGGCGCGGGCGCCCATCTGAAGCACACGTTCACCCTCGCCGCCGACGGCCTCGCCCACCTCGGCCCGCACACCGGGGACCTCTCAGGACCGGAGACCTACGACGCCTTCCGCACCTCGTACGACCGGCTGCGCCGCCTCACCGGCGTCGAACCCCGCCTCCTCGCGCACGACCTCCACCCCGGCTACCTCTCCACCCGATGGGCGGCGGCCCAGCCGCTGCCCCGCACCGCCGTGCAGCACCACCACGCCCACGTCGCCGCCTGCGCCGCCGAGCACCAGGTGCGCGGACCGTTCCTCGGCGTCGCCTACGACGGCCTGGGCCTCGGCGACGACGGCACCCTGTGGGGCGGCGAACTCCTCGTCGCCGACCTCACCGGCTACCGCCGCGTCGGCAGGTTCGCGACCGCCCCCCTGCCCGGCGGCGACGCCGCCGTACGCCACCCCTCCCGCACCGCGCTCGGCCACCTCCTCGGCGCCGAACCCCTGGGCAGCGCACCCCCTGCGGCCCACCTCACCGCCGCCTACGCCGCCCGCCTGAACCCGGCCGAGGCGGGCGCCGTACGCGCCATGGTCGCCCGGAACGTCAACTGCCCGCGCGCCTCCAGCGCCGGACGCCTCTTCGACGCCGCCGCGAGCCTGCTCGGCCTCGCCGACCGGATCACCTACGAGGGCGAGGCCGCCGCCCTCCTGGAGACGGCCGCCGGCGACGAGCACGCGACGCCGCTCGACCACCGCGTCGTGCGCGCGGGCGGACTGTGGGTGTACGACTCCACCCCCACCCTCACCGACCTGCTCCGGCGCCGCCTCGACGGCGAGCCGGTGCCCCGGCTGGCCGCCGCCTTCCACCTGACGCTCGCCGCCGTCACCGCCGACCTCGTCGCCCGCGCCGTCGCCGACGGGGCGCCGCGCACGGTGTGCCTGGGCGGCGGCTGCTTCGCCAACCGCCTCCTGCTGACCGGGGTAAGACGCCGGCTGCACGCCCAGGGACTGCGGGTCCTGGTCGGCTCCGAGGTCCCGGCCGGGGACGGCGGCATCAGCTACGGCCAGGCCGCGGTCGCCGCCGCCCGGCTCGCCGAGAGAGGGTGAACGCCCATGTGCCTGGGCATCCCGGGACGCGTCCTGGAGATCCACGACGACGCCGGACTGCGCATGGCCACCGTCGACTTCGGCGGCGTCCGGCGCGAGGCGTGCCTCAGCTGCGTCCCGCAGGCCGGTGTCGGCACGTACGTCATCGTCCACGTCGGCTTCGCGATCACCGTCGTCGACGAGGACGAGGCACACCGCACGCTCGACGTGCTGCGCGCCATGGCGGGCGCGGTGGAGGCCGAACTGGGGGAACCTCTGCCGCCCGCCAGGGCCGACCGGCCCCTCCCGGAGGCGCCGGCGCGGGCCACAGCCTGGGACGCGGGAGCACGCAACCGACCGGACGACGAAAGGCAGGGACCCCCATGACCCCCACCGCGCCCCCCGCCGTGATCGACGAGGACGGTCTCGGCGCACTCGTCGCGACCCTCGTCGCCCAGCAGCGGACGGTCGTCGGACCCACCGTGCGCGACGGCGCGATCGTCCTCGCCGAACTGGCCTCCGCCGCCGAACTCCCCTACGGCTGGGGCGTCGAACTCGACGCCGGCCGCTACCGGCTGGTGCGCCGCGAGGACCGCGCGGCCTTCGCGCACAGCGCCGGACCCCAGTCCTGGAAGTCCTGGCTGCACCCGGCCCGTGAACGCCTGTGGAGCGCCGACCGCACCCCCGACGGGGGCGTCACCTTCACCGCCGACGAACCCGAGGCCCCGGCGTACGCCTTCCTCGGGGTCCGCCCCTGCGACCTGCGGGCCATCGCGATCCAGGACCGCGTCCTGGCCGCCGGCCGCTACCCGGACACCGGGTACGCCCGGCGCAGGAAGCGGGCCCTGCTGATCGCCGCCGAGTGCACCGAACCCGGCGCGACCTGCTTCTGCGTCTCCACCGGCGGCGGACCCGCCGCCGACCCCGGCTACGACCTGGCGCTCACCGAGATCGTGGACGACGCCGGCCACCGCTTCCTGGCACGCGCCGGCAGCGAGGAGGGCGCCCGGCTGCTGGACGCCGTCCCGCACCGCACGGCCGACACGGCCACCGAGGCCACCGCCCGGGGCGCCGTGGACGCCGCCCGCGACCGCATGGGCCGCGCGCTGCCCCTGATCGACGTACGCGCCCTGCTCGGCGGCAGCCGGGACGCCGACCGCTGGGACGACGTCGCCGCCCGCTGCCTGACCTGCGGAAACTGCACCATGGTCTGCCCCACCTGCTTCTGCGTCACCACCGAGGAGACCACCGACCTCACCGGCGACCACACCGAACGCTGGCAGCACTGGGACTCCTGCTTCGACCTGGACTTCTCCCACCTGCACGAAGGCCCCGTCCGAGCCTCCGGACGGTCCCGCTACCGGCAGTGGCTCACCCACAAACTGTCCACCTGGCACGACCAGTTCGGCAGCTCCGGCTGCGTCGGCTGCGGCCGGTGCGTCGCCTGGTGCCCGGCCGGCATCGACCTCACCGAGGAGGTCGCCGCACTGGACGCCGAACGCGGGACGGAGAGCGGACGATGACACCGCGCCTGCCCGACGCGCTGAGCGCCGGACACCGGGAACGGCTCCTGAAAGCCGCCCACGAGACGACCCTGAGCCAAGGAACCCGGCTCTTCGACGAGGGCGGCGGCGCGGACCGCTTCTGGGTCCTGCGCGGCGGCACGGTCGCCCTCGACGTCCACGTCCCCGGCCGCCGCCCGCCCGTCGTCGAGACCCTCGGCGGCGGAGACCTGGTCGGCTGCTCCTGGCTCTTCGCGCCCTACGTCTGGCAGCTCGGGGCCGTCGCCACCACGCCGGTCGAGGCGTACGTGTTCGACGCGGTCACCGTGCGGCTGATGTGCGAGGAGGACGCCGATCTCGGCCGGGCGGTCGGCCGCTGGGTCGGCCAGGTGCTGGCCGGCCGGCTGGGCGCCGCCCGCACCCGCCTCGTCGACCTGTACGGAGGCCCGTCATGAGCGGCATACCCGTACCGCACCTGGTCGTCGACCGGCGGGCGGAGACCGAGGACACGGTCACGCTGCGCCTCGAACCGGTCGGGGAGGCACTCGGCGAGTTCGCGCCGGGGCAGTTCGCGATGGTGCACTGCTTCGGGCGGGGCGAGATCCCCCTGTCGGTCAGCTCCGTCCAGGCCACCGGCGGCCTCGCCCACACCGTCCGCGCCGTCGGCGCCGTCTCCGCGGGACTGTGCGCGGCCCGCGTCGGAGACGTCCTCGGCGTGCACGGCCCCTACGGAACGAGCTGGGAACTCGAACGGGCCCGCGGACAGGACGTCCTCGTCGTCGCCGGCGGCATCGGCCTCGCCCCCCTGCGCCCCCTGATCCTCGAAGCGCTCGCCGCACCCGGCCGGTACGGCCGCGTCAGCGTCCTCGCCGGGGCCCGCACCCCCGGCGACCTGATCGCCCGCGACGACCTGGCGCACTGGCGGACGGCGTACACGGGAGTGACCGTCGACCGGCCCGACCCGGACTGGGACGGGGACGTCGGCGTCGTCACCCGGCTCCTCGGCCGGGCCCCCTTCACCCCGGCCCGCACCTGGGCGTTCGTCTGCGGACCCGAACCGATGATCCGCGCCACCGCCCGCGACCTCGCCCACCTCGGCGTGGCCCCGGAGCGCGTCCGCGTCTCCCTGGAACGCAACATGCGCTGCGCGACCGGCCACTGCGGCCACTGCCAGCTCGGCCCCCTGCTGATCTGCCGGGACGGCCCCGTCACCGGCTGGGACCGCGCCGAACCCCTGCTGTCCGTGAGGGAGCTGTGAGATGAGCACCCGGAACACCCCCACGCTCGCCGTGTTCAAACTGGCCTCCTGCGACGGCTGCCAGCTCACCCTGCTGGACTGCGAGGACGAACTCCTCGCCCTCGCCGGCGCGGTGAGGATCACCCACTTCCCGGAGGCGACCAGCACAGTCGAACCCGGCCCCTACGACCTGGCCCTCGTCGAGGGCTCCGTCACCACCCCCGGCGACGCCGACCGCGTCCACGCGATCCGCGCCGCGTCCCGGCGGCTCGTGACGATCGGCGCCTGCGCGACCGCCGGCGGCATCCAGGCCCTGCGCAACTTCGCCGACGTCGACGAGTACCGGCGCGTGGTCTACGCCCACCCCGAGTACGTCACCACCCTCGCCGACTCCACGCCCGTCTCCGCGCACGTCCCCGTCGACTTCGAACTGCGCGGCTGCCCGGTCGACCGCCGCCAGCTCCTCGAAGTGATCACCGCCCACCTCGCCGGCCGTAAACCGGACATCCCTGAGCACAGCGTCTGCTTCGAGTGCAAGCGGCGCGGCACGGTCTGCGTCACCGTCGCCGACGGCACGCCCTGCCTCGGCCCGGTCACCCACGCCGGATGCGGCGCCCTGTGCCCCGCCCACCGGCGCGGCTGCTTCGGCTGCTTCGGGCCGTCCGGATCGGTGAACCTGCCCGCGGTGATCCCGCTGCTGCGCCGCGACGGACTCGACGAGGACGCCGTCGGACGCTTCCTGCACACCTTCAACGCCGCCGCCTTCGACAAGGAGCTGAACCCGTGACACACCGAGGATCGCGTGTCCTGCACGTCGGCGCCCTGTCCCGGGTCGAGGGCGAGGGCGCGCTGAGCCTGCGCGTCCACGACGGCACCGTCACCGAGGCACACCTGGAGATCTACGAACCGCCCCGCTTCTTCGAGGCGTTCCTGCGCGGACGCTCCTACACCGAGCCGCCCGACATCACCGCCCGAGTGTGCGGGATCTGCCCGGTCGCCTACCAGATGAGCGCGTGCGCGGCGATCGAGGACGCCTGCGGGGTGAGCGTCGGCCCGGAGATCCGGGACCTGCGCCGGCTCCTGTACTGCGGCGAGTGGATCGAGAGCCAGGCCCTGCACATCTACCTGCTGCACGCCCCCGACTTCCTCGGCGCGGCGGGCGCGATCGAACTGGCCCGCACCCACCGGGCCGAGGTGGAGCGCGGCCTCCGGCTGAAGAAGGCGGGCAACGCCCTCATGGAACTGGTCGGGGGACGCGCGATCCACCCCGTCAACGTCCGGATCGGCGGCTTCCACAGAGCCCCGGCCCCGGCTGAACTGCGCGCACTGGAGCCGGAGTTGAGGCGCGCGCTGGACGACGCCTGGGACACCGTCCGCTGGGTGGCCGGCTTCGACTTCCCCGACGCGCGCACCGACGCCGACTTCCTCGCCCTGGCCGCCGCCGACACCTACGCCATCGAGGGCGGCACCCCGACCGTCCTGCGCGCCGACGGCACGACCGGCTCCTTCCCGCTGAGGGACTTCACCCAGCGCGTCCGCGAGACGCACGTCCCGCACTCGACCGCCCTGCACTCCCGGCTCGACGGACGCGTCCACCTCACCGGCTCCCTCGCCCGGTTCGCGATCGGCGGCCGACGGCTCTCCCCGACGGCCCGGGAGGCCGCCGTCGAGGCGGGACTCGGCGACCCCTGCGCGGGCGCGGTGTGCCGCAACCCCTACCGCTCCATCCTGGTACGGGCCGTGGAGGTCGTGTACGCGCTGGAGGAGGCGCTGCGGATCATCGCCGCGTACGAGCCGCCCGCGCACCCGTACACCGAGGTCCCGCCCGCCGAGGGCGTCGGACACGGCGCCACCGAGGCCCCGCGCGGACTGCTCTACCACCGCTACGCGCTCGACGGCGACGGCATCGTCACCGACGCCCGCATGGTCCCGCCCACCGCGCAGAACCAGGGCGCCATCGAGGCCGACCTGCGCCACCTCGCCCAGCGGGCCGTCACCGAACGCGACCCCGGCGACGACGAGCTGACCACCCTGTGCGAACGCGCGATCCGCAACCACGACCCGTGCATCTCCTGCTCCACCCACTTCCTCGACCTGACGGTCGTGCGCACCTCGGCGGACGGCTCCCCATGAGATACCTCGACGAGTACCGCGACCCCGTCCTCGCCCGGCACCTGCTGGACGAGCTGCGGGCCACCGCCACCCGCCCCTGGCGGATCATGGAGGTGTGCGGCGGCCAGACCCACACCCTGGTCCGCCAGGGCATCGACGAACTCCTGCCCGCCGGCATCCGCATGATCCACGGACCCGGCTGCCCCGTCTGCGTCACCCCGCTGGAGACCCTCGACCGGGCCATGGCGATCGCCGCCCGCCCCGGCGTGATCTTCACCAGCTTCGGCGACATGCTGCGCGTCCCCGGCACCGACACCGACCTGCTGTCCCTGCGGGCACGCGGCGCCGACGTCCGGGTCGTGTACGCCCCCATGGACGCCGTCCGCCTCGCCGCGCAGCACCCCGACCGCGAGGTGGTGTTCCTGGCCGTCGGCTTCGAGACGACCGCCCCCGCCAACGCGACGGCCCTCCTGCACGCGGCCCGCCTGGGCCTCACGAACTTCTCCATGCTGGTCAGCCATGTCCTGGTGCCCCCGGCGATGACCGCGCTGCTCGACGACCCCGACTGCGAGGTACAGGCGTTCCTCGCCGCCGGGCACGTGTGCGCGGTGATGGGCTGGCGCGCGTACGAACCGATCGCCGCCCGGTACCGGGTGCCGGTCGTCGTCACCGGCTTCGAACCGCTGGACCTGCTGGAGGGTATCCTGATGGCCGCACGCCAGCTGGAGACCGGCCGGCACGAGGTGGAGAACCAGTACGCGCGGGCCGTACGCCGCGCCGGGAACACCGAGGCGCAGACGGCCGTCCGCACCATCTTCCGGACCGCCGACCGGGCCTGGCGAGGCATCGGCACCCTGCCCGCCAGCGGGCTCGAACTCGCCGAGAAGTACGAGCGGTTCGACGCGTCCCGCCGCTTCGACGTGGGTGACCTGACCCCGGCCGAGGACCCCTCCTGCATCGCGGGCGCGATCCTCACCGGCGCCCGCCTCCCCACGGACTGCGCCGCGTACGGCACCCGCTGCACCCCCCGCCACCCCCTCGGCGCGCCCATGGTGTCGTCCGAGGGCACCTGCGCCGCCTACCACGCGGCCGGGCGTGTCAGGAGCGAGCCATGACCATCGAATGCCCCATGCCCCGACACGAGAACGACGTCGTGCTTCTCGGCCACGGCGCCGGCGGACGCCTCACCGCCGAACTCCTCGAACGGCTGATCCTGCCCGCGACGCACGGCGGCCACGGTCCCCTGGAGGACGCGGCGCTCCTGCCCGGCCACCGCGACCTGGTGATCAGCACCGACAGCTTCGTCGTCAGCCCCCTGTTCTTCCCCGGCGGCGACATCGGCTCCCTCGCCGTCCACGGCACCGTCAACGACCTCGCCATGCGCGGCGCCCGGCCCCTCGCGCTGACCGTCTCCCTCATCGTCGAGGAGGGGCTGCCGCTGGCCGAACTCCGCGCCGTCATGGAATCCCTGGGGAAGGCGGCTCACGAGGTGGGCGTCCCGGTGGTCACCGGGGACACCAAGGTCGTCGGCCGGGGAGCCGCCGACAGACTGTTCGTCAACACCACCGGTGTCGGCCAGCGCCACGGCTCGCTGCGGCCCTCCGCCGCCCTGGCACGCCCCGGAGACGCCGTCCTGCTCTCCGGGCCGATCGGGCTGCACGGCACGACCGTCCTCAGCACCCGGGAAGGGCTCGGCTTCGAGAGCGACATCGCCTCCGACACCCGGCCCCTGCACCGGCTGGTCGCCGCCCTGGCCCCGCTGGGCCCCGCGATCCACACCCTGCGCGACCCCACCCGGGGCGGCCTCGCCGCCACCCTCAACGAGATCGCCCACGACTCCTCGGCCGCCGTCGAGATCGACGAACACGCCGTCCCCGTCCCCGAAGCGGTCGCCTCCGCCTGCGACCTGCTGGGCCTCGACCCTTTGGTGGTCGCCAACGAGGGCTGCCTGGTCGCCTTCGTCAGCCCCGACGCGGCCGACGCGGCGCTGACCGCCCTGCGCTCGCTGCCGGAGGGCGCGCAGGCCGTTTCCATCGGCCGGGTCCTGCCCGACGGGCCCGCCGGGAGGGTCACCCTGCGGACCCTGGTGGGCGCCCGCCGCATCGTCGAGATGCCGCTCGGGGAGCAACTGCCGCGCATCTGCTGACGGGGGGCTGCCGCAGGGGGAGACGATGCGCGCGGCGACGACGCGGTGACCCCGCAGCGGGTCAAGGGGACGCGACGACCAGTTCCGCGAGGTCCAGGAAGGCGCGGGTCGTCGATGCGCGCAGCCGGTCCGGAGCCCAGTGGGGTGAGCGCAGGGCGTTGTCGAAGGGGACCTGGACCGCTCTGCCGGGGGCGATGCCCAGTTCCCGGGCGAAGCTCTGGGACAGGCGGGTGCGCAGAGAGTTGTCGAGGTGGGTGGTCACCAGGACGGCCTCGTCTGCCAGGTGCTGGTGTCCGTTCTCGCGCAGTGCGCCGAGTACGCGGCGCGCACCGTCGAGGGACCGGTCCTGAGAACTGCAGCACAGGACCAGCCGGTCCGTGTGGCGCAGGACGACGTCGGCCGACCATCCCAGGACACGGGGCGACCAGTCGGTGAGGACGAAAGGGTAGTACGGCGCCGTGTGTTCCAGGACGCGCGTGTACTCCTGCGGATGCGACGGGTTCGGCGTGTAGCGGCCCGGACGGTGGGCGACGACCTGGAGGCCGGTCGTGAGCCGTGTGGTGACGGCGCAGACGTCCGCGTACGCCGGACCGGTCCGCAGGGCGGCGAGATCCCGCACGGTGGCCGGATTGCGCTCGGTGAGGAACCAGCCGAGCGCCCCCTCCGACGGGGCGCCGTCGAGAGCCAGGACCGGCTCGCCCCGCACCGCGGCGAGGACGGAGCCCAGCGTCACCGTCGTCGTGGCCCGGCCGCTGTACGGGTCGGCGCCGATCAGGGTCAGCCGTCTGCTGTACCGCAGTGTGACCCGCACCCTCTCCAGGCGGGCCTCCGCCTCCCGGCGGCCCGGGCCCAGGCGCGGCAGCCGGAGCGGGAGCCGGCCGGGTGTCTCCGGCGGCACGGCGAGCGGCACCCGGGCGAGGGCGTCGCCGCGCCCGGCGGTGAGGGCCTGAGCGCCGGCGGAACGGTGCTGGGCGACGTACCGGGCCAGCGTGTCGGCGATCTCACTCGCGGCCGGCCGCAGCCCGGGGTCCGTCTCCTGGCAGCGCAGCACCAGTTTCCTGAGGGGCTCCCAGGTGTCGCCCTGCCACAGATGCATCCCCTCGGGCAGGCCCGGCACGTGCAGTCCCGCCTTGGTGCTGATGAGCTGGAGCAGCCCGCCCAGCTGGCGGATGTTGTCCGCGGCCGTGGGGACCGGTCCCGCGCCCAGATGATGTCCGTCGACGGCGCAGTCCGACAGGTCACCCAGCATGATGGTGCGGCGCAGCACGTAGACGTTGTCGGCGCCGAGGTCGGCGAGGACCAGACCCGAGGCGTGGCACTGGGTGACGGCGCAGGCCAGGTGGTATCCGATCAGGAGACCGCGGAGCGTGTCGAAGGGGGCGACCGTGTGGCGGAACGC
>DATCQX010001151.1:0-2926 GCA_036569285.1 Streptomyces sp.
CCGGGCCGGGCGTCGTGGGCGCGCAGGGCGGCGGTGTGCAGGACGCGGACGCGCAGTGCCTCCTTCTCGGCGACGGCGGAGCCGTGTGCGGACGCGAGGTCCTGCAGGAGCGCCTCCATCACGTCCCAGGGCGGCATCTCGATGCCCTCCAGGCAGGCCCGCATGCCGTCGGGGTCGCGCTGCCAGAACACGGCGCACCAGCCGGCGCCCTGATCGAGGCGCCCCAGCAGGCTCTCCAGGCAGCTCACGAACTCCCGCACCTGCCCCGGGAGTTGATCCACAGTCATCCGCAAACTCCTGCCAGACCTCGCCGCTTGGACTGGTCAGAAAACACCAGCCGTGTTACAGCGCGGCTACGGTCAGTTTGCGAAGGGGCCGCGAAGATGACATGGCGAGATCTCGACGGGTCCTCCGGACGACGTTCACACGACCCCGGCGAGGACGCAGTGCGCGGCCAACTCGTCCATGGACAGGCCGAGTACGCCGGCCAGCGCGGCGACCGTGAAGAACGCCGGGGTCGGCGCCCGGCCGGTCTCGATCTTGCGGAGCGTCTCCGCCGAGATCCCGGCCCGCGCCGCGACCTCGGCCATGCTCCGCCCGCCGCGGGCCTCACGGAGCAGCCGGCCGAGCCGCTCGCCGCGTTCACGCTCTTCTGGGGTCAAGGGGGTGCGCACCATGCCCCCCATTCTAATACCGGTATAGTAATTGGCATGGTGGAGCTGAAGACAGACACGTCGATCGACGAGATGTACCGGGCCGGCCAGGTGGTGGCCCGCGCCCTGACGGCCGTGCGGGACGCCGCTGACGTGGGCGTTTCCCTGCTGGAGCTGGACGAGGTGGCGCGGGGCGTCCTGCGCGGGGCGGGCGCGGACTCGCCGTTCCTGGGGTACCGCCCGTCCTTCGCGCCGACCCCGTTCCCGGCCGTCATCTGCGCCTCGGTGAACGATGCGATCGTGCACGGCATCCCGACCAGGCAGAAGCTGCGCGACGGCGATCTCGTCTCCATCGACTGCGGCGCCCAACTCGGGGGCTGGGCGGGCGATTCGGCGATCAGCTTCACCGTCGGCGCCCCGCGCCCGGACGACGTCCGTCTGATCGAGACCGCCGAGCGCGCCCTGGCCGCCGGGATCGCCGCCGCGACCGTCGGCAACCGCGTCGGTGACATCGCGCACGCGATCGGCAAGGTCTGCCGGGAGGCCGGTTACGGCATCCCGCAGGGCTTCGGCGGGCACGGCATCGGCCGCCGGATGCACGAGGACCCGCCGATCCCCAACGAGGGCCGCCCGCACCGCGGCATGCTCCTGCGGCGCGGCATGGCCCTGGCGATCGAGCCGATGCTCATCGCGAGCGGACGCGACGACTATCACGAGGCCGCCGACGGCTGGACCCTCCGCACGAACGACACCTCCCGTGCGGCGCACGTCGAACACACGGTCGCGATCACGGACGAGGGGCCGCGGGTCCTGACGGCACGGGACCGGTAGCACCGCCGCGCTGTCAGGCCCGGTTCGAGAAGGGCGGCCCACCCGGAACGAGTGAGCCACCCAACCGCCTTACTCGGCGCGCCACTTCCTCCCCCGGCGCGCCACTCCCTTGCCTAGTGCGCCGGATACACCACCTGCGCCGACCCGCCACCTCGCCGGACGGTCTCCGCCGCCGCGAGCCACTTCCCGCCGGGCAGCCGCTGTACGGCGGTTGCGGCGCCGATCTCGGGGTTCAGCCGGAACCCGTGCCCGACGGCTTCCAGCTTCGTCCGCAACTCACCGTTGTAGAGGGCCGGTTCGAGTTCCGTCGTGGTCTGGTTGCGCTGGCTGGCCCGGGGCGCGGCGATCGCGTCGACGAGCGGCAGCCCCCGGTCGACGAACTCGGTCAGCACCTGGAGCACGGTCGTGATGATGGTCGCCCCACCGGGTGAACCCAGCGCCACGACAGGCTTGTTGTGCTGGTCGAGCACGATCGTCGGCGAGATCGACGACCTCGGCCGCTTGCCCGGACCGGGCAGGTTCGGGTCGTGGACGGCCGGGCTCGCGGGGGCGAAGGAGAAGTCCGTCAGCTCGTTGTTGAGGATGAATCCGCGTCCGGGGACGGTGATCGCGCTGCCGCCGGTCTGCTCGATGGTGAGCGTGTAGGCGACGACGTTGCCCCACTTGTCGGCGACCGTGAGGTGCGTGGTGCTGTCGCCCTCGTACGTCGTCGGCGCCGCCGTGCCGCTCGCGTCGCAGGCGGCCGGGTTGCGCGGGTCGCCCGGCGCGAGGG
Source organism: Streptomyces sp. (assembly GCA_036569285.1). GTDB lineage: Bacteria > Actinomycetota > Actinomycetes > Streptomycetales > Streptomycetaceae > Streptomyces. The sequence goes on from DATCQX010001151.1 coordinate 2,257, forward strand.
GGCTGGTGAGGACGGCGTCGTCCTTGATGAGGCAGGCCCGTGAGTCGGCGTACTTCTGCGAGAGGAGTTCCTTCGTGGGGACGTTCTCGAAGGCCGGGTCGCCGACCCAGCGGCCCCGGTCCGCGAACGCGATCCGGCTGGCCTCGATGTACCGGTGCAGGTACTGGACCTCGCTCGCCTTCGAAAGGTCCGTCTTCTCAAGGATGTTGAGCGCCTCACCGACCGTCGTGCCGCCCGAGGAGGACGGTGCGATCGAGTAGACGCCGAGTCCCCGGTACGACGTCTTCGTGGGCGCCTGGAACTTGGCGCGGTAGGCGGCGAGGTCGGCTGCGGAGAGCTTGCCGGGGCGCGCCTTCCATCCCGAACCCGGGTCCACGGGCGGCTTGTTGACGGTCGTGACGATGTCCTCGCCGATGTCGCCCCGGTAGATCGCGCCGACGCCCTTCTTGCCCAACTCCGCGTAGGTGCGGGCGAGATCGGGGTTCTTGAAGGTCGAGCCGACCACCGGGAGCTGTCCGCCCGGCAGGAACAGCTTCGCCGTGTCGGGGAAGTAGCGGAAGCGGGTCTCGTTGCCTGCGGTCTGCGAGCGGAACGTGTCGTCGACGGTGAAGCCGTCGCGGGCGAGCCGCTCGGCCGGCTTCAGCACCGAACTCAGGCTCCTGCTGCCCCA
>DATCQX010001152.1:0-12773 GCA_036569285.1 Streptomyces sp.
CCCCACGAGGTCACCGGCAAGCTCATCGTCGCCACCGACCGCGCGGAACTCCCCCGGCTGCACGCCCTCGTCCAGCGCGGCCGGGAGAACGGGATCTCCGTCCGCGAACTGGGCGGCGCGCAGATCCAGGAGTACGAGCCCGAGGTGCGGGGGCTCGCCGCGATCCACGTCGGCACGACCGGCATCTGTGATTACGGCGCCGTCGCGCGCGTCCTCGCGGAGGAGTCCGGGGCGGAGATCCGGTACGGGGCGGAGGTCGTCCGCGTCGACCGGCGGCCGTCTCTCGGCGTGGCCGTCCAGACGGCTCGCGGCGACATCGTGCGCGGGCGCGTGCTCGTCAACTGCGCCGGGCTGTACTGCGACACGGTCGCCCGTCTCACGGGGGACGAGCCGTCGGTGCGGATCGTGCCGTTCCGGGGGGAGTACTACGAGCTGACGCGTCCCGCTCTGGTGCGGGGGCTGGTGTATCCCGTCCCCGATCCCGCGTTCCCCTTCCTCGGGGTGCACCTGACGCGCGGCATCGACGGAGGCGTCCACGTCGGGCCCAACGCCGTTCCCGCGCTCGCCCGGGAGGGGTACGGGTGGGGGGTGGTCCGGGGTTCCGAACTCGCCGGGACACTGTCCTGGCCCGGCGCCTGGCGGATGGGGCGGCGGCACTGGCGGTACGGGGTGGGGGAGATCCGGCGGTCTGTGTCGAAGGGGGCCTTCGTGGACGCCGTCCGCCGGATGCTGCCCGGCGTGGAGGAGGCGGACCTCATACGGGGTGGCGCGGGGGTACGGGCCCAGGCCGTCGGGCGTGACGGGGCACTCGTCGACGACTTCCTGATCCAGGAGGGGGCTCGCGCCGTACACGTCCTGAACGCGCCCTCCCCTGCGGCTACCGCTTCGCTGCCGATCGGGCGGGAGGTGGGGAGGCGGGCTTTGGAGGTGCTGGGGGCTTCCTGAACAGACTTTTCCTCGTCCTCAAACGCCGGACGGGCTGGGAACGTCAGCGGCGGCCTCAGGCTTCGGACGGGCTGGAGCAGGCGAGGGTGACGAGGCCGGTGAAAGCCGTGTGGCTCAGCGTGAGGTGGGGGCCGTCGGGGGTCTTGCTGTCACGCACCTTGAACTCGCCTGTCGCGCGGGCGTGCTCGGGAGCCCACTGGATGCACTCGCCGCCGTTGTTGCCGCTGTACGAAGAGCTGCGCCAACCGCTGTCGGGAATGATCTGCACCCGGTGGCGCGGCACGTCCGCCAGAGCCTTCAGGTGCTCAAGCTGTTCCCGCATCACCGCCGAACCACCGACCCTGTTCCTCAACGCGGCTTCCCCGACGACCACCCACAGCCGGGCAGGCTTGTCCTCCCGGTGCAGAATCGCCTGCCGGTTCATCCGCGCCGCCACCAACTCCTCCAGCTTCTCCGGACGCCCGGCCCGCAGCACCGCACGCGCGTACTCCGGCGTCTGCGCCAGACCAGGCACGAGCTGAGGGTGGAAAAGGCGTACCCACGTCGCCTTCCCCTCCAACTGGACGTACGGCAGGAACCAATCCGGGTGCCCCAGATTGACCAGCTGCGCCCTCAGCCGGACGTACACCCCCGGCGTCTTCGCCACCGAGTCCACCGCCGCGGCGAAGGACTCCGACGCCAGCACCTGCCCACTCTCGATCTTGGACACCTGGGCCTGGCTGTACGGCAGCGCCCTGGAGAACTCCGCCTGAGTCATTCCCAACGCCTCACGGACCGCCTTGACTTCGTTGCCGAAATATTCGGCCGCGTTCGAAGGCGCAAGGTCCACGCCAGGTTCCTTGATCACCGTTCCATCAACTCCCCTGCGTCCCAGCCTTGTTGCAGCAGCTCCAGATCTTCTGAGCGTACGCTTCACCAGCTCGCCGTGTGACGAGAACAACACAAAGGGTTAGCAGCCCGAGAAAAGGACACCTCCCCGCCCACCCCGTAAAATCGTCCTCACTGTGTCTGATTCCGTGAACCCCAGCGACCGCCCGTCCCCCGAGACCCCCGCCCGCCCCAAGGGCGAGCCCCGTTTCCCCGACGGCCCCAAAGCCGACCCCGCCGGGTCACACTTCGAGCGGCGGATCAGGAGTTTTCAGCCGCGGAGGAGTCGGGTGACGGCGGGGCAGGCGGAGGCGTTGCAGCGGCTGTGGGGGCGGTGGGGGATGGATATCGATGGGCATGCCGTTGAGCTGAGCCAGCTGTACGGGGATGAGCGGCCTGTGGTGCTGGAGATCGGGTTCGGGATGGGGGAGGCGACGGCGCAGATGGCCGCCGCGGATCCGGGGACCAATGTGCTCGCCGTCGATGTGCACACCCCGGGGCAGGGCAACCTCCTCAACCTCGCCGAGCAGAACGGGCTGACCAACGTCCGTGTCGCCAACGGGGACGCGATCATCCTCCTGCGCGAGATGCTGAAGCCGGACGCCCTCGCCGGTCTCCGCGTCTACTTCCCGGACCCCTGGCCCAAGAAGCGCCACCACAAACGCCGCCTGATCCAGCCGGAGTTCCTCGACCTGGTGGCGACGAGGCTGCGCGCGGGGGCCGTCGTCCACTGTGCGACGGACTGGGAGCCGTACGCGGAACAGATGCTGGAAGTCCTCACGGCACACCCCGAGTTCGAGAACACGCAAGGGGAGGACGGCGGTTTCGCGCCGCGTCCGGAGTTCCGTCCGCTGACCCGCTTCGAAGCGCAGGGGATCGAAAAGGGCCACGTGGTACGGGACTTGCTGTTCCGCCGGGTCGACGGACGCCGATAGGGGCGCGACGCGCCCTTCGCGGCAGCCCCTCCCCCTCGTTAGGGTCGTAACCGTGTCGACCAGTCCCGCGTACTCACCCGCCCCGTACCTACGCCCGCGCTGGTGGAAACGCCCCGCCTTCCGCTACACCGCCCTCATCACCCTCCTCACGATCTCCGGCGTGGTCATCCTCGCCCTGGTCCGTGAACAGACCGGCACGCAGGGCCTGTTGGTGGGCCTGGGGCTGGCGGTCTTCCCGGTCCCCCTGCTCCTCACGGCGTTCCGCTGGCTGGACCGCGCGGATCCGGCGCCGTGGCGGAACATGGTGTTCGCGTTCGCCTGGGGCGCCTGCGCGGCGACGCTGATCGCGATCGTGGCGAACACGTTCACGACGCAGTGGATAGCGAACACGACGGCGGATCCGGACGGCGCGGACACGCTCGGGGCGACGGTGATAGCGCCGATCGTCGAGGAGTCCGCGAAGGCCGCGGCCGTCCTGCTCGTCTTCCTGTTCCGCAGACGGCAGTTCACGGGGCTGGTGGACGGCGTCGTCATCGCCGGGACGGCGGCGGCGGGGTTCGCGTTCACCGAGAACATCCTGTACCTGGGCTCCGCGTACGGCGACGATCAGCTGTCCGGGGACGGGGGGCTCGCGTCGGTGACGGCGGCGACGTTCTTCGTCCGGGTGATCATGTCGCCGTTCGCGCATCCCCTGTTCACGGTGTTCACGGGCATCGGCTTCGGGCTGGCGGCGCGGACGGCGGAGCGCAGGCGGGTACGGCGCGTGCTGTTCCCGCTCAGCGGGCTGCTGATCGCGATGTGCATGCACTCCCTGTGGAACGGCTCCGGGCACTTCGGGCCGCTCGGGTTCTTCGTCGTGTACGGGGTCTTCATGGTGCCGGTGTTCGGGCTGATCACCTGGCTCGTCGTCTGGAGCCGGCAACGCGAACTCCGCCAACTCCGTGAGGAGCTCCCGCCGTACGTCGCCGCGGGCTGGCTCTCCCCGTTCGAGCCGTTCGCCCTGTCCTCGATGCGGGCGCGTCGGATAGCCCGCGACTACGCGGTGCACTATGTGGGCAAACCGGCGGCCAAAACCCTCGCGGAGTACGAGTCGACGGCGATGGCTCTGGCCCAGCTCCGCCGCCGGGCCCGCCTCGGCAACGCGCCCACGGACTTCGTCACCCGCGAGCACCATCTCCTGACGGCCCTCTGGACCCACCGCACCACCACCCGCCCCGCCCTCGACTACGCGGCCCGCGCCACCGCCCCACCCACCCCGGTCACCTTCACCTGGCAGCCCTCCATGCCCCCGGCCTACGGCTTCCCGACGGGCCCGTACCCCCCGTACGGCGGCTACCGCGTATAACCCGGCCCAGGGGAGTGGCCGGTGCCCCGAGCCGCGGCAGGGCGGGCCAGGAAGGACAGCCCGCGGGGCAGGTACCAGGCCCGCTCGCCGAGGAGCGAGAGCACCGACGGCAGCAGCACGCCCCGCACGATCGTCGCGTCGAGCAGGACAGCGACCCCGAGCCCGACGCCCATCTGTTTGAAGTCCTGCAGCGACAGGGTGCCCAGCACGCCGAACACGCCGACCATGATGATCGCCGCGCTGGTCACCACGCCCGCCGTGCTGCGGATGCCGTGAGACACCGCTTCTCGCGTCGGAGCGCCGTCGTCGTGCGCCTCGCGTATCCGCGACACGACGAACACGTGGTAGTCCATGGACAGCCCGAACAGGACGACGAAGGCGAACAGCGGCAGCCACGATTCGATGGCGCCGACGCCGTGCGTGCCGAACAGCCCGGCGCCCCAGCCGTGCTGGAAGACCGCGACCATCACGCCGAAGGCGGCGGCCACCGACAGCAGGTTCAGCAGGACCGAGACGGTGGCGATGGCCAGCGACCGGAAGGACAGCAGCATCACCAGGAAGGCCGCGATCATGACGAACGCGAACACCGGGACGACGCTGCTGCCCAGCTTGTCGTTGAAGTCCATGGAGAAGGCGAGGTCGCCGGTGACGTACGCGTGCGTGCCGGGGACCGTGTCCAAGGTGGCGGGGATCACCTCGGAGCGGAGTTTCCGCACGGCCCGCATCGAGGTGCTGTCCGAGCCGTCGCCCGCCAGCGGCACGCTGATCTCGACCACGTTCTCCGTCGCGTGCGTGGTGACCTGTACAGGCTGGTTGACCAGCCCCGTGTCCAGCGCGGCGGCGGTGAAGTCGGTCAGTGCCCGGCGCACCCGCGGTGCCCGCACGTCGTCGGCCCGCACCACGACATCAGCCGGACTGGCACCGCCGGGGAACGCCTCGCTGATGTGGTGGTAGGTCTGGATGATGGGTGTGTCCGCCGGCAACTGCTTGTCCAGGCTCAGTTTCTCCGTGTGGATGCCCAGCACGGGCGCCGCCAGCAGCAGGAGGAACGCCCCGGAGGCCAGCGTGGAGACCGCCGGGCGGACGAGGACCCGGCTCAGCACCGCGCCCCAGAGCCGGCTGCCGCCCTGCGGACGGCGCAGCCGCCCCAGGCCCGGGATCCTGCCCAGCTCCACCCGGTCACCGAGCAGCGACAGCAGCGCGGGCAGCACGGTCACCGAACCCGCCATGGCGACCAGGACCACCAGGATGGTGCCCACCGCGAAGCCGTCGAACAGCAGCATCCCGGACAGGAACATGCCGGACATGGCGACCACGACGGTGAGGCCGGACACCAGCACCGACCGTCCGGAGGTTGACGCGGCGATACGCAGTGAGGCGGCCGGGTCATGCCCCTTCGCCCGCTCTTCACGCTCCCTGCGCAGGTAGAACAGGCAGTAGTCCACTCCGACGGCCAGCCCCAGCAGCAGCACGACGGAGCTGGCCGCGTTGTCGACATGCATGCCATGGCTGATCAGCGCGAGCATGCCGTTGGCGGCGAGGAAGGCCGTCATGGCCAGGGCGACTGGCAGCACCGCCGCGAGCAGTGCGCCGAAGGCGGCCAGCAGGATGCCCAGCGCCAGCGGGATCGCCGTCAGCTCGGCGTGGTGGAAGTCCTTGATGACGGTGTCCACGAACCACTTGTCGCCGCTCGCACGGCCGTACTGCTCCACCCGCAGCTCCGGGTGGTCGTCCCTGACCTTGTCCACCGCGTCGAGCACGGGCCGCACCCGCTCCCGGGCGTCTTCGGCCTTGCCCTTCATGTCGAACTGCACCAGGGCGCTGTGCCTGTCGTCGGAGACCAGCCCCTTCACGGCATACGGATTCTTCAGGTCCGTCACCTCTCCGGTGGCCTCGATCCCGGAGACCAGCTCCCCCACCGCGGCCCGGAAGCCGGCCGCGGTGGCGAGGTCGGTGTCGCTGCGCACCAGCACCATCTCGCCCGCGGGCGGCGTCAGCCCCTCGCGTTCCAGGATCTGCCAGGCCCGGGCCGAGTCGCCTTCCGCGTACTCCTGATTGGTCATGTGCTCCTGGCCCACGGACGAGCCGATCACCATGGCCGCCGCCACCATGAGCAGCCAGACCGCGATGGCGATCACACGGTGCCGGGCGCTCCAACCACCCAGCCGCGCGGCGAGATTGTCCCGTCCGGACATGAAGCGCTCCCCGGTGAGATCCCTGTGCCGCGCTGCCGCGCACCGCGAGTGCGCGGCAGCGCGGTCCCGGTCCTTCCCACCGTCCGGCGGCAGGCGCCCACGCGCAACGGGCCGATGGTCCCTCGGTCCGGGCCGGTCGGCGGCCATCCGCCGCCCCAGCCGCCCACCGGCCCCGCGCCCGCAGCCCTTACGCCGAAGCCTCCGTCAGCCGGGTCACCTCCGCCTGCGTCAACTCCAGCTCCGCCACGGCCACCAACGCGGGCAGCTGCTCCACCGTCCGAGCGGAGGCGATCGGCGCGGCGACGGTCGGCTGCGCGGCGAGCCACGCGAGGGCGACGGTCGCGACCTCGGTGTCGTGCGCGGCGGCGATCTCGTCGAGGGCGGCGAGGACCTTCACCCCTCGGGGGGTGTCGAGGTGCTTGCCCGCGCCACCCGCAGCCCGGGCCCCCTCCACGGTGACCCCCGGCCGGTACTTGCCCGTGAGGAACCCGGAGGCCAAGGCGAAGTAGGGGACGGCGGCGAGGCCTGCCTGGGAGGCGACGTCCTGAATCGAGCCCTCGTACGTGTCCCGGGACACCAGGTTGTAGTGGGGCTGGAGGGCGACGTACCGGGCGAGCCCTTCGCGATCGGAGAAGTCGAGGGACTCGCGCAGACGCTCGGCGGAGATGTTGGACGCGGCGATGTGGCGGACCTTGCCCGCCCGGACCAGCTCGTCGAGCGCGCCGATGATCTCCTCGACGGGCGTGTCCGGCTGGTCGAAGTGGGTGTAGTAGAGGTCGATGTGATCGGTACCGAGCCGCTTGAGGGACGCCTCGGCGGCCGCCTTGATGTTGTCGGCGGAGAGCCCCTTGAACTCGGGGTGCTGGCTGACCTTCGTGGCGACGACGATGTCGTCCCGGTTGCCGCGCGAGGCGAGCCACTTGCCGATGATGGTCTCGGACTCGCCCCCGCTGTTGCCCTCGGCCCACGAGGAGTAGGAGTCGGCGGTGTCTATGAAGTTCCCGCCGGCAGCGGCGTACGCGTCGAGGACGGCGAAGGAGGTGGCCTCGTCGGCGGTCCAGCCGAAGACGTTGCCGCCGAGGGAGAGGGGGAAGACTTCGAGGTCTGAGGAACCGAGGGTGCGCAGAGTAGTCATGCTCAGTTCCAACAACGGTTCTGGAGGAGGGAATTCCGCCCCGGCCCACCGAAAAGGGGCAACCCGTAAGACCCGTAGGCCCCACGAGCTACCCCTCAAGCACTACACCTCAAGCACTACACCTCAGGTACTACCCCTCAGGGGTTGAGCCCCTTGCTCCGCAGCCACGCCATCGGATCGATCCCGGTGGACGACCCATTGGGGTGCACCTCCAGGTGGCAGTGCGCCCCGGTCACGTTCCCGGTAGCCCCAACGCGCCCGATCACATCCCCGGTCCCGACCTTCTGCCCGACACTGACGCTGATGGACGACTGATGGGCGTACCAGATCTCGGTGCCGTCATCGAGCGTGAGGATCGTGCGGTAGCCGTAGGACCCGGCATACCCGGCCTCCGTGATGGTCCCGCTGTGGACGGCCTTGATGAGCGTCCCCGTGGGCGCGGCGAAGTCCAGCCCGGTGTGGTACCCGGACGACCACAGCGCCCCGGCCTGCCCGAACGTCGAGGTGATGACGTACGACGAGGTGGGCAGCGAGTACTGCTTGGCCAGCGTGGCCAGCCGAGCCTGCTCGGCCTTCTCGCGGGCCGCGTCGTCCGCCTCCTGCTTGGCTTCCTTGACGTTGGCCTGCGCGGCCTTCGCGGCCTTGGCGGCGGCCTCGGCCTGGGCCCGCTGCGCGGCGACCTTCGCCTGCTGGTCGGCCTGCGTCGCCTGCGACTCGGCCTGCGCGATGATCCGGTTGCGCAGCGCCTCGGCGGCGTCGGAGGTCTCCTGTCCGGCCTCGCTGACGATGCTCGCGATCGGCGTCGGCTCGGGTGCCTGGTCGCCGTCGTCGGAGACGAGCGCGCCGACGCCGGGGATGTCGGAGACGGAGATGGAGACGGGCGCGTTGCCCGTGTTGGCGCTGGCCATGCCGCCCGCGCTGACGGCGGCTATGACGCCGACGCCGAGGACCGTGGAGCTACGGGCGAAACCGCCGCCGCCGGTGCGCTGCTTGGCCACCCGGTGCTTGCCCTTGGCCGGGACGGAGTCCGCGGTGGGGTTCCACTCCTCCCAGGGGCCTTCGTCCTCGACGCGGTAGCTGCCGAATCCGAAGGTCGAGTGGGCGGGGGCTTCTGGGGCAGTCGGGTTCGCCACGCGGGCGCACTCCTTTCCTTCCGCCGCCTACCGGGTTAGCTGACGGGTTCGGAGCGGGAAGGTCTCCTACGCGCGTAAACCGTCCGCTCGTGAGCGGGGGCGTCCGCGTGATTCACCCCAAGGTGGTGGTTCCCCGGTTCCCTCGCGGGATTCGGCGCGTGCGCACGGAGCCGTCTCTTGTGACGGCTGGGACAACCGTGCTGCGTTATCGAACGTTAATCGACCCCGGGGCCCGTTTCCAAGCGGTTCTGCTTGATCCACAAACATTTTTGGCCGGGGATTTTCGGGTCAACGACGGGGAAAAACGGGCGAGTTGGGTTACCGATGGAAACCTCGGGATACACAGAGTGACGGCCCTGGACAACAAAAGGACCGGGACCCTGTTTCCAGGATCCCGGTCCTTTTTCAGTAGCGGGGACAGGATTTGAACCTGCGACCTCTGGGTTATGAGCCCAGCGAGCTACCGAGCTGCTCCACCCCGCGCCGTTGGCTTAACTATAGGCACAGGCCACGGGGAACACCAAACCGGTTCCTCTAGACCCCCGGGTTACCGGCGTGCGTCAGGGTCTCCCAGGCCACGAACAGGTCGTCCGTGCCGGCGGGCCGGTGCCGGGCCACGAGCCGGTGCGCGGCCGGGACGGACTCACCGAGCCTGCCCTCCAGGTGGTTGACGAGAACCTCCAGGTCGGGGCCCATGTTCCGGTCCACCTTCCCGCCGCACAGCCACGCCGGCGCCTTCTCGCCCTCCTGGTAGCGGGCGTGCAGTTCGGCCGCCGCCTTCAGCCGGTCCTTCACCTCGCCGTACAGGTCGACGCCCTGGTGCCAGGCGGTCTCCGCGATGTGCGAGGACGCGGCCAGCGAGTAGCCCGCGTGCTTGAAGTTGCGGCACGTCTCCTGGGAGACGCCGTCCTTGAACGTCGTCTGCCCGAACCAGTACTTCGTGAGTTTCGCCGGGTCGTCGAGGCCCGCGCGGGCGGGGGCGATCGGGATCCTGCCGTCCTTCTCCAGGTAGAAGTAGGCGGGGACGCGGGCGCGGAAGCGGGCCAGGGCCTGGTCGAAGACGCGGTGGTCGTTCGTGAAGACGCCGATGCCGATCGCCGCGTCCGTCATCGCGAGGTCCCAGTTGCCGTTGTAGTCCGGGACGTCCCGGGTGACGGCCGGGAGGTAGGCGTTCCTCAGCATGTCCTCGAAGCGCGCGACCCGCTCCTGCGGCCACCCCGCGCCCGGGGTGTGCCGGACGATCTCCGCCGCGCGCGTCCACGTCGAGCCCGCCCACGCGGTCTGCAACCCGGCGTCGTCCTCCGTGTGCCGTCTGATCTTCGCCGACCAGGCGTCCATGATCTCCCGCGCCTTCACGGCGTGCGCCTGCTTGCCGGTGACGCTGAACAGGAGGGCCTGCGTGTATGCCGCGATCGCGTCCTGCCGTTCCTCCACGCAGCCGTGCGCGGGGCGGTTCGGCTGGTCTCCGCCGGGGCAGTCGACGCTCTCGTACGGCTCCGGGCGGTACTTGTACGAGCCGTATGTGCTGTCCCTCATGTCCAGGTAGGCGCGCAGCCAGGGCTGTTTTCCGGCGCGCACGTTTTCTCGGACGAGGTCCAGCTGCGCCTTGTTCACGAGGACCCCCGGGTGTGTGAAGGACGCGTCCGGGGGGAGGGCTCGGGCCATTTGGCGGGTGCTGGAGGGGGTCGTGGAGCAGGCGGCCAGGGCGAGGAGCAGGGTGGCGGCGAGTACGGGTTTGGCTGACCTCATGTGGGCAGCGTGGCCCGTCCGGGGGTGGGGCGCAGGTTGGGGTGGGCCGGTCGTGTGGGCGGGTGCGGGTCCGTTGGGGTTGCTCGCGCCCACGCGGCGGTAGCCGCATATCAGATACAGCCCCGCGCCCCTGAAAGACTTACAGCAGGTGCGTGTTCGGCGCCTTGGCTCTCGTCTCGTGATCCCGGAGGACGATTACCTCCACTCCCGCCTCCCTCAACAGACCGTTGCCGTCCGCGTCCCGCACGAACGTGTCCGGCTCGATCCACGCCGTGACGACCCTCCGGACCCCGGCGTCGAGGATCAGTTGCGCGCACGGGGCCGGCCGTGAGGCCCTGCGCGCGCACGGCTCCAGGCTGCTGTACACCGTCGCCCCCTCCAACCCGGCCGTTACTTTCGCCAGCGCCGCCTCCTCCGCGTGCACGACACCGTCGTCCCCCTCTCGCGAATACCCCCGCGCCAGCTCCGTCCCGTCCGCCGCGACGATCACCGCGCCGACGCTGAAGGCGGTGTCGGACGGTGGGCACTGGGCGGCGAGGTCGCAGGCGAGGGTGAGCCAGTGGTGGTCGGTGGGGGTGATGGCGGGGCGGTAGGTCGTGAGGACGACGTCCTCGATCTGGCGGGTGTGGACGAGTTTCAGGCGGCCTTCCTGGTAGGCGCCGGGGCCGAAGAGACGGGGGGCCTTGGGGTCGCCGACGAACAACGGGGCCAGGACCAGCTGGAGTTCGTCCGCGAGCCCCGCCTGGAGCAGTTGGGTGTGGATCGTCCCGCCCCCCTCGACCATCAGCCGCCGGACGCCTCGCTCGTACAGGTCGGTGAGGAGCCGATGCCAGTCCAGTTCTTCTCCGAGGGGGACGACGTCGGCGGGGATCCCGAGTTCCGCGACCCGCTCGGCGCCCGAGTCCGTCGTGCAGATGAGCTTCTCGCCGCCGGTGTGCCAGAAGTTGGCGTCGGGGTCGAGGTCGCCGGAGGCGGTGACGGTGACTTTGAGGGGGTACTCGGGGCGGCCCTCGGCAGAGCGGGCGGCGCGGCGGTCGGGGGAGTTGACGAGGAGGCGGGGGTTGTCCGCGCGGATGGTGCCGGCGCCGATGAGGATGGCGTCGACGGAGGCACGGACCTCGTCGACGCGGTCGAAGTCGGCGGGGCTGGAGAGGAGCAGGCGGTCGGGGCTCGTGTCGTCCAGATAGCCGTCGAGGGAGACGGCGGCGGAGAGGAGGACGTATGGGTAGGGCATCGGTGCGGTCTCCCCTGGGCTTGTCTGGCCGGCGCTTGGTTCAAGTTTGAAACAAACCTACACTGGCCGTATGACGACCCGCTGGCTCAGCCCCGACGAGATGCGCGCGTGGCGCGCGTACGTCTCCGCGCAGATCCTGCTGGAGGACGCGCTCGACCGGCAGCTCCAGCAGGACGCCGGCATGCCGCACCTCTACTACACGATCCTGGCGAACCTCTCCGAGTCCCCCGAGCGCCGGCTGCGGATGACGGACCTCGCGGAGAGCACGAAGATCACGCGCAGCCGCCTGACCTACGCGGTGACGCGGCTGGAGAAGGACGGTCTGGTCCGGCGCGAGCAGTGCCGGTGGGACAAGCGGGGGAGCATCGCGGCGCTCACGGACGAGGGTTTCGCCGTCCTGGAACGGGTCGCGCCGGGGCACGTCGAGGCGGTCCGCTCGGCGGTGTTCGACCAGCTCACGCCGGAGCAGGTGGGGCAGCTGGAGGAGATCAGCCGGCGGATCGCCGGGGGGCTCGAGGGGGAGGAGGTTCCCTGGCTGCGCAGGTCCTCCGGGTGTGAAGGCGCCACGTGACGTTCGTCAAAACGGGTTGCTTCAAATTTAAAACGAGGAGTAAGGTCGGGAACCGGTCAGGTGCTTCAAATCTGAAGCACACGGGCCCAGCTTTTTCGCACGCCCCGCCACACCGGACCCCGGAGACCCGCATGCCCGACTTCCCCGCCGCCACGCAGCGCTCCCGCGTCCGGGTCCCGCTGCGCTTCGCCGACGGTTACTCCGTCGACGCCGAGATCGTCACCTTCGACGGCCTGACCGACGGCCAGGAACACATCGCCGTCGTCCTCGGCGACCCCGGCACCACCACCCCCCTCGTCCGCCTCCACTCGGAGTGCCTCACCGGCGACGTCTTCGGCTCGGCCCGCTGCGACTGCGGCCCGCAGCTCCGCGAGGCGGTGGAACGCATCGCGGAGACCGGCGGCGTGCTGCTGTACCTCCGGCAGGAGGGCCGGGGCATCGGCCTCTACAACAAGCTCGACGCGTACGCCCTCCAGGACCAGGGCCTGGACACGTACGAGGCGAACAAGGCGCTGGGCCTCCCGGAGGACGGCCGCGACTACACGGCGGCGGCACAGATGCTCCACGCCCTCGGCGTCCCCGCCTTCGACCTCCTGTCCAACAACCCCGACAAGGCCGCCCAGCTCCGCTCCCTGGGCATGACCGTCCAGAACCGCGTCCCCAC
>DATCQX010001153.1:0-6105 GCA_036569285.1 Streptomyces sp.
CGCACCGGGATTCTTCAGTCCCTGTGGCTGGGGCACGCCTGGGTGCGGCCGGACGGTGGTGGGGTCGAGTGGACCGCGTCGCCGTCCGAGTTGGAGCCCGTGTGAGTGCGGTTCCGTAGATGCCGGCGCCCCGATAGACGACCCCGCCCGCCGAGTCCGTTCCCCCGCCGATCGGCGGGCGGGGTCTTTGCTCAGCCTGTTCGACAGAAAAGGATTCCCCTCTCATGGCGATGAGAGCACGGGCGTGCAACGCCCTTTCCGTCCTGCCTCTGCTGGATCTCACTGCCGCCGTGGAAGCCTGCGGCGAAAGCGGAAACCTCTGGTGGCGCTGGCTGCCGAACGGGCCCGGGGAGTTCGTCTCCGCGCTCGCTTGCGAGGCATTATCAGGCGGCGCCGATCCCCAGGCGTGTTACCTGATCGTGGACCACCCGAGCGAACACTCGTGGGAGGTCCTGTGAACCCGGAGCGGGCCGCCGCCAAGCAACGTGTCCTCAAAGAAAGCGAGTTGGTCATCCAGCGATACCGAACCGGCGTGCCGCTCTGTGGCCTCGCGGAGGAATACGGCGTCACCGCAGGCTGGTTGGGGCGCCGGTTCGACGAGTGGGGCGAGCAACGACGCAACCTCGTCGACGCGTTGCTCTACCGGCGTGCGGGCGCCCGCGTGTTCAAGGGGCGTGCCCGACGCCGCAGCAGTGCCGAAGTTCGGGAAGCTCGCGCGGAGTTCGTCAACGCGCGGGACAGCGTGGTGAGTCGGTACCGGCAAGGGACGTCAGCGGCAGCCCTGGCGCGGGAGTTCCGGGTCAGTCCGACGTTCGTTGCGGAACGGCTTGCGGAGTGGAGAGGCGGGGACGACTTACCGTCGTCCGGAGACATTCTCAACTGAACAGTTGCCACTAGATATTTGACCACCGGGCAAATCCCTTTTCTTATCGCGGAGTTGAATCCGGTGGTATGGTGCGTCACGCACAACAAAACAAGGCGGCCCCGACAGGGATCGGAGTGTTGGACCTGTCGCCGTGCGCAACTCTATCGCGCGCGCCATCTCGGCGTGCCTGCGTACCCCGCTCACCGTCCTGCTTCCCGCGAAGGGCAAGCACCGGCAGACGGAGCCCGTAGAGGCTCCCGCTCGGCCCGAGCCGTACGTCTCCCCGTGGTCCCGTCCGTGGACCAGCCCCAGCAAGGCCGAAGCCGCCGCATTCTTCCACCAGCAAGCCGAAGCCACCTTGGAACTCCGCCTTCAGCGGGAACGGCGTCGCGCTGCCGCGCTTGCCTCGCTGGGCGTCGAGTACCCGTACACCTACGAGGGCGCCCCCTTCGGCCCCGACGCGTTCGCCGGGATGGAGATGAGCGCGTGAACCACAACGCCTCGCCTCCCTCAAGCCCGTCGGGGCTGCCCGCTGCCACCTCTTGACCCGCATCGCGCGCGTGAGCGGCTGGAGCACTTCAGCCGCCCCGCCGCACAGCACGACCGGCCTTCATGTACATCTGCTACATTCATGACATGAGTGATCCGGTGATTGAATCCATGGCCGAGGTTCGTGGCCACCTCGCCGACGTCATCGATCGTGCTCACCGGGAGGAGACCCCGACGATCATTACGCGGCGCGGCAAGCAGGAAGCCGTCGTGATCGACATCCAGGAGTATCAGCGCCTGCGTGAGATCGCGGAGAACGCCGAGGAGGCGTGGCTCAACCAGCTGGCCGATGAAGCAGAGTCCGAGGGCGTGGAGGGGTCGGTCTCGCTCGAAGAGATGGCTGCCTTGCTGCGCGCCCATCAGGGCTGACCTCATGGGGTACGTCACGCGCTTCACGTCGCACGCTCAGCGGGACATGCTCAAGGTCCCGCGCCCGGACGCCCTGCGCATCCTGTACCGCCTCGCCGAACTCCAGAAGGCGATGGACGCGGGGGACACGGCGGCGTTCGACATCAAGGTCCTCCAAGGGCACAGCGCCCGCTGGCGGCTCCGGGTCGGCGACTACCGCGTCGTCTACACCGTCGAGGACGGGCAGTTGATCGTGTGGGTCCTGGCCGTCGGCAATCGTCGCGACGTCTACCGCCAAGTTCCGTAGCCCCTGTCTGACCACCCGTCGGACACCAGCAGGCCTAAGACGGATCGGTGCCCCTGATGAGCTGCCGGTGGGAGTCCTGCATCCCCTCCGGCAGTGAGTCCGGGTGAAACCACCGCGCCTCCAGGATCTCGAACTCGTCGATCTTCAACGTGCCGCCGGTGTGAAGCGCCTCGTACGCCACTTCGGCCCGGAGCTTGTAGCCACTCGTCACCTTCAGGAGGCGGCCCGGGACGACGTCCAGCCCCGTCTCCTCCTTCACCTCCCGGACGACGGTCAGCGGGAACTCCTCGCTCTTGATCGCGAATCCGGTCGGCAGCCCCCATGGCCGCTCCAGGGGCCACAGCCGGTGCTTGAGCAGCAGCACCTCACCCGCGTCGTTCCGGACGACACCCGTGACGCCGACCATGAACTTGGCGTGCGCGAACCAGAGGATCCGCCACTGCCAGGGGCCTCGGATGGACCGCCACAGCCGGGCGACGAGTCGCTTCACGGGTCTGCCTTTCGCCGGGTCTTCGAAGGTGCGGCAACTCTGCCAGTTGCCCGGGGACTTGACGGCGGCGAGGCTGTCGCATCAGTGCGTTGACGTCCGTCTCCCCGCTGCCGTCGTACGCGGCTCGCGTGATGTGAGGGGTACGCCGGTTTCACGTGAAACAGTGAGGTCGTCGAGGGCGTCTTGGAGGGCGGGCGAGGCCTCCCTGGAACGCCCCCTCCAGCACCCTCCTCATTCCTCCCAGCCCCCCGAAACCCGCCGGTAAGCCGCCCGCGCGTCCACCACCCTCGCCAGGGTCGTCCCCAGCAGCGCCGCCCCCAGCAGGCAGGTCAGCCACAGGGCGTCCCGGGACACCGTCCAGGTCAGGGTCCCGGCCGGAGGTATGGCGAAGCCGTTGAGGAAGAACCAGCAGAGGGCAGCGGTGCCGGGAGCGGCGGTGAAGCGGGCGCAGAGGCCGAGGACGGCGGCGAGGACGGAGAGGGCGAGGAGGGCCAGGAGGGGGCGGTCCGTGCCGACGGTCGTGTTGAGGACGGCGACGAGGAGGAGCGCCCCGGAGAACGCCCCCGCCCAGATCAACGGCGTCGCCACGGGCTGGGGCACCGGCCGGGCACCCGCTCCGAAGTCGCTCCACTCGACCATGCCGACGCTCCTTCTCCCGCCCCGTCCTACGCCGCACGGGGACGCGGGAATTCTCCCACTCCCGCTCAGCTCAGCGGTCTGGAGGGCCAGTTGAGCAGTCTCGCCCCGATGACGGCGGTCTGGAGGGCGTAGCGGTGCGTGGGGTCGGTGGGGTCGACGCCGGTGAGCGTGTGGATCCGCTCCAGCCGGTAGGTCAGCGCCCGGACGCTGAGGGAGAGTTCACGCGCGGCGGCAGCGGCGACGCAGCCCGTGTCGAAGTAGGCGGCGAGCGTGTCGAGCAGCGGCCGGGCCCCGCCACGCGCCTCCTCCAGCGGGACCAGCGTGTGCTGGACGAGGTCCATCAGCGCCTGCCGGTCGCGGGCCAGCACCGGGAAGACGAGGAGATCGGCGGCGCGCAGCAGGGGTTCGTCGAAGCCCATCCGCTGGGCGACGTCGAGGGCGTTCAGCGCCTCCTCGTAGGAGTGCCCGATGCCGACCGCGCCCGTCCGTGTCCGCCCCACGGCGACCTGTCCGCTGCCGCCGGTGGCCGTGTGCACCAGTTTCGCGAAGTGGACGAGGACGTCCTCCTGGTCGCCCGGGGCGACGCACACCATCCGGCCGTCCTTGGTGGTGAACAGGATGCGCCGGTGCTCGAACCGGGCGAAGAGGTCGGCGGCGACCTGGCGGGGGACGGGGTCGGTCTCGTCGTACGCCTCGTGCCCGGTCGCGACGGCGACGGCGTGTGCGCGGGACAGGCGCAGGCCGAACCGTTCGGAGCGGGCGGCGAGCTGGCCGGGGTCGCCGTGCCCGGCGAGGAGGTCGTCGATGAACTCGCGCCGCGCGGCCTCCTCCTTGCGCACGACGAGCCGCTGCGCCCGCTCGTACCCGTCGGAGAAGGCGTCCACGGCCTGTTCGAGGACGCTCAGGACGTCGTCCAGGTCGGCCTTCTCGGGCCGGTTCTCGCGGCCCGCGCTGAGGTAGGCCCGGACCAGGGGGCGCCAGGCCCGGCCCGCCTCGGCGGCCCGCGCGCCCAGCGTCCGCCGGGACTCCAGCTCGTCGCGCGTCAGGCGCCGTCCGGTCGTCGCCGCGTCCGCGAGGATCTCCGCGAACCCCTCGATGAACGTCGCGTCCCCTTCCACCCCGTGCGCCCCCTCTGTCGTCGTCTGCTGCGTACGACGCGTGGGGGTGGGGTTCGGATGCAGCGGGGTGCGGCGGGCTGTGCGGGTGGGGTTCTGCAGGCGGGGGCGGGCCGCTCCGGTCGGGGCCCGGCGTGCCATGCCGGTCGTGGGGGTGGCTGCCCGTCCGCCGGGCTTCGTGTCCGCTGCGGTCACTGTCGGCCTTCCCGCCGTCGCCGTCGCGCTCGACATCGTCGTCCGTGTCGTCGTTCTCTCAGCCGCCCGCATGTGCGGCCTCCCGCTGGCGGGTGGTGCGGGCTGTTGTCGTCTTCGTCAGGCGGCGGGCGAGGGGTTCGGTCCAGCGGGCGGTGAGGGGGCCGAGGAGGACGAGGATCAGGACGTAGGCCGTGGCCAGGGGGCCGATGCGGGGTTCGGTGCCGACCGCGAGGCCGGCGATGACGATGGAGAACTCGCCGCGTGCGACGAGAACTCCACCGGCCCGCCAGCGGCCCGGGACGGAGATGCCCGCGCGGCGGGCGGCCCAGTAGCCGGTCGCGATCTTCGTCCCGGTGGTGACCAGCGCGAGCGCGAGGGCCGGGAGCAGGACCGGGGGGATCGCGTGCGGGTCGGTGTGCAGGCCGAAGAAGACGAAGAAGACGGCGGCGAAGAGGTCCCGCAGCGGGGTGATGAGGTTGCCCGCGCCCTCCGCGACCTCACCGGACAGCGCGATCCCGACGAGGAACGCCCCGACCGCCGCCGACACCTGCAACTGCTGTGCGAGCCCGGCGACCAGGAGCGTCAGGCCGAGGACGACGAGCAGGAGCAGTTCGGCGTTGTCGGAGGCGACCGCCCGGCTGACGAGACGGCCGTGCCGCAGCGCCACGTACAGGACCGCGCCGACGGTCCCGAGGGAGATCAGCAGTGTCACCGCGCCGCCCGCGAGGCTCACTCCGGCGAGGACGGCCGTCAGGATCGGCAGGTAGACGGCCATCGCGAGGTCCTCCAGGACCAGGACCCCCAGGACGACCGGTGTCTCCCGGTTGCCGAGGCGGCGCAGTTCCCCGAGGACCTTGGCTATCACTCCGGACGACGAGATCCAGGTGACGCCGGCGAGGGCGACGGCCGCGACCGGGCCCCAGCCGAGCAGCAGCGCCATCGCCGCGCCGGGGGTCGCGTTGAGGACGAAGTCGACGGCGCCGGAGGGGTACTGCGTCTTCAACGTCGTGACCAGGTCCGACGCGCTGTACTCCAGGCCCAGCATGAGGAGGAGCAGGATGACGCCGATCTCGGCGCCGGTCGAGATGAAGCTCTCGCTCGCCTCGAAGGGGAGCAGGCCGCCCTGTCCGAAGGCGAGGCCTGCGAGCAGGTAGAGGGGGATCGGGGAGAACCCGATCCGTCCGGCCAGGCGGCCGAGCAGGCCCAGGGTGAGGATGATCGCCCCGAGTTCTATGAGCATGGCTGTGGTGTCGTGCACGGGCGTCTGACCTCCGTCGATTCGGTTCAGGTCGCGGGCGTCTGTGCCGACGCGCGGGGGTCCCCTCCCGGGGGTGGGTGGGCTGGGTGCGCGTCGTACTTGTGCGTCAGGTGTGGGTGATGGTGGCGTGCGGCCGGTGCGGTGCGCGGGGGCGCGTACGGCGGTCCGGGCGGGGGCAGCTCTAGAGGCTGCGGCCGGTATCAGGGACGCCGTCGCGGGCGGCGTTGTCGACACGGACGGTACGGATGCCCTGGTACATGGAACGCCCCCCTTCAAACCGACGGTCGTAAGTATTCGGTAAAGAACTTTACCGTATCTCTCCTTGCCGCGCGGCAAGTT
>DATCQX010001154.1:0-6270 GCA_036569285.1 Streptomyces sp.
GGTGAGGGGTGGCTGAGGTTGGCGGTGCGGGACAGAGAAACGGTGGACGGTTTCTTGGGGGCGTTGGAAACGGAGCTGCGCTGATGAACGCCGGGGAACCGTTGTTCTTTTAGGGGCGCGGGGAACTGCGCGACCAGCCACATCACCGCCGCAGTCGCCACACTTCCTCGCACCCCTCCCCATTAGGCGCTAGCTCCTACGCCCCCGCCGAGCCAAGAACACTGCACCCCCACCCACCACAAGCAACGCAGCAGCCCCACCCGCGACATACGGCGTGCTCGAACTCCCCCCGGTCTCCGCGAGGTTGGCCTCAACCGGAGTCCCCTGAGGCTCAACACCAGCCTGCTCAGCCTCCCCCTGCGGCTCGGTCTCCTTCGGTGGAGCCTCCGGAGTCTCACAGGTCGACTTCACCAGCGTCACCGCCCCGTGCACCTCCGCCACATTGAGACTCAACGGATTGACACTGACGGAGAGTTCAAGCGCAGTAGCCGCAGCACTCCGCGACGTCGTCTCCTTCTTGGAGAGGTCAAGCCGCACCTCCCCCACCCCAGGCACCTTGACCTCGGTCGGCCCCCCGGCGGACACCGTCACCTTCTTCCCGAGAACAGTCACCGCCCCCAACAGATTCGCGTCGGCGACGGGCGCCTTACCGACCTCACAGACCGCCTTGGACGTGACGGCCTCGACCTCGATGACGGACAACAACGGCAGCCCGGGAACGTGGAGTTTCGCGTGGGCCAGCCGACTCGACGCCTCGGCCTTCCCGTCGGAGACATCCGCCTTGGCGGAGGCGACGTCCGCCCGGAGGACGTTGAACGGCTGCCCCTTGTCGACCCCGTCCAGCGTCGCGGTGAGCGCGGTCTTCTCGGCGGACGCCGGCGCCTCGACCTCGTTCAGCGAGACGGCCAGGGGGACTTGGACCGTCTTGTTGAGGAGGGAGACGTCGAGCCCGGTCCGGAGGACGACTGCGCTCGCGCGCCCTTGCTCGCCGGTCGCGTGGGCCGCGGGCGCGCCGACCAGGACCGCGGGACCTGCGGTCAGGGCGACGGCCGTCGCCAACGTGGCGAAACGGCGTGCGGGCATGCGGAAGTTGGTGCCTGTCACTGTGGTGGGACCCCCAGTAGTGATTGCTCGGGACCCCGAAAGAATTACGCAGTACGAGCGAACGGGCAGCGAACCAGGACGAGTTCACACGATCGTGGGTACGTCACTCAGGTGTTCGACACAACGTCACCTCACTGCACGGCCGTTCAGTACGACGTGTGACGGATCGGCCAGTACCCGGACGTCCGTTCGCGGGTCCTGCGCGTAGACGACGAGGTCGGCGGGGGCGCCCTCGGTGAGGCCGGGGCGGCCGAGCCACTCGCGGGCCTTCCAGGTCGTCGCCGCGAGCGCCTCGACGGCCGGGATGCCCGCGGTGACGAGTTCGGTGACCTCGTCGGCGACGAGGCCGTGCGGGAGGGTGCCGCCCGCGTCGGTGCCGACGTAGACGGGGATGCCGGCGTCGTACGCGTTGCGGACGGTGTCGTAGCGGCGTTCGTGAAGGCGGCGCATGTGGGCGGCCCACCTCGGGAACTTCGCATCGCCGTTGGCCGCAAGGGTGGGGAAGGTGGCGATGTTGACGAGGGTGGGGACGATCGCGACGCCGCGTTCCGCGAAGAGGGGGATGGTGTCGTCGGTGAGGCCGGTGGCGTGCTCGACGCAGTCGATGCCGGCCTCGACGAGGTCTCTGAGGGAGTCCTCCGAGAAGCAGTGCGCGGTGACTCGGGCGCCGAGTCGGTGGGCCTCGGCGATCGCTGATTCCACCGCTTCCCTCGGCCAGGTGGGGGTGAGGTCGCCCGCCTCGCGGTCGATCCAGTCGCCGACCAACTTGACCCAGCCGTCGCCCCGTCGGGCCTCCTGGGCGACGTACGCGGTGAGGTCCTCGGGTTCGACCTCGTGGGCGTAGCCCCTGATGTAGCGGCGGGTGCGGGCGATGTGGCGGCCGGCCCTGATGATCTTCGGGAGGTCGTCCCGGGCGTCGGTCCAGCGGGTGTCCGAGGGGGAGCCCGCGTCGCGGATCAGGAGGGTGCCGGCTTCGCGGTCGGTGAGGGCCTGCTGTTCGGCGACGTCCTTGTCCACGGGGCCGTGGGGGCCGAGGCCGACGTGGCAGTGGGCGTCGACGAGGCCGGGGAGGGCCCATCCCTCAACTGTGCGGATGTCGCGGGCGGTTGCGGGTCGGTCGTAGGAGACACGGCCGTCGACGATCCAGAGGTCGTCGCGGATGTCCTCCGGTCCGACGAGGATTCGGCCCTTGACGTGCAGCACCGCGTGATCGTTCATGGAAGGCACCCTAGCCAGCGGGGTTTTCGGTGTCCTCTTCGACGTCCGCCCGTGCCGGGTCCAGCAGGCGGGACAGGAAATGGCGGGTGCGTTCGTGGCTGGGGGCGCCGATCACCTGGGCCGGAGTGCCCTCCTCCACCACCACTCCCCCGTCCATGAACACCACCCGGTCCGCCACCTCGCTCGCGAACGTCATCTCGTGGGTGACGACCATCATCGTCATGCCGTCGTCGGCGAGCATGCGCATCACCGCGAGGACGTCGCCGACGAGTTCGGGGTCGAGGGCGGAGGTGGGTTCGTCGAAGAGCATGACCTGGGGGCCCATCGCCAACGCCCTTGCGATGGCGACGCGTTGCTGTTGGCCGCCGGAGAGGGAGGCGGGGCGGGCGTGGGCCTTGTCCTGGAGGCCGACGCGGATGAGGTTCTCGTGGGCGATGCGTTCGGCGGCCTTCTTGTCCCGCTTGAGGACCCGGCGTTGCGGGAGGGTGAGGTTCTCGGTGACGGTGAGGTGCGGGAAGAGGTTGAACTGCTGGAAGACCATGCCGATTTCGCGACGGGCGGCGTCGATGTCGACGTCGGGGTCGGTGAGTTCGACACCCCGGACGACGACTTTTCCGCTCGTCGGCTGTTCCAGCAGGTTGACGCAGCGCAGGAGCGTCGACTTGCCGGAGCCTGAGGGGCCGATGACGCAGACGACCTCCCCCCGGGCGACCTCCAGATCGATCCCGCGCAGCACCTCGTTGTCACCGAACGCCTTGTGCAGGCCGGTGACTTGAATCTCGGGGGCGACGAAGTGCTCTGCCGGACTCACTTCGCCTCCATCCGCCGGACCACGAACCCGAGCGGCACGGTCACCAGCAGATAGCAGAGCCCGGCGACCAGGATCGGCGTGGAGTTGGCCGTCGTACTCGCCAAGTCACGCCCGTATTTGGAGAGTTCGCGTTCCTCCAGGGTGACGCCGAGGAGGAGGACGAGGGAGGAGTCCTTGAAGAGGATGATCAGCTCGTTGGTGAGGGGCGGCAGGATGATGCGGACGGCCTGCGGGATGACGACGGAGAGCATCGCGCGGGCCGGGCTGAACCCGAGTGAACGGGCCGCCTCCGTCTGCCCCTTGGGCACCGCCTGGATCCCGGCGCGGAACGTCTCCGCCATGTAGGCGGCGCCGACGAGACCGAGGGCGAGAGCCGCCTTGCCGTATGTGCCGCCGACGATCTCGGTGCCGGGGAAGGCGAGCGGGACGGCGACGCCGATGAAGACGAAGATCAGCAGGGCGGGCAGGCCCCGGAAGATCTCGATGTAGACGCCGGCGACCCAGCGGTAGGGGCCGACGGACGACAGCCTCATCAGCGCGATGACCAGGCCGAGCGCGAGGCCCAGCGCGAACCCCGAAAGCGTGTACAGCACGGTGTTCTTGAGGGCCAGCGTGATGACGTCGGGGAACATCTGGCGGGCGATGTCGCCCTGCGCGAACTGGTTGCGCAGCCGGTTCCAGTCGGCGCCGAACGCGAAGGCGAGGACGGCGGCGACGAAGACGGCGTACTGGGCGGCCCTGGACAGCCGCTGCTTCTGACGCCGCTTCAGTTTCGTCGTCATGACGGGTACGGGCCGATCCACTTCTCGTACAGCGTCTTGTACGTGCCGTCCGAACGGGCCTGTTTCAGCGCCTTGTTGATGGCGGCGAGGAGTTTCGTGTTGCCCTTCTTGACCGTGAAGCCGTACTGCTCGCCGGTGTTGAGGTTGTCGACGACCTTGAAGGCGTCGGCGTCGGCCTTGGTCTTCAACCAGCCCTGGACGACTGGGTAGTCGATGATGACGGCCTTGACCTGGCCGGTGCGCAGGCCGTTGAGGACGGCGTCGGAGGACTCGAAGGAGACCGGGTCGAAGCCCTGTTTCTTCGCGTAGTCCTCGCCGGTCGTCTGGGCCTGTGCCCCGAGCTTGGCGCCCTTGGTCTTCACGTCGGCGAGCGAGGTGAGGCCGCTGTTCTTGTCGACCAGGACGGCCTGGGTGGCGTCGAAGTAGGGGTCGGAGAAGTCGACGTTCTTCTTGCGTTCGGCGGTGATGGTCATGCCGGCGGCGGCGACGTCGCACTCCCCGGAGTTGAGGAAGGCCCCGGTCTTGAAGTTCTCGAAGGGGGTGTCGAGGATCTGCTGCTTGACGCCGAGGTCCTTGGCGACGAGGTCGATCAGGGAGACGTCGAAGCCCTGCACCTTGCCGTCGATCTCCGACTGGAACGGGGGGTAGGGCAGGTGGGTGCAGGTGGTGAGCTGTCCGGCCTTGGCGAGTCGCACGCCGCCCGCCGTCGTCTTGGAGCCGCTGTCGCCGTCGTCGCTCGAGGTGCAGGCGGCGGTGGCCGTGAGGAGGAGGGCCGCGGTGAGGGCGAGGGCCGGGAGGGGGGTGCGGCGGCCGGGGAGCGGGTGCACGTGGACCTCCGTAGGGGTTGCCCTGATATTTCCCTGATGCATGGAATGCGTCGTCCTGTGTCGACGATCAGGGAGGCCGGGCCGTCTCTCAAATCGGGCCGGGGGTGGTGGGGGCCGTACGGATGAACGGGGGCGGGTTTACGCTCTTGTGCGTCGACCGTTCGTGAGCAGCGAAAAGAGCAGCGCCGTGACCACCCATCCCCTCCTCGACCTCCCCCCGCTGAGCGCCGCGCACTTCGCCGCGATCGAGGACCGGGTGGCGAAGCTGCTGGGCACCTCGCAGGATGTCGTGATCATGCAGGGCGAGGCGCTGTTGCCGCTGGAGGGGGCGATCCGGGCGACCGCCGGGCCGGGGACGACGGCCCTGAACCTGATCACCGGCCCCTACGGGCAGACGTTCGGGAACTGGCTGCGGGACTGCGGGGCGACGGTGATCGACCTGGCGGTGCCGTTCCACACGGCGGTCACGGCGGCGCAGGTCAGGGAGGCGTTCGTCGAGCACCCGGCGATCGACTTCGTGTCGCTCGTCCACGCGGAGGCGGCGACCGGGAACACGAACCCTGTAGGGGAGATCGGGGAGGTCGTACGGGAGTACGGGGCGCTGTTCTACCTCGACGCGGTGGCCTCTGTCGGGGCGGAACCCGTAGTACCTGAGGAGTGGGGCGTCGATCTGTGCGTCATCGGCGCGCAGAAGGCGATGGGCGGGCCCGCCGGGGTGTCGGCGGTGTCGGTGAGCGCGCGGGCGTGGGAGCGGATGGCCGCGAACCCGGGGGCGCCGCGTCACTCGTACCTCTCCCTGCTGGACTGGAAGGCCCGCTGGGTCGACGCCGGCCGCAAGACCCTCCTCCACGCCCCCGCCCAGCTGGAGATGCTCGCCCTTGAGGCGTGCCTGGACCGCATCGACGCGGAAGGCCTGGACGCGGTCATGTCCCGCCACGCCCGCGCCGCCGCCGCGACCCGCGCGGGGGCGTCCGCCCTGGGCGGCGGCCTGGAGCCGTACGTGTACGACGCCGCCGAGGCCGCTCCCGTCGCGACGACACTCAGGGCGCCGTCGGGGGTACCTGCCTCCGAGTTGGTCGCCCGGGCCCTGGAGCTCGCCCCCTCTCTCCCCCTCGCCGCCGGCGGAGGCGCCCTCGCCACCGAGATGATCCGGGTGAACCACTACGGGCCGTACGCGACGCTGGAGACCGTGCAAGCGTGCCTGTCGGCGCTGGCGGAGGCCCTCGGCGAGCGGGGGTGGCGGTGAGCACGGTGGAGGAGACGCTGCGGGCGGCTGAGGTGGGCTGGGGGAAGTAGGGGGTTCCTCCCCGGGTACTACGGGGTTGAGGGCGAGGCTTCGGGTGGGCGGGGGCGGGCGGGTATTACGGGTATCCCTGAGAGGGCCTCGGGGGTATGACGGGGTGCACGGGAGGGACCGGCTCGGCGAGTACTACGGGTATCCCCGAGCCCCCCGACAGGGTCTCGGAGGTACTACGGGTCGCGCGGGAGGGACCGGCCCGGCGAGTACTACGGGTATCCCCGACGGCCG
>DATCQX010001155.1:0-2421 GCA_036569285.1 Streptomyces sp.
CCGAGAAGCCCTTGCCCAGTACCGAACCCGTGGGGCCGCCGAGGTCGCCCAGCTCGTCGATGGTCGCGCCGACGCCCTGCGTGAACTTCGCGACGGCCGCCTTGCCGAACTGCAGGTCGGCGTCACCGCTCACGGCCGTGCTCCCTCACCGGTCGGACCCGAGTCGACGGCGGAGCCGTCCGGGACGATGCCGGTGACCGGCGGGAAGAACATCGAACCGTCCTCGGTGGCGATGTCCACGGCCAGGCCCGCGGATTCGTCCAGGGACGGCACGATCTCGTCCACGATGCGCGCGCCCAGCAGCGCCGCGTACTCCATGGGCCGGTCACCGGGGCCGTGGTGCAGGGCGAAGCGGGCCAGCGCGGGCTCGTCCGTGAAACCGCAGATCCAGCGCACGCCGCCCGAACGCGCGGACCAGAGACCGCCGTCGGACGTCGGCACCAGAAGGACCGAGCGCCGCATCTCACCGACCAGGGCGCGGGGGTCGCCGACCCCTCTTCTCCGCTCGGCTATGCGCTCGGCGAGAGCTGTCCTTGCCTGCTCCACGGCATTTCCCCCTTGAGCGACGACTGACGACACCGTAAGCCAAGAGACGTGAGAGGGCGGAGGCAGTTCTCGTGAAGGTTCTCCGGATCATCCCGCCTCAAGGAACGGGGGCTGCCTGCTGATTCCCGGTCCTCGTGAGCAGGACGCATCGAACCGGGAACCAGGAAAAGGGCGGACGGCAGGAACACCTCCACGTGCGTGAGGGCGAACCGACGATCGCGCGCACGACCGGACCCGGGAACGCGTTCACAGGCAGGGCGGAGGACGGCCTTGATGCGTGCCGGGGGTTGCTCGGTCGCTCCCTGTCGGAGGGGGATCGAGCGGGACGTAAACCTTCTGAGCTGCGTAAACGTTACAACGATGGCCGTCACCCGAAAGTGACGGCCATCGCTCGTCCGGTCGGATCAAGACACAGGGGACACGACAGCCCGTCAGGCGGCCTTAGTTGAGGTTCTCGACCCGGACCGGTTTCAGGTTGTCCCGACGCAGCGACCGCGTATCCAACTGCGCGGCCGTCGTGCCTGTCCCTGCGGGTACCAGTAACGGCAGGATCTGGAGCCGGGTGGTCGTGCGCGGTGATTCTGGCGGCATGGCACATGTACTCGTTACGGGTGGGTCGGGTTTCCTGGGCTCGCACACGATCGCGCGGCTCCTGGCGTCGGGGCACAGGGTGACGGCCACGCTGCGTTCCCTGGAGCGGCGGCCGGATGTCGAGGAGATGCTCTCGGTGGCTGAGGCGCCGGGGTGGGAGGGGGTCTCCTATGTGGAGGCGGACCTGATGTCCGATGCCGGCTGGGAGCGGGCGGTGGCGGGGGCCGACTATGTTCTGCACATCGCCTCGCCGTTCCCGGGCTCCCGTCCGAGGGACGCGAGCGAGCTGGTCGTCCCGGCGCGCGACGGTGCGTTGCGGGTGCTGCGGGCCGCGCAGGACGCCGGTGTGAGACGGGTGGTGCTGACGTCCTCGTTCGCCGCGGTCGGCTACGGACACGGCCCGACGGAGCGGGTCTTCACAGAGGCCGACTGGACGAGCCTGGACGGGCCTGGCGTGAGCCCGTACATCAAGTCGAAGACCGTCGCGGAGCGCGCGGCGTGGGACTTCGTCGCCGCCGAGGGCAACGGTCTGCAACTCACCACGGTCAACCCGGTCGGGATCTTCGGTCCCGTGCTCGGTGCCGACTACTCCAGTTCGGTCCGCATCATCCACGCGATGCTCACCGGCGCCCTGCGCGCCGCGCCCCCGGTCTGGACGAATACCGTCGACGTCCGGGACGCCGCCGACCTGCACATCAAGGCGATGACCGCACCGGCCGCCGCCGGACAGCGCTACCTCGCACTGGCGGGCGAACCGGTCTCCTTCCAGCAGATCGCGCTCACCCTCCGCTCCCGACTGGGCGAAGCGGCCGCGAAGGCCCCCACCCGGGCGGCCCCCGCGTGGCTGGTGCGGCTGCTGTCCACGGTCAGCCCGCACCTGCGCGAGACGGTGCCGCAGCTGGGCGTGGTCCGCCGGGCGAGCAACGCCAAGGCCCGCGAGCAACTGGGCTGGACGCCGCGCTCGAACGAGGAGAGCGTCGTCGCGAGCGCCCGCAGTCTGGCACGGCTGGGCCTGCTCGCCGACTAACGTCGAAGGATGCATGACATGGCGGACACCCTCGGCCACTTCCTGCGCGCCCGCCGCGAACAGCTCAGCCCCCAGGACGCCGGCCTGCCCGCCGGCGAGCGCCGCCGCGTCCCGGGACTGCGCCGCGAAGAGGTCGCCCACCTCGCCGGCATCAGCCCCGAGTACTACCTGCGCCTGGAACAGGGCCGCAACCAGCACCCCTCCGACCAGATCCTCCACAGCCTCGCCTCAGCGCTCCAACTCGACGACGACGCCGC
>DATCQX010001156.1:0-2362 GCA_036569285.1 Streptomyces sp.
GCCCGCCAGGCTGTTGAGGACCACGTCCATGCCCGTGAACCGGGCGGCGAACTCCGTGGTCCGGGAGGAGGCGATGTGATCCCTCGCCACCCCGAGCCCGTACACCGTGTCCTGCTTGCCCGGACTGGCCGTCGCGAAGACTTCCGCGCCCCACAGCCGGGCCAACTGCACCGCAGCCATTCCCACCCCGCCTGCGGCTGCGTGTACTAGTACCCGCTGTCCGGCCTCCAGCCGGCCCGTCTCCCGCAGTCCGTACAGCGCGGTCAGGAACGCCACCGGTACCCCGGCCGCCTGGGCGAAGGACCATCCCTGCGGGATGCGGGCCACCAGCCGTGCGTCAGCTACGACCAGCGGGCCGAAGCCGCCGACCGCCATCGCCATCACCCGGTCCCCGACAGCCACGCCCGAGACGCCAAGCCCTGTTTCCAGCACCACACCGGCGACTTCGGCGCCCAGTGCGAACGACTCGCCCGGATACATGCCCAGCACATTCAGCACATCGCGGAAGTTCAGGCCCGCCGCGCGTACCGCGATCCGCACCTGCCCGGTCCTCAGCGGCACCTCGGCCTCCGGGGACGGGATCAGTGCGAGATCGTCCACGCTGCCCTGGCCGGACAGTCCCAGCCGCCATGTCTCCGCCGGTTCGAGCAGAACCTCGCGGGAGCGGGCCGGAGTCAACCGAGGGGTGTAGGCCTGTCCGGCCCGTACGGCGAGTTCGAAATCGCCCTCGTCGCCGGATACCAGCACTGCGGGCAGGCACTGCCAGGACTCGGCGCTGCCGTCCACATCTACCAGACCGAACCGGCCCGGGTGCTCCGAGCGTGCCGAGCGCACCAACCCCTGCACCCCGGCTCCGGCCACGTCCTCGACCTGATCGGCCGTTCCCGTGGACACCGCGTTCTGGGTCACCACCACCAGCCGCGCGGCACCGCGCTCCTCGTCGGCCAGCCACTCCTGCACCAACTCCAGCACCCTCGAAACTTCCGAGCGTGCCGACGCGGCCACATCACCGTCGTCCGCACCAACAACCGGCAGGAGAACCACGTCCGCTTCCGGGCACTCGGACAGCTCCAAGTGCCAGGGCACACCCAGTACCTTCGCCAGGTCCTGGCCACCGACGCCCGCCACCACACAACGCGGCACATCGCCGGTCCCGGCAGGCTTGAGGACCCAGTCCACACTGAACAGTGACCGCTGTGCGTCCCCGGACTCCAGCAACTCCGCTCGCAGCGGTCGGAGTGTCATCGAGTCCACCGACACCACTGGGGTGCCGGTGTCGTCAGCGGCGTTCAGGCGGAGCGTGTTGTCTCCGGCTACCGTCAGTCGTACTCGTAGTGATCGTGCGCCTGAGGCGTGCAGGGATACGCCGTTCCAGGCGAAGGGGAGCCCGCCTATGCCTTCACCGGGCAGGAACGCGGCGGCGTGGAGGGCGGCGTCGAACAATGCCGGGTGGATTCCGAACTCGCCCGCCCGCTCGGCGGATTCGTCGGGCAGTCGCACCTCGGCGAAGACTTCCTCGCCTCGGCGCCATGCTGTTTGGAGTCCCTGGAAGGCCGGGCCGTATCCGTAACCCGTCTCGGCCATGGACTCGTAGAAACCGTCCACGGGCACCGGTTCCGCTCCGGGCGGTGGCCACGCTGTTTCCTGCCATACCGGTATGGGGGTCCCTGACGCGGTCAGCGTTCCGCTGGCGTGCCGGGTCCAGTCGGTCTCCTCCTCCGGGCGGGAGTACACGCTCACCGCGCGACGGCCGGACTCCTCCGGCGCCTCTACCACCACCTGGACCTGGACGGCTCCGCGCTCGGGCAGCGTCAACGGCCGTTCCAGCGCCAGCTCTTCCAGGGCGCCGCAGCCCACCTCGTCGCCGGCGCGCACCACCAGTTCGACGAACGCGGTGCCTGCCAGCAGCACCACGCCTTGTGCCGCGTGGTCGGCCAGCCAGGCGTGTGTGGCCAGGGAGAGTCGGCTGGTGAACACCACGCCTTCGCCACCGGCCCATTCCACTGCGGCTCCCAGCAGGGGGTGGCCGAGAGATGTCAGTCCGGCGCCTCGTACGTCTCCGGCCACCGCGCGGGGGCGCGGCCAGTAGCGCTCATGCTGGAAGGGGTATGTCGGCAGGTCGACCGTCGTGTTCCGGCCCACGATCGCGGACCAGTCCACCGGAACGCCGTGGGTGTGCAACCGGGCCATGGCAGACAGCAGTTGCTCGAACTCGTTCTCGCCCCGACGCAGAGTCCCCGTCACAACCGCCGACGGATGCGACTCGAACAGCGTCTCCTCCAAGCTGGGGATCAGCACCGAGTGGGGGCTTATCTCCAGGAACACCCCATGACCGGCCGCAGCCAACGCCCGCGTGGTGTCC
>DATCQX010001157.1:0-18593 GCA_036569285.1 Streptomyces sp.
CGGGGAGCCGGCCTGGCCGTGCCACAGGAGCATCCAGATCTGGCCGGTGGTGGGGGTGGAGAGGGCGCGCAGGAGTGCCTCGTAGGCGTCGTAGCGGCCAGGCGTGACCTGGCGCAGCGTGTGCTCGACCTGGCCGGTCGCAGCGGTGCCGCTCACGCTCACGCTCACGTTTCTACCGCCCCTTCGTGAGTTGCCCCATGTTGTGCTGTTGCCCTGCGTCGTCGTCAAGCTTAAGCGCCTACTGGGGGGTCGCCGGTTGTGTGTTCGGCGGGTGCGGGCCGTAGGTGGCTGGTCGCGCCGTTCCCCGCGCCCCTGGGTGGGTCATGCTCCGTGTGTGTAAAAGGGGCGGACGTTCCTCTTCATCCACTCCCCCACCGGGTCCTCCGCCACGTCCAGCAGGATCAGGTTCACCTGCCAGGGGATCGGGACGCGGCCCAGCGCACGGCCCAGGGCGTCCAGGGGGCGTTCCCTCACGTCGCCGTCCCACTGGGTGAGTTCGACGCCGACGAACATGACCGGCGCGGAGGTCTCGATCGCGGCGAGGCAGCGGCGGGCCGTCAGGACGACGCCGGTCGCCTCGAACTCCTTGGACGCCTCGGCGAGGAACGCCATCGGGTCGTCCTGCCAGTCCGGTTCGAAGAGGCGGACGCGGGCGCCGGAGGCGGTGCCGTCGAGGGCGGTGCGCCCGGCCCGGCAGAGGTCGGCGACCGCCGGTGGCGGGAGGGGGACGCCGACGACGCCGTCGGGGTTGAGGGCGATGCCGACCTGCGGGGGCAGGCCACGGGCGAACTCCACCGCCGGGGCGATGGTGAACGACATGTGGGAGCCGGCGACTTGGCGGAACTGTTCCTCGGAGGTGAAGACGGGGACGTACGTCTGGCCGCCCATGTCGACCGTGGGCAGGTCGAGGGGGCCGGTGCGGGGGCCGCCGCCGTTGGGCAGGGGTATCCACAGGAAGCTGCGCGCGAGGACCTCGACGATGCGGGGCCCGGCGGACGGCACGCCCAGGGAGGCGGAGAGCACCTCCTCCAGTTCGTTGCCCGGCCAGCCGCCGTGGGGATAGGTGTGCGCGGGGGCCGGGAAGGCCGAGGGGTCGGTCGGGAGGTCCGCCGGGAAGTCCATCTCTGTCTACCGCCTGCTGGGAACCGCTGTATGAAATGCGCCGTGTAAGAGGAAAAGCTTAAAGGCGTACCGGACGACGCGGGGTCAGCCCTGCGTGAACGGGGTCAGCCGCGCGTGAACGCGATCCTGCGCAGGACGTCCACCGCGTCCCGGTCGAGCAGCACCGCGGCCTCGCAGCCGTCCGGCAGTTTCCCCTTCTCCACCGCCCTGACCAGGCGAGACGCCGCGTGCCGGTGACGCAGGAAGGCGTACCGGGAGACGCCCCGGCCGCGCTCGCGCTGGCCCTGGAGGGCCGTGTCCGGGGTGACGTCCAGGAGCAGGAGGTGCAGGGTGCCGCCCCGGCGGCGGGCCTCCCGGGCGAGCCAGGCGCGCACCCAGGACTGGGTTCCGCAGTCGTGGACGACGACGCCCTCGCCGGAGCGCAGGGCCCGCCACAGGCCCGTGTAGTGGGCGAGGCGGACGAGGGGCCGGTAGACGGCGTAGGGGAGGAAGCGGGGCGTGCGCGCGTCCCAGCGGTCGCGGGTGTCCTGGGAGTCGATCCGGGTGCCGTGCACCGCGCGGCGCATCAGCGTGGACTTGCCGCTGCCGGGCAGGCCGGTGACGACGACCAGGTCACGGGGGCCGAAGAGCAGGGCGTGCGGGCTGTGGCCGGCGCGGTCGCGCAGGTCGCGGACGACCGGTGCGGGGCGCTCGGCGCAGGTCTCGCGGGCGGGGGATCCGGGCTGTGCGGGCAGTGCGAGCGCCGAGGTCGTCGCGTACGCCGTGGTCCTGTTCACCGTTGTCGTCCTCCCCTTGGAGTGGCCCCGTCGGTACGGGTTCTCCCCATAGACAGTAAAGAGAAGGTAATGGCATCTGTCTCGCGATTTGATGCGCGTCCTGGCACAGGGCGGTTACAGATGCGGCCTGCCGCGCGGCCGGGTCGGCGTGCGATGATGGCCGCGCCAACTGCATACCGGCCGTTCGAATCCGCGCGGGAGAGTCCCCAGCAGCCGTCTCGCTGGGGCGCCGAAGGAGCAAGTCCCTCCCTTGAATCTCTCAGGCACCGTTACCGCGTGGGCGAGGCACATCTGAAAAGCGGGCCGCGTCTGGCGGTCCCACCCAAGGTGCAAGCCGTGTTCCCCGCCCGGGGTCATGGCGAACCTCTCAGGTTCCGATGACAGATGGGGAGGACTTTCCGCCCGTGCGGAGAGCTCTTTCCTCACCGCCGCCCTTGGGAGACGAACGTCCGATGACCAGTTCCACCACTCCTCGCCGTACCGCGCTCGACGCCGTCCACCGCTCGCTGGGCGCGACGATGACCGACTTCGCCGGCTGGGACATGCCCCTGCGCTACGGCTCGGAGCGCGAGGAGCACACCGCCGTCCGCACCCGCGCGGGCCTCTTCGACCTCTCCCACATGGGCGAGATCACCGTCACCGGCCCGCAGGCCGCCGCCCTGCTGAACTACGCCCTGGTCGGCGATCTCGCCGCGGTCGGCGTGGGCCGGGCCCGCTACACGATGATCTGCCGGGAGGACGGCGGCATCCTGGACGACCTGATCGTCTACCGGCTCACCGAGACCGAGTTCATGGTCGTCGCGAACGCGTCGAACGCGCAGGTCGTGCTGGACGCGCTGACCGAGCGTTCCGCCGGGTTCGACGCCGTCGTGCGGGACGACCGGGAGGCGTTCGCGCTGCTCGCCGTGCAGGGCCCTGAGGCCTCGGGGATCCTCGGGTCGCTGACGGACGCGGATCTGGCCGGTCTGAAGTACTACGCCGGGCTGCCGGGGACGGTGGCGGGGGTACGCGCGCTGATCGCTCGCACGGGGTACACGGGTGAGGACGGCTTCGAGCTGTTCGTGCAGCCGTCCGACGCGGCCCCTCTGTGGGAGGCGCTGCTCGCCGCCGGTGCCTCGGCCGGGCTCGTGCCGTGCGGGCTGTCGTGCCGGGACACGCTGCGGCTCGAAGCGGGCATGCCGCTGTACGGGCACGAGCTGTCGACCGCGCTGACGCCGTTCGACGCCGGGCTCGGGCGGGTCGTGAAGTTCGCCAAGGAGGGCGACTTCGTGGGGCGCGAGGCGCTCTCGAAGGCCCAGCAGACGCCGGAGCGGGTGCTGGTCGGGCTGGTCGCCGAGGGGCGTCGGGTGCCGCGTGCCGGGTACGCCGTCGTCGCGGGCGGCGAGGTGATCGGCGAGGTGACGTCCGGCGCCCCCTCCCCCACGCTGGGCAAGCCGATCGCGATGGCGTACGTCGACGCCGCGTACGCCGCGCCGGGGACGGCCGGGGTCGGGGTGGACGTGCGAGGCAGCCACGAGCCGTACGAGGTCGTGGCTCTGCCGTTCTACCAGCGCCAGAAGTAACTCTCCGGTAGCGCCTTCGGTAGCCCTTGAGCGGTACTTCTTTCGTAGCCCCCCATTCATCAGCAGTCCCCCGCGTACAGGAGAATTCAAGCCATGAGCAACCCCAATGACCTGCGTTACAGCAAGGAACACGAGTGGCTGTCGGACGCCGTGGACGGCGTGGCGACGGTCGGTATCACCGAGCACGCGGCGAACGCCCTCGGTGACGTCGTCTTCGTCGAGCTGCCGGCCGTCGGCACGGCCGTGACGGCGGGCGAGTCCTGCGGCGAGCTGGAGTCGACCAAGTCGGTCAGCGAGCTGTACGCGCCGGTGTCCGGCGAGATCACCGAGGTCAACGAGGCCGTCTCGGAGGACCCGTCGCTGGTCAACTCCGAGCCCTTCGAAGGCGGCTGGCTCTTCAAGGTGCGGATCTCGGACGAGCCGGGCGACCTGCTCTCCGCCGACGAGTACACCGCTTTCACCGCCGGCTGAGGAGTCGTCCCCATGTCTGTCCTGAACACGTCCCTGCACGAGCTGGACCCGGAGATCGCCGCCGCGGTCGACGCGGAGCTGAACCGGCAGCAGTCCACCCTGGAGATGATCGCCTCGGAGAACTTCGCTCCGCTCGCGGTCATGGAGGCGCAGGGTTCGGTCCTCACCAACAAGTACGCCGAGGGGTACCCCGGTCGCAGGTACTACGGGGGCTGCGAGCACGTCGACGTCGCCGAGCAGATCGCGATCGACCGGATCAAGGAGCTGTTCGGCGCGGAGTACGCGAACGTCCAGCCCCACTCCGGGGCCTCCGCGAACCAGGCGGCGCTGTTCGCGCTCGCGCAGCCCGGGGACACGATCCTGGGTCTGGACCTCGCGCACGGGGGTCACCTCACGCACGGGATGCGGCTGAACTTCTCCGGCAAGCAGTTCGATGTCGTCGCGTACCACGTGGACTCGGAGACGGGTCTCGTGGACATGGCCGAGGTCGAGCGGCTCGCGCTGGAGCACCGGCCGAAGGTGATCATCGCCGGGTGGTCGGCGTACCCGCGTGAGCTGGACTTCGCGGAGTTCCGGCGGATCGCCGACGCCGTCGAGGCGTACCTGTGGGTCGACATGGCGCACTTCGCCGGGCTGGTGGCGGCGGGGCTGCACGCGAACCCGGTGCCGTTCGCGGACGTCGTCACCTCGACGACGCACAAGACGCTCGGCGGGCCGCGCGGCGGGATCATCCTCGCCAGGCAGGCGTTCGCGAAGAAGCTCAACTCCTCGGTGTTCCCCGGCTTCCAGGGCGGTCCGCTGGAGCACGTCATCGCCGCGAAGGCCGTGTCGTTCAAGGTGGCGGCCTCCGAGGAGTTCAAGGAGCGCCAGCGCCGTACGGTGGAGGGTGCCCGCATCCTCGCCGAGCGGCTGACGGCGGCGGACGCGCGCGAGGCGGGCGTCAACGTCCTGTCCGGCGGGACGGACGTCCATCTGATCCTCGTCGACCTGCGCGAGTCGTCGCTGGACGGGCAGCAGGCGGAGGACCGGCTCCACGAGGTCGGGATCACCGTCAACCGCAACGCCGTCCCGAACGACCCGCGTCCGCCGATGGTGACGTCCGGGCTGCGCATCGGCACGCCCGCGCTCGCCACGCGCGGGTTCACGGCCGAGGACTTCGCCGAGGTCGCGGACGTCATCGCCGAGGCGCTGAAGCCGTCGTACGACGCCGAGGGGCTGCGGATCCGGGTCAAGGCGCTGGCGGACAAGCACCCGCTGTACCCCGGGCTGAGCAAGTAGTTCTTCTCGCGGGGGCACCCGACGGCGCGTGCCCCCGCCCTTTCTGGTTGGAGTTCCCCGTGGCCATCTCTGTGTTCGACCTCTTCTCGGTCGGCATCGGACCTTCGAGTTCCCACACGGTCGGACCGATGCGGGCGGCCGGGATGTTCGCCCGGCGGCTGCGGGGTGAAGGGCTGCTGGAGTCGGTCGCGACGGTCCGTACGGAGCTGTACGGGTCGCTCGGCGCGACCGGCCACGGGCACGGTACGCCGAAGGCCGTCCTCCTCGGGCTTGAGGGCAACTCGCCGCGCACGGTCGACGTGGAGCACGCGGACGAGCGCGTCGAGGCCATCAAGTCGTCAGGAACCCTGCGGCTGTTGGGTGAGCGGGAGATCGCGTTCTCCTTCGACGACGATCTGATCCTGCACCGCCGCAAGACACTTGAGTACCACGCCAACGGGATGACGATCCGGGCGTACGACGCCGAGGGCGCCGAGTTGCTCACGCGTACGTACTACTCCGTGGGCGGCGGGTTCGTCGTCGACGAGGAAGCCGTCGGCGCGGATCGCATCAAGCTCGACGACACCGCCCTCAAGTACCCCTTCCGCACCGGCGACGAACTCCTGCGGCTCGCCAAGGAGACGGGGCTGTCCATCTCCTCCCTGATGCTGGAGAACGAGCGGGCCTGGCGGACCGAGGACGAGATCCGTGCCGGGCTGCTGGACATCTGGCACGTCATGCAGGCGTGCGTGTCCCGGGGCATGTCCCGGGAGGGAATCCTCCCCGGGGGCCTGCGTGTTCGCCGCCGCGCCTCCATGACGGCCCGTCAACTCCGGGCCGAGGGCGATCCGTTGGCCCGTTCCATGGAGTGGATCACCCTGTACGCCATGGCCGTCAACGAGGAGAACGCGGCGGGCGGGCGCGTGGTGACCGCCCCCACGAACGGCGCCGCCGGGATCATTCCGGCCGTCCTGCACTACTACATCAACTTCGTGCCGGGCGCCGACGAGGACGGTGTCGTGCGGTTCCTGCTGGCCGCCGGAGCCATCGGCATGCTCTTCAAGGAGAACGCCTCCATCTCCGGCGCCGAGGTCGGCTGCCAGGGCGAGGTCGGCTCCGCCTGCTCCATGGCCGCGGGCGCCCTCGCCGAAGTCCTCGGCGGCTCCCCCGAACAGGTCGAGAACGCCGCCGAGATCGGGATGGAGCACAACCTCGGGCTCACCTGCGACCCCGTCGGCGGGCTCGTCCAGATTCCCTGCATCGAGCGGAACGGGATGGCCGCGGTGAAGGCGGTCACCGCCGCTCGGATGGCCATGCGGGGGGACGGGGCGCACATGGTGTCTCTGGACAAGGTCATCAAGACCATGAAGGAGACGGGGGCGGATATGAGTGTCAAATACAAGGAGACGGCTCGGGGCGGGCTCGCGGTGAACATCATCGAGTGCTGAGGAGGACGGCTCTGGCCAGCGCGTTCGTGTACTTCTGCGCTGTCAGGGCCTTCCCTGCTCACGCGGCGGAAAGTCCCTGGAAACTCCCTGGGACAGACGTGAAAGTCCCAGAAAAGTCCCTGGGATGTCCCTCGCTCCGCACACCGTCCGGCGACTGGCTCACGCCTCGACGGTCAGCGGGGCCACTGCTCGGCAGCGCCCCATGGCAGGTCTCAGGGATACGCAGGGATACGTTGTGGCGCTCTCCATGAGCCGCGCCCTCGACTCGGACTTCGCTTGCTCCGGCCCACCTACAGTGGCAGGCCTCGCTCTGGTAGCTGCCCGCCGCTGCGAACGAACGGCGAGTCAAGACCTACGCATCACGAGATCAGCAGGGGACGTGCCGCCTGGTGCTGCGTTGTGACGTTTTGGCTGATCAGAGGACATACAGCGAGCTGCCGGGCGCTATCCCGTGATGCACCGTCCAGGGGCGTCCCGTCACCGGCGCGTCACCGGTGGGGCATCTCACGGGTTCGAGTGCTCCTCTCCTGGCGTTGTAGGTCCTCTCCAAACCGTTCCGGATTCCCGGACACCTGGGACAGGGCATGCCGCCGGTGATCCACAGGAACAGCAAGCAGTGCGAGCAGCCCACAACTGCCCTCGGTTAATGAACATTTGAAGTTTCTGCGCCGCCATCTCGTACGGATCCTCTTGCCGGTGTGCAGCCGGTTGCGCCACCCTCCGGCCGACCCGGGGCCTACCGTGTAAGAGGCACCGTCCCCCTTCCGAGAAGTAAGGAGCGCCAGGCCGTGAAGGTCGAGATCCAGCCGGATGTACGCGACACCGCCGCCCGACTCGGGGCAGACGTTCCCTATGCGCTGAAAGCCCTGGCCGGTCAGCTTGTCGACGACCCTGACATGGGCCGGCCTTCGGGGCTCCCCGGCATCCTGACCGTGACAGTGGACGGCACCATGTTCGACGACTGTCCTGACCTGGCTGTCGGCTACATCCGCGAGGCGGACCGGATCGAGATCCGGTTCCTCAAGACGGTGTCCCCCGCCGGGTCGGCCACAGACGCTCCGGCCCCAGAGCGGGAGCAGAGCCGGAGTGTGCCTGCGGACCCTGCCGCCGCCGCAGTCACCGTACGGGAGATCGCCGACGCCTGGGGACGCATCACCACCTGGCTGCAGCGCAATGCCCCCGACTCCTACGCAGGACTTCGTCCCGGCGCGACCCCCGCTGCCATCGCCGCTTTGGAGGACACCCTCGGCATCCCGATACCCGTCGAACTGCGCACCCTGTGGATGCTGACTGCGGGTGACATGGGCGCCGACGGCTGGGGATGCCTGCCGGGCAACAGGGCTCTGATGGACTTTGACGCCGTGGCCGCCTGCCACAGGATGAAGAGCGATGCTCAGGTCGATCAGGACGTCCTCAATGCCGACCGCCCCGAGGACGAGCGGATCACGGTGTGGGAGGCGACCCGGATTCCGGTGGTCACTCTGAGGCCGGCGGACAGTACTTCGGGGCTGTACCTGGACGTCGCGACCGGTCTCCTGGGCCCCTGGTTCCGCAACAACGAAGCCGCGGGCGAAGAACTCGACACGCTGGTCACGTACTTGGAGGAGACGGCGGACATGCTCGAAGCCCCGGCTCTGGCCGGACGGGACAAACCCGGCTTGATCGGCGGGACGTTGGTGTGGCTCAGCAGTATTGATCCTGCCCGGGAACGCAGGTGGCAGCCGTTTACCGGTTGAAGGCCCGTGGCGGGGGCCGACCCAGTGTGCCGGTCCCCGCCGCGCTCTGTTCGCTCCGCTCGGGCAGTGTCAGCCGATCTTTTTCCACGTGCAGGTGGTCGCGGTTGACGTGCAGTGCTCGTATCCCGGCAGGGTCACGAAGAACCCGTCCCCGTCGAGCAGCCGCCACGCCGGAGCCGGATAGGCGCTGAACGCCTTCTGGTTCTGCGTCTTCGAAATGGCCGCGCGCCCGCACCGCTCCGTTCCGCTCGGCCCGTTCACCGCCGCGCGTGTGTCTGCGAGGAGGCCGAAGTTCGCCGACCCGTCGCCCATCTTGTCGGTGAACAACTGCGCGCACTTGGTGCCGGACGTCACGGTGTTCACGCCCCGCGGGTAGCCGCCCGACTCGTGTGTGGAGGCCATCGCGTACTCGTCGCAGTCGACTGCTCCCACTGACGCGTCGGAGGGGTGGACGCTCCATGCGGAGGCGGTACCGCAGATCGTGTTCCGGCTGTCGTCCTGCGTCCACCTGGCGCCTGAGGAGGTCGTGAGCGGGGTGTCCGGGCCCAGGTAGTGCAGCAGTGAATCCCACCTCTTCGAGCCCGCATGGTCGGGCATCACCTGCTGCATGTACCAGTAGTACGCCCCGGCGGCCGGATACTTGTTGGTGTCCACCGTGTAGGTCGGCTTGAAGTGCGGCAGCACGCAGCCCGGAGCGGAGCCCACCACCCAGTTGTCACAGCGCGGCGACAACTCCCGGACTTCGTCGATCCCGGAGGTTCCGAAACTGGCTGTGGCGATCGCGGTGGCGCTGGCGTCCACGGTGGCGGTCACCGACCAGCCCAGGTCGATGACCTCCTTGCCCGAGCCGTTCCACTGAGTCGTCACCCGGCCCCATCGGTCGGCGTACGGCGGACTGGTGCCATCCACGTCCCAGTAGGCGATCGATCCCGCATCGTTGTTCTGCCCGTCGGTCCATTTCACGTTCGACGTCACGCACGACCGACACGTCGTCCCGACGTTCCACTTCATCGTGACGCCTTCCAGCGCCTGGTCGATCGAGACCGGCCGGAGAGCGATCTGCTGGTCGAACTCCGCGAAGTTCGACCCGGACGCGCCCTTGTTCGGGTACGCCTTGATCCGCTGCTCGACGTCGAACTTGGCAGTGCCGATCGTCACGTCCCGACCGGTGTCGACGAACACCAGGGTCGCCGAGCCGATGTTCTTCAGGCACGCCTCGCCACGGCTCATGTAGTCCTTGCCCACCGGCTTGTCCCAGCACCAGTCGACCAACTCCACAAAAGGCGCCACTCTCGCCGCCGCAGCCGCCTCGGCCGCAGACATGCCAGCCCTGCGGGCCTGGGCCTCCTGGGTCTCGCGCAACGCTTTGGCCCGCTTGCTCGCGCGCGCCTTGGACTCCTGGGTGGGAGGCGACAGTTCGATACACAACTGGCGGCCGTGGGCGTCCTGTCCGCCACAGGTGCGCTTCTGCGTAGCCTCGCGCTTGACGGCACCGCCCGCTGTGAACGTCGGCAGGGCCGGCCCCGGATCTGTCCGGGTGATCTCGATGACCGACTGCGCGGTTTCGTTGATCGTCGACGACGTCTGCGGGGCGGGGAACTGAATGTACGGCTCGATACGGAAGTCAGCCCACTGCGACCAGACCGTCTCGTACAGGCTGCCGTCGTACGCGGACGTCCGGAACTTGTACAGCACCCCGGGCTTCAATATGCCGTACGCCACGGTCACCTTCGCCGTACCGCCCGACGCCACGTACGGCGACACCAGCACGCCGTTCGGACCCGGCCCGTCGAGGTCCACCGCCGCCTTCGGAGTGCCGTCGGCGTTCGTGGTCCACACCTGGAACGTCAGGTTCACGGTGTCGCCATCGGGATCGGTCACGGTGTTCCGCAGCACCACCTCCGGGGCGACGACCCGCCAGACGGTCCCCGACTTCGAGAACTTGGGACCGGCGGACAGGTTCTTGCCCGACACCGGCCGCTGCCCCGCGGCAACGGCCGCCAGGTTCTCCGGTCCGGCTGCCGCCAGCACTGCCGGGGAAACCCCCCATTCAGACGCAGGCACGGGAGCTGCCGCTGCCGTACCCATCCCCACCAAGAGCGCCGACGCGGCCCCAGCCGCGACGCGCCCCCATAACAACGCACGTATAGGTCTCACTTCTTCGATCCCCCTGCGATCTTGTGAGTTGCGCATGCCAATCCGCACGAGAACACAGGGGACGCACAGAGAATATGGCCGAGGTCACGGTTTACCGGGGGGCCTCTCGTTCAGGCCAACTACTCCCTGCTGACGTGACAGACAGGCAGTCGCCCGGCACTCCTGACGGCCTGCATGCTCGCTCCAGCGGCCGGGCAAGGTTCATACTTCAGCACTGCTGAGGGCGTCCGCCGGTAGGTCATCGGGTCCGGGGGCTTCGAGGGCGGGTGTTCCAGCGGTAGGTGGAGGCTCCGGCAGCAGTCCGAGGGCCTGTTCGAGGGCGGCGAAGCGGTCGAGAGTGGCGGGCAGCAGAGTGTGGTCGCGGGTGTTGGCCGGTTCCGGCTCGGTGACCAGGGGTATGCCGCCACCGTCGGTCAACTGTGAGCGTTTCAGCCCGAGTTCGGCACGGTCGACCGGGCTCTTCCCAGCGCATTCACCGCCGGAGAGCGCCTTGGTGATGCAGCCGTCGGCGTTCAGGCGGTCGAGTTCGAGACCGATCATGCCGTCGTAGGGGACGAGTGCGAGCAGCCGCAGGTTCTCCATCACGCCGTCGGAGATCCACCCGTCGCGGCATCGGCGCAAGGTGGTGGCCGAGCAGTACTCGTCGGCGGCGCGTTCGTATCCGCAGCCGAAGAAACCGAAGAGCAGGATCTGCACCAGCCGGTCGAAGACGACGGCGTCGCTGATCCGGGGGTTGTGACAGCCCCAGCGGGTGCCGGTCCTCGCGCACGGGCAGGAGCACGAGGAACCGGCCGCGGATCGGGGCGAGAATGCATGCTGGGACGGCGGGCACCTACCAGCCGACGCCCTTAGGGCTTACCGCGCTCAATGGCACGACGCTCGACCCAATAGGTGCTGAACCGGCCGTTCACGCGTTCGGCGTGCCTGACCGGGACTCAGAAGGCAGCTTCCACCGCCGACCGCCCGATGATGAGGGTGAAAGGCTCAGCCGCCATAGCACTCGGTGACGACGAACCGCGTCCCATCGAGCGCTCCGCCGACAGGCACCTCGGCCCACTTGGCAAGCAGGTCCGGCTGGCCTTCGATCCGGTTCAACAGATCGGCGATCTCATCAGCGTCCGGCGACGTGGGGAGTACACAGCGAACTACCGCACTACCTGTCGCACTATCGCAATCCTCGTCGGGACCATCGGGTACCCAGCAGCCGACCTCGACGTGCCAGGAATCGGTGCCGTCGTCACCGGGCTCCGGCGCATGGACAGACAGGTAGTACCCGTCTGAATCGTATGGCTCAGCGAAGATCGCAAGGTTGGCCTCTTCCAACCCCCCAAGCATGTCAGGGAAATGAGAGCAGGCGGTGACAAGCACCCGCAGGTTCGCGACAGCCTCCGCACGCTCCTCGGGAGTGATCCCTTCTTCGAGACGATCCAGTTGCTCACGTGCCTCACGGCTCAGCATGTCCACCCCGCCGTCGTACATCACGAACGGCTGGCCGAAATCCCAGGAACGCCGGCCCTCCGTATCGGGCACGGAGGTTCCTTCTGAGTACTCGGCGAGTGCCTCGGACAACTGCCGTGCTTCCGTTTCCAGTTCTGCGTTGATCGCGATACGGATGGGTTCAGGCACCGCCGTCAGAGCTTCGTCCAAATCGGCGAGCGCCTGGTGGAGTTCCAGACAGGTGTACTCGTACCACAGGCTGTGCGCACCCCTCAGAAGATCGGCGCGCGAAGCCCGATCGGTCAGCGCTGCAAGGTGCCTCGTCGGATAGTCCGCCACCCCGTGGTCGCGACGATCGTAAACGCTCACCGGGACGGTGGTGAGTGCAGAGATTCGATTGAGCGCGTCAACAATCGGGGCCGCAAGGGCGGATGTGGCCAGGCTCGTCACAGTCGACGACTCGACCCCGCCCGGCCCTTGGTAGGTCGCCAGGATCTGTGTCTTCCCACGGTTCGCGTGCTGAGAGTAAACGGTCATGAGAACGCCTTTCGATCACCTGGCCGAGAC
Source organism: Streptomyces sp. (assembly GCA_036569285.1). Classification (GTDB taxonomy): domain Bacteria; phylum Actinomycetota; class Actinomycetes; order Streptomycetales; family Streptomycetaceae; genus Streptomyces. Next base: position 12,534 of record DATCQX010001157.1, read on the forward strand.
AGCCTGGTGGTCACGGATGAATGCGGAGAAAGGCGGTGGCGAGGGCGCGTTCCGACGCTCCGTACCTCGAAGAGACTGGCGGTGGCCCAAGTCCTGTCCCGAGCTCCCTACCTCTGCGCACCGTAGGTGTACGTGTCGAGCGACGCAACCAGATTGCCTCGATCCGTGAGGACAGGTGACTGAGGCCGCTTGCCTCTGCCCCGTTGTCGTTCCGGTCGGCGAGACAATCCGGGCTTTCGCTCGGGTTCATGGGCCGAAGTGCACGAACGCTGCCCAAAGGCTGGGGCTGTCGGGGTAGCGCTCGCTCAAGTCTCTTATTGCCCGGTTCAAGGCTTCGGCCGCCGACGTCGTGTCGAGACCAGGCAGCGCGTCATATACGTCCACGCAGAGGGACTTCGCCACCGTGTCCTCCACTGACCACAACGTTCCGATCACATGGGGAAATCCGGCCTGCTGGAAGGAGGCTGCCAGATGTACGGCCTCATCGGCGAGCCGGCGTGGCCCGAGCGATGTAGTGCACGCGGACAGGTAGGCCAACTTCGCTCGCGGAAGCTCCAGACGTGAAATCCCGAAAACGGTGAGAGGCCTTGTGCGATAGTCGTGGAGCAACAGCCCGGAGCCGTCACTGTGACAGGCGAAGTGGACCACTTCGTAGTCGGGAAGGGCTGCGCACACCGCGTCGTGTGTGGCTTGTTCGCCAGCCAACACCTGCGCACCGTACCGCTCAGCGAGATACCGTGCTTCTGCCGCCGCGCCCTCGATGGGTGCGGCGCCCGGCGTCTGCGGCATGGCAACGGCCAAGACCTTCGACGCCGGGGACACCCCGACGTTCGCTGACGCTCGGCGCAGCGTACTGAGTGTCAGCGCATACGAGGAGCAGACCTGTTGGAGAGCTGTCCCGGCAGCGTGGAGCGGTAGCTGGGCGAGTGCCCCGTCCGGCACCCACCACAGGCGCGGCAGCGGTTCTCCGGCAGCCACCGGACCATACCCGAGCGCGGCAAGCACAGGTCCTGTCACCGCCGATCCCAACCATTCGAGCACCGCGGAGATGGAGGCCTCGGCCGCACATCGCCGCTCGTATGGATTCGTGGGGTCGGCGACCTCTTGCAACGCCCCATTGAGCAGATCGGTGTACTCAGCTGCCACGCCGGGAGTCAGCTCCGGCAACGGAACTCGGCCCATGACCCCGTCCGGCCCAAGAAGCACGGCACAGCTGCCGTAGGTGCTGGTGAAGATCGCTACGACCGGTCCCGTGACACCGGAGTAAATGTCGCGCTGACCGGGCGGGCGAGGGAAATCGGCGAAGGCATCCAGAGAACGGATCTCCTCCAGGAGCGATTGCCACTGCTGTCCCAACCGCCGACGCTGTTCGGCCGCCATGCCCGGCTGCGCCTCCAGGTCACTCTGCCAGCCGTACGGGGTCGATGGGTCCGTGAGCGAGCCGGCCCGATCTTGAGCATCCAGTCGCTCGCGTAACTCTTCGTAGGAGATAGCCAGTCGGGGGGCGATGGCACGTAGGGCAGCGAGATCGCCGCGAGTCTCCGTCCGTTGCTCCCAGAGCACGCCGCGGCCCGCCTCCCAGAGCCGGACGGCCGCCTCACTGCGGTTCAGGCGTATTAAGCAGGCTGCGGCGTCGGACGCGAGTCCGGTGGCTGAACCGAGGCCGTGCTCACGGTCGGTGCGCGCAAGGGTGTGAGGCGCCAGCTGGGGCAGGAGGGCGAGCGCGACTTCGTACGCCTTGGCAGCCTGCTCCCACTTCGCTTGCGAGGCAAGGAGTTCAGCCCAGCACTGGGCAGCCTCCAGCCGCTTGGCGGGAGCCACGTCGGCCATCAGTGCGACCTCACGGAAGCATTCCTCGGCCCGCTCACGAGCGGGCGGGTCGGGGAACAGTGCCAGGAGAGCTCCGAGGGCAGCGAGCGCTTCGACGCTTCGACCGTGCCCAGTGGACAATGCCGTCTCCAACAGGTGGCGGGCTTCGTCCGGTGGGGGCCCACCGGCGGCGCTGGCCCGGTGGTGTGCATGCAGGGCGCGGGCCAGGCCGACGGATGTCTCAGGCGTCGGTGCGGAATTATGTGCTTGCCGGCGCAGACCGACCGCCTCAACCGTATTTTCCGGGGTGGGTCCCAGCTCGCCGGGCAGCGTTGCCAGGAGAGCGTCCGCAAGCGCGGCCCGCGCACGGTTCAAGACTCTCAAGTCGTCCTCGGGGGTCTCGCAGACGGCCTGACGGGCAAGTCTGCGCGCTTCGGTGAGATCCGCTCGGACCCCTGTCCTGCCGTAGCGGTCCAGCAGCAACCGCACCAGCCTGACGCGCACGCCGTCCTGGTCGGACCAACCGCCGGGGACAGCTCGGACAACCTGTCGGGTCACCGCCACGGCTTCGTCCAAGTCGCTGAACGCCCCGTGGCGTAGCCACCTCTGATGCAGCACTTGCCCGAGCATCACCCCCGGCTCGTGATCCCTGATTCGCTGCTCAGGATGCAGGCGTACGGCGGCGTACGCCTCCCTCAGCCGTTCGGCAGCCGTGTCAAGGTCCGTGAGGGCGCCGTGGTCGTAGTACCGCGCGGTCAGCGCGGCGGCCAGATTCTGCAAGGCGACGCCGGCGTTGGCGTGGTGGGTGGGCAGTCCGTCGACGGCGGCCTCCAGCAAGTCCACGGCCCGTTCCAGGTCGTCACTATCGGTCGACGTGTCGTTCCTGTCCCTGTGACGTATCAGCAATGCCTGGGCCACCGTCGCCCGCGCCAGCAGCCACTCTTCACAGCCTTCCTCTGCAACCTCGACCGCCATTTCACCGTACCGGAGGGCTTCCTCGAAGTCCGCAGCGTTGCCTCGCAGTTCGTAGCGGCCCATGAGAGCGTTTGCCAGTTCGACGAGTTGTACGGCATACCGCGCGGCCGGCCCTGCTTCTCTGACGCCCACGAGGAGGCGCTCCAGGGCAACGACCTCTTCAAGATCCTCAATCGCCGCGAACAGCCGGTGACGGGCCATGAGGCAGAAGATCAACCCCTGCGTGCTCTCTGCGTACCGCCCATGGCCCTCGGGCAATTGGTTCAGGGCCGTGCGGTAGTGTCGGATCGCCTCTTCCAGATCTTCCAACGTGCCTATGCGTAACCAACGTTGCTCATGCTTGAGCGCCAGTATCGACGTTGTCACCGCCCGTTCGAGTGGATCGCCATCCGCGAGTTCGGCTACGTCCCTGCGTAGCATCGCGATCTCTTCCAGGGCTTCGTTCACCGTCATCATGACGGGCGAACGCCCCGGCTCCTCCTTCATCGAGAAGTGAGATACGACTGCCGCCTCGGTCACACGGCCAACCTCCTCGTACATCTCACGTCGTGGGTGGTCAGTGGCTGTGAGCGCCAGGGCTAAGCCAATGGAGCTGTGAGCTCGATGGGCATCCTCCAGCTCACCGGAGCACGCGTGCTTACTCAACAGCAGCTGGGCATGGTCGCTCAACCGGTCTGGGAGCTCCGGGTCATCGTGACGGGTCATTTCCAGAGCTCGTTCCATCGCGGCGAGAGCTTCATCGAGATGTCTTCGGTCCCGGCTGTGTCCGTGCAAGTAGCCGAGGACGAGCCCAAGGCCGGTGAGGCATATCGGCATCAGGTACCCGTCCTTCGGTACGCTGCTCACCGCCGCCCGCTGCACTTTCACCGCCTCTTCGAGGATTTCCGGGTCCTCGGTCACCAGGCCGAGCGAGACAAGGGCAGCACCGAGATTCTGAAACAAGCCCGGGATGAGCTCACCGTCTGGGAGCGCAATCAAGATCGACGCGCGCAACAATGCCACGCTCACAAGGGCGGCCTCCGGTGGTTCCTTGGTCAACAAATCGATCGCGACGGTGTTGAGCTGATACGGGTGCACAGGGGCACCCTCCACCGCCGGTTCAACGGACTCAGGCACCTCCACTCGCAACACGCTCTGAATCCGTGAAGGCACGTGGTCCGGGTCGTGCTCGAACCAGACGGCGAAGACCCGCAAGGCCAGCATGAGATCCAAGATGTCCCGAGGGTCCCGGCGAGCCGCGAATCTCAGCCAGGCCAGCAGACCCGTGTAATAGAAGGCCCAACTACTTCGCCACATGGCAGCGTGCAACTCTGCCGCTTCGGCCATCGCATCGGCGCCCAGCACGACCTCGCCGTCCCCACCGTTCGTCACGGCTTGGACCCGGTCCTGCGCTGCGGCGAACAGTGCGGTCAATCGCTCATCGTCCGCCACGGACACTCCCTGCCAAGGATCCCGTCGTATGCGCCAACTCCCTTCATACTAGATCTACTTGGTTGGCACAGAGGCTTGTCCGGACAGGGGCACCATGGGTGGAACCGAAAGCAGGTCGACGGACTCGCTGGCGTGGCTGTGTTTGAGGCTCACCGAGACCACAGGGCCTATCGCCGCACCGGGCACAGCCCGCACGTTGGCCTTGCTGGCCGTGGCGGCGGCACAGCGCGATGACGCCACCGAGGGCGAGGTAGCGCCCTTGCTCGCAGAGTTGGATGCGGAGTTATACCGGTCAGGCTTGCCCGGCGGTATGGGCAGGTACCGTACGACGCCACCACCTGGTGCGGGCTATCGGTCCCTGCCTGGTGTGACCGAGCACTCGGTGCACGAGGTGCTCCGCTGTCCAGGGTTCTTGCGTTGCGCCCGGGTCGAGCGCATGACCTGGGCGGCAAGGCTCGACCCGCCGCGGTGCGCGGTGCACGACACATCCCTGGTGACAGAGCGGATCAGGCGGTGAACGCCTTCTTCTCCGAACTCGGCAAGCGGGCGGCGGACCGCTGGCTGACGCTGCCGATTTTGTCTGGGGCTCTTTTTCTGGCCGTGTCGGGCGCCGGCGTGCTGGTGCTGGGGCATGAACGCTGGTACGACGTCAGGGCCCTGGTGGACATGGCGAACACTATCGACGGAGCGTTTCGAGGCGCGGGTCAGACCTTGACGCTAGTGATCTTCTTCGGATTGGGGGCGAGCGCTGTGGGGCTGGCCGCCCAGGCCCTCGGCAGTGGTGTGGAGCGGCTGTGGCTGACCACGAGTCGTGGCAGGGCGAGCCGCTGGCTGACGGCCCGCCGTCGTACGCGTTGGTCGGCCGCGGACCAGACATACCAGACAGCCCTACTGCGAAGCTATGCGGAAAGCTCCCGCGAGACCACCGCCTACGAATTGGACACTCTGCTCATCGCACGGGACCGGATCTGTCCCGTGAATCCGGAACGGCCGACCTGGATGAGCGACCGTATCCGCGCCATGGATGAACGCGTTCACCTGATGTACGACGTGGACTTCACCTCTCTCTGGCCGCGGTTGTGGTTGTGTGTGCCGGACGCGACACGTGCGGAACTCACGACGGCACGGACCGCACTGTCGGCCGGGGCCCGCCTGTTCGGCTGGGGACTGCTCTATCTGCCGTTGACCGGTTGGTGGTGGCCCTCCGCCGTGATCAGCGTGGTCACGTGCCTGGTGGCGTGGTCACGCGGCCGTACGGCTGTCAGCACGCTGGCCGAACTGGCGGAGTCCTCTGTGGATCTGTACGGGCGAGACCTGGCGGAGCAGTTGGGCGTCCACTGCCCTGGAACGTTTTCCAGGGACGTCGGTCTTCAGGTCACCTGCATCCTTCGCAAAGATGGATAGGCCGTCCGCATCTCTGTGAAGTACAAGGAGACAGCTCGGGGCGGGCTCGCGGTGAACATCATCAGGTGCTCAGGGGGTTGATGGGGGCGGAGCGTAGGATTCCGGTGATCATCGGGGGAACCGGTGGTAGCGCCTTGCAGAAACGAGGGAAGACCATGTCCGACGAGCGCTTCGAGGTGACCCGCGAGATAGCCGCGCCCCCAGCCCGCGTCTTCGCCGTCCTCACCGATCCGCGCGGTCACGTCTCCATCGACAGCTCCGGGATGCTGCAGTCCGCCGACGGGGAGCGGGTGTCGAAGACCGGGGACTCCTTCGTCGTCCACATGGACCGGGAGGCGCTGGGCGACCGGCCGATGGGGCGGTACGACGTGACGGTGGTGATCACCGCGTACGACGAGGACGCGCTGATCGAGTGGACCCCTGTGTCGCCCGAACTCAAGC
>DATCQX010001158.1:0-6658 GCA_036569285.1 Streptomyces sp.
AAGTCGTGCTGGTAGCGCAGCGGGATGAAGACCTGGAACCCGCCGGTCTCGTCCTGGAGTTCACGCAGCCGCAGGACGTGGTCGACGCGGTGGCGGTGCTCCTCGATGTGGCCGTACAGCATGGTGCACGGGGTCTTGAGACCCTTCTCGTGTGCCAGCCGGTGGATGCGCGACCAGTCCTCCCAGTGGGTGCGGTGGTCGACGATGTGCTGCCGGACCTCCCAGTCGAAGATCTCGGCACCACCGCCGGTCAGCGACTCAAGCCCCGCGTCGATGAGTTCGTCGAGGATCTCGGAGGCGGACAGGCCGGAGATCGTCTCGAAGTGGTGGATCTCCGTCGCCGTGAACGCCTTCAGCGAGACGCCGGGCAGGGCCGCCTTCAGCTCGCGCAGGGAGCGGGGGTAGTACCTCCAGGGGAGGCTCGGGTGCAGGCCGTTGACGATGTGGAGTTCGGTGAGGTTCTCCGACTCCATCTCCTTCGCCAGCCGGACGGCCTCCTCGATGCGCATCGTGTACGCGTCCTTCTCCCCCGGCTTGCGCTGGAACGAGCAGTACGCGCACGACGCCGTGCACACGTTGGTCATGTTGAGGTGGCGGTTGACGTTGAAGTGGACGACGTCACCGTTCTTGCGCGTCCGCACCTCGTGCGCCAGGCCGCCGAGCCAGGCCAGGTCGTCCGAGCCGTAGAGCGCGATGCCGTCCTCGCGGGTCAGCCGCTCGCCGGAGCGGACCTTCTCCTCCAGCTCACGCTTGAGCCCGACGTCCATGCCTCCACCTTTCGTACGACAGCTTCCCCAAAGGTACTCCCCCGCACGTCAGGGGAGCGGTGGACCCGTAGTACCCCCGGCCCCGTGGCCCTAGACCTCCTCGGGGAGATCCCCCACCCGGTTCTCCCACTTCGTGGAGAGCACGATGGTCGTACGGGTACGGGAGACGCCCTTCGTGCCAGAGAGCCGGCGGATGATGCGCTCCAGGCCGTCGACGTCGCCCGCGCGGACCTTGAGCATGAAGGAGTCGTCGCCGGCGATGAACCAGCAGTCCTCGATCTCGCCGAAGTCCTTGAGGCGGCGGGCGACGTCCTCGTGGTCGGCGGCGTCGGAGAGGGAGATGCCGATGAGGGCGGTGACGCCGAGGCCGAGGGAGGCGGCGTCGACCGTCGCCCGGTAGCCGGTGATGACGCCGGCCGCCTCCAGCCGGTTGATGCGGTCGGTGACACTGGGTCCCGACAGGCCGACGAGGCGTCCCAGCTCCGCGTAGGAGGCCCGGCCGTTCTCTCTCAGGGCCTGGATGAGCTGCCTGTCCACCGCGTCCATGCGATTAGCGCCTTCCGATGAGAGATCCGCTCGCGCGCGGAGGGATCTGCGGGGTTCCTGAAATGTGCCGGCGCGAAGGCTCCCCCAAGAACCTCCGGCGTCGGCTGGTACCGGGTATTACGGGGACGACGCTCAGTCGGCGCGGGCGCCCCCGCCGCCGAGTTCGCCCTTCCAGCGCCGGTAGAGGCCGTGGGGCACGCCCGCCGAGTCCAGTACCCGGCCGGCGACGAAGTCGACCAGGTCCTGGATGTGCGTGGCTCCGGAGTAGAAGGCGGGCGAGGCGGGGACCACGCTCGCGCCGGCGTCGTCGAGGGTGACGAGGTGACGCAGGGTCTGGCCGTTCAGCGGGGTCTCCCTGACGGCGACGACCAGGGGCCGGCGCTCCTTCAGGACGACGCTCGCGGCCCGTTGGAGGAGGTCCTTGGAGAGGCCGAGGGCGACTCCCGCGACGCAGGCCGTGGAGGCGGGGACGATGATCATCCCTCTGGAGGGGTACGACCCCGAGGACGGGCCCGCGGCGAGGTCACCGGCGGGCCAGTACCGGACGCCGTCCAGCTCCACCTCGTAGCTCCCGGGTTTGCCGTCCGCCCCTCGCGAGAGCCACTCCCCCAGGTCCTCGCGCCAGTGCGCGTCCCTGAACGAGACCCCCGTCTCGTCCAGCAGGGTGAGCCGCGAGGCCCGGCTGACGACGAGGTCGACACTCTCGCCCGCCGCCAGCAACGCCCTCAGGACAGCACCGGCGTACGGCGTCCCCGACGCCCCCGACACCCCCACGATCCAAGGCACGCGCTGCGTTTCTCCTGCGTTCACACCCCGAGCGTACCGGCGAGCATGGGGAGGCTCAGGACCGGCCGGGGGCCTTGCCGTCCACGGGGAGCGCGGCGGTGGGGATCGTCAGCTTGCCCAGCGGGGTGTCGACGGCCAGATCGGCTCCGTACGGAACCGTGTCCTGGCCCCGGTAGCCCTCAGGTCCGGGGTTCCACATCGTCACGGCGTGGCCCTGGAGGGGGTCGAAGAGGAGGTAGTCGGCGATACCTCGGGAGGCGTACTTCCGGGGTTTGATCTCGTAGTCCCGGCGGACGCTGCCCTTGGCGACGACCTCGACGACCAGCGCGATCAGCTCCGGCGGACACGAGAGCCGGTTCCTGGCGATCTCCGTCGTGGGTATGACCGCCAGGTCGGGGCAGAACTCGTTGTCGTCGTCGAAAGGGACAGCGACGCGGCTCACCACACCCCACCCGGCCGCGAGCTGTGGCTCCAGGGCGACCCCTACCCGGTGGGTAGTACGTCCGTGGTACGGGGTGACCGGTGTGGCCGTCACGCTGCCCTCGACGATCTCCGTCAGGAACCCGGGGAACGCGTCCTCGAAACGGGCGAGTCGGGTGTGCAGGCGGTCCATGGGAACCGCACCCTACTCAGACCGTCAGCCCCCTCACCAGCAGATCCAGCAGCGCGCACACGAACAAGGCGATGCCGATGAAGCCGTTGACCGAGAAGAAGGCTCGGTTGAGGCGGGTGAGGTCGTGGGGGCGGACGATGCTGTGTTCGTAGAGGAAGGCGGCGGCGACGACGAGGAGGCCGAGCCAGAAGAACGCGCCGGCGTCGGTGGCGAGGGCGTACCAGACGAGGAGCGCGGTGGTCACGGCGTGGCAGGCGCGGGCGGACCAGATGGCGGTGGGGACGCCGAAGCGGGCGGGGACGGAGAGGACGCCGGTCTCGCGGTCCGTCTCGATGTCCTGGCAGGCGTAAATCAGGTCGAACCCGCCGATCCAGATGCCGACCGCGAGGCCGAGGATCACCACGTCCCAGGACCACTCGCCGGTGATCGCGAGCCAGCCGCCGACAGGACCCATCGCCTGGGCGAGACCGAGGATGGCCTGCGGGTAGTTCGTAAACCTTTTGCCGTACGGGTATACGACCATCGGGATGACGGCGACGGGCGCCAGCGCCAGGCACAGCGGGTTCAGCAGCGCCGCCGAGCCGAGGAAGATCGCCAGCGCGATCAGGGCCCCCGTCCACGCGTGCCGCACCGACATCGCGCCCGTCACCAGCTCGCGCTGCGCCGTCCGCGGGTTACGGGCGTCGATCTCGCGGTCGATGATCCGGTTGACGGCCATCGCGAACGTCCGCAGCCCGACCATGCAGATCGTGACCAGCAGCAGCCGGCCCCAGTGCATGTTCCGGTCGAGCTGGAACATCGCGGTGAGGGCGGCGATGTACGCGAAGGGCAGCGCGAAGACCGAGTGCTCGATCATCACGAGGCGCAGAAATGCTTTCGTGCGCCCCGGCTGGGGCACCGCGGCGGCGGAGGCGCTCACAGGCGGTACCCCGCATCCATCAGGCCGTACCCGGCATCCCTCTCAGGAGCCACCGCCCCGTAGTACTCCACGCTCACAGCCCGTACTCCTTCCAGCGCCGGTCGACTTTCGCCGCCGTCTCCGGGTCCGACAGGACCATCTCCGGCCAGCCGCCGTCCCGCGTGTACCCCTCCTCGGGCCACTTCTTCGTCGCGTCGATCCCCGCCTTGCCGCCCCAGAACTGCTGGTAGGAGGCGTGGTCGAGGTGGTCGACGGGGCCTTCGACGACGCTGAGGTCACGGGCGTAGTCCGTGTTCCCGAGAGCCCGCCAGGCGACTTCGTGCAGGTCGTGGACGTCGCAGTCGGAGTCGACGACGACGATCAGCTTCGTCAGGGACATCATGTGAGCGCCCCAGATCGCGTGCATCACCTTCTGCGCGTGCTTGGGGTACTTCTTGTCGATGGAGACGATCGCGCAGTTGTGGAAGCCGCCCGCCTCGGGCAGGTGGTAGTCCACGATGTCCGGGACGATGATCTTCAGCAGGGGGAGGAAGAACCGCTCCGTAGCCCTTCCGAGGGGTCCGTCCTCGGTAGGGGGCCGGCCGACGACGATGGACTGGAGCAACGGCCGCTTGCGCATCGTCACGCAGTCGATCGTCAGCGCGGGGAACGGCTCCTGCGGGGTGTAGAACCCGGTGTGGTCCCCGAAGGGCCCCTCGGGGAGCATCTCGCCCGGTTCGAGCCAGCCCTCAAGTACTACCTCCGCGTTCGCGGGCACCTGGAGGGGGACGGTCTTGCAGTCGACCATCTCGATCCGCTTGCCCGCGAGGAACCCCGCGAAGAGGTACTCGTCGATGTCACCCGGCAGCGGGGCGGTGGAGGCGTACGTCACGGCGGGCGGACAGCCGAACGCGATCGCGACCGGCAGCTTCTCACCCTTACGGGCCGCGACCTGGTAGTGGTTGCGGCTGTCCTTGTGGATCTGCCAGTGCATGCCGATGGTGCGCTTGTCGTGGCGCTGGAGGCGGTAGAGACCGAGGTTGCGGACGCCGCTCTCGGGGTCCTTCGTGTGGGTCAGCCCCAGGTTGAAGAAGGAGCCGCCGTCCTTCGGCCAGGTGAAGAGCGCGGGGAGCTGCTCCAGGTCGACGTCGTCACCCTGGAGTACTACTTCCTGGACCGGCGCCTCCTTGACCTTCCTCGGCGGCACGTGGGTCATCGCGCCGAGTTTCCCGAAGGCTTCCCGTACCCCGATGAAACCCTGAGGGAGCTCCGGGCGCAGCAGGCCGCCGATCTTCTCGGAGATCTCCCCGTACGACTTGAGGCCGAGGGCCTTGAGGAGGCGGCGGTCGGTGCCGAAGACGTTCATGGCCAGCGGCATCGCAGAGCCCTTGACGTTCTCGAAGAGGAGAGCGGGGCCGCCGGCCTTCTGGACGCGGTCGACGATCTCCCCGACCTCCAGATAGGGGTCGACCTCGGCTTTCACGCGCTTGAGGTCGCCCTCGCGTTCCAGGGCCCTGAGCAGGGAGCGAAGATCGTCGTAAGCCATGCGTCCCAGTATCGCCGAGGCGTCTGCCGGAGCCGCGCAGGGCCCCGTCGTACCCGTAGTACCTCCGGCCCGGCCCTCCCGTGACACCTTCGGCTCGCCCCGTGGCCTCCGGGCCGTCCCCGTAATATCTCCGCGCCCTACCCGTAATACCTATGGGTGCCCCAGCCCCCTGCGCCGGATTTTCCGTAGCCGTTACCCTGACCCCGTCACCGGGGCCACCGGGTCCCGACGCCGTTTCCTGGGGGAACCCGCCCGATGCTCAGACTGCTGTTGTTCCTGGTTCCGCTGGCGCTGATGATCTTCGCGTTCATCGACTGCCTGAACACGCCCGAGGACGAGGTGCGGCACCTGCCGAAGGTCGCCTGGGTCTTCATCATCCTGCTGTTCCCGCTGGCGGGCTCGATCGCCTGGCTCGTGACGGGCAAGGTGCGCACGCCCCCGACCGGCGGCCGTACCCCTTCCGAGTGGCACCGCAATCACCGCCAGACGTGGGTGGCACCCGACGACGACCCCGAGTTCCTGAACTCCCTCAAGGAGGAGAACAAGAAGGACGAGGCGCTCCTCAAGGAATGGGAGGCCGATCTGCGGCGCCGCGAACAGGAGTTGAGGAACAAGGAGAGCAGCGAGAAGGGCGAGGAGCCGAAGAAGGACGGCGACTGAACCCCGCTGAACCCCCGCGCCGCCAGAGGGCGTTGTCAGTGCCCGGTGGCAGGCTCCGGAGCATGGCAGACACGACTGTTCCGGACCCGAAGGCGGACCTGCTGCGCTACTTGCAGGAGGCCCGCGACTCCCTGCTGTGGAAGCTCGAAGGGCTATCCGAGTACGACGTACGCCGCCCCCTCACCCCGACCGGCACGAACCTCCTGGGCCTCGTCAAGCACTGCGCCGGCATCGAACTCGGCTATTTCGGCGACGCGTTCGGGCGCCCCTACTTCACCGAGGACCCGCCTCCCTGGTGGTACACCCTCGACCCCGAGCAGAACGCGGACATGTGGGCGACGCCGGACGAGTCACGCGCGGACGTCGTCGGCCTGTACCGCGCGGCCTGGGCCCACACCGGCGAGACGGTCGCGGCGCTCCCCCTCGACGCGACCGGCCTCGTCCCCTGGTGGCCCGAGGAGCGCCGGGCGACCACCCTGCACCACCTCCTGGCCCGCGTCAGCGCCGACACGAACCGGCACGCGGGCCACGCCGACATCGTCCGCGAACTCCTCGACGGCTCGGCCGGATACTCGGCGGACAAGTCCAACCTGGCCGACGGCGAGGCGAGTTGGTGGGAGGGGTACCGGGAACGGCTGGAACGGGCGGCGCGGGAGGCGGACGAGAACTGAGGGGAGCCGGGGCGTCCGGCGCGGCGAGGACGCGGCACGGCGAAGGCGCCCGGCGCTGTGGCGACGCACCCCCTGAAACCCCGCTCGGCACCGCAGGGGCACACCCCGAAAGCCTCGCCCGCCCCCGGACAGCGCTCCCCTCCCTCACCCCCGTCCCCCCACCCCCTAGGC
>DATCQX010001159.1:0-5317 GCA_036569285.1 Streptomyces sp.
ACCCCCCACACCCCGGCCGCGACGGAGACCAGCAGCAACGGCTCCCACAACTGCCGCCGCAGCCACTCCACCCAGAACCGCCCCTCAAGCCGCACCAGCTCCGCCCACGGCCGCACCCGGTCCGGCTCCGCGAAATGCCCGGTCAGCAGGTCCTGCACACTCTCCGACGCCGACGGAAAGTGCAGCAGCCGGGCCAGCACCACCGTCACCACGGCCCCGCCGAACCCCACCCCCGCGACCACGAGCACCCCGCGCCGCCGCCACAACAGCCGGCAGACGGTCGCGGCGACACCGAGGCACACCCCGAGGAACAGCGCCTGCGAGTGCTTGACGGCGAACAGCGCGCCCAGCGCGCCACCGATCAGCCAGCCGCCGACGGCACTCCGCCCGCCCTCCAGGACCAGCGCACACCCCCACAGGGCCGCCAGCGTGAGCGCCAGCATCAGGCCCTCGGCCATCGGGCGCATCGCGGTCGTGCCGACCGGCAGCGCGTAGTACAGGCCCTGCCCGGTCAGACACACGGGCGGCGGGGCACGCAGCGTCCGCAGGATCAGAAAGACCAGCAGCCCCCCGACGACGGCCACGCTCACGCTCGCCGCCCACACCCCCCACGTCACCCCGAACACCACGAGGAACGGCACCAGATACGCCGGATACCCGGGCCGCGCCTCGAAGATCCGCATGAACCGCGCGGACGCGAACGGCACGGTACGGCCCCCGACTTGACCGGCCCGCAGCCGCGCGTCGATCGCCCGCCACTCCGTCGCCCGGCACGCGGCGGCGACCCGCGCCCCCGGGTCCGGCGCACGGAACCGCGTGACGTCAACTCCCTGCCGCCGCGCAGCGGTCGCACCCTTGCCCGCGCACACGTAGCCGATCGTCGCCGAGGCGGCGGCCCGCTTGCCCTCGCCGCTCAACGACAGCGCGTACGACAGGTAGTTCTTCGTGTCGGGCGTGTCCCGCCCGGTGACGCCCGCGAGTTGGCACACGGCGAACAGCGCCGCCAACGCCAGCACCCACGCCCGCGTCCTCACCCGCCCGCCACCGGCATCGACTCACCCAGCAGCAGCGTCCGGACGACGCGCTCGGCGGCGCGCCCGTCGTCGTACACGCAGAACCGCGTCCGGAACTCCTTGCGCAGCAGCGCCGATTCCTCGTCCCGCCAGGCCCCGGACGCGAACAGCTCCGCCAACTCCCCGTAGTCGCGCGTGACATGGCCGGGCGGCTCGGCGGTGACGTCGAAGTACAGGCCCCGCGCGGCGGTGTAGGTGGCGAGGTCGTCGGCGTGCAGGACGATCGGGCGGTCCAGGCTGGCATAGTCGAACATCAGGGCCGAGTAGTCGGTGACGAGGACGTCCGACGCCAACATGACCTCCTCGACGTGGAGTTCGTCCGTCGCGTCGACCAGCACCCCGCGCCGGTGCAACTCGGTGAGCCCCATCCCGCGCACCGGGCCCGCCGCGAGCGAGGGGTGCAGGCGGACGACGAGGGTGTGGCCCTCGCCGAGGTCGGCGGCGAACCGGGCGAGGTCGATCCGGTCGACGTGCCCGCCCCGGACGTGGTCGCGGCGCGTCGGCGCGTACAGCACGACGGTGTCCCCGGCGGGGATCCCGAGCTGCTCCCGGACGGCAACTCCCGTGTCAGGACCGGCGGTCACGAGGACGTCGTTGCGTGGGCTGCCGGTGCGGGCGGACGTGAAGTGGCAGGGGTAGGCCCGCTCCCACACCAGCTCCGAGTGCGGGTTGGCGACGAGGCTGTGGTCCCAGCGGTCGGCCTGGCGCAGCATCCTCGGCACGTCCACGCCGTAGCGGGCACCGGGTTTGGTGAGGAGGTCGGCGGCCATGTACTTGAGGGGGGTGCCCAGATGGGTGTGGATGTGCGTGCTGCCGGGGCGCTTCACCAGCCCGGCGGGCCAGGTGACGTTGTTCACGAAGTACGCGGCCCTGGAGGCGAGTTGCCGGTAGGCGCGGGAGTCGGGCAGGACACGCTCCACGCCCTCCGGCACCGGCGTCGACTCGTCCCGGACCACCCACACCCCGCGCAGATGCGGGGCGATCTCCCGAGCCTTGTGGTAGATCGCGGCCGGGTCGCCCAGGACACCTCGATGGGAAAACGCCGAGTACAGCACCAGGTCCGGGTCCAGCGGCCGGTTCAGCCGGGCCTTGGCGACGGTCCGGCGGGCCCGGGGGACGGCGGCCTTCCGCAGCCGCTTCCGGAGGGCCTCGGCGCGCCGGCGGGCCCGGTAGGCCGTCCAACTCCCGTACAGGACACGCAGTTCGGGCGGGATCGCCTCCTCCTGCGGCCGGTGCGCGCGGAAGAGTCCGGCCGTGCGGTGGAAGAACTCTGCCTTGTCGTCGGGCGGGAGCCGGTTCGGCTTGCCGAGGATGTCGAGACAGTGCTCGCCCATCTTGCGGTGCAGGAACGGCCGCCAGCTCGCCATCGCCGGACGGGAGTCGAGGAACGCGAAGACGCGGCCGTACTGCTCGTGGACGTCGAAGTGCCCCCGGCTCGTGGTGGACAGGATGCTGCCCTGACGGCGCTGGCGGTACAGCACGCAGATCCGGTCGAGCAGCGCGATCCGCCCGGCGCTGAACAGCAGCGGGAACGTCCACGGCGTGTCCTCGTAGTGGCCCGGCGGGAACGTGAGGCCGAGGCGTTCGACGAAGTCGCGGCGCTGCACCTTGTTCCACGCGACCATCATCAGGTCGAGGATCTCCGGGAGTTCGGCCGCCGAGAACACCTCGTCGGTCCGCGCCAGCAGATGCGCGAGGACGTTCCTTCGGACCCCGCCCCACCAGTAGGAGCGTGCGTAGTCGAAGACCAGGACGTCCGGATCGCCGCTCTCCGCGAGCCGGTCCGCGATCGCGGCCAGCGCGCCCGGGGTGAGGGTGTCGTCGCTGTCGAGAAAGAACAGATAGTCACCGCGGGCGAGTCGGGCACCGGCGTTGCGGGCGCCGCCCAAGCCGGCGTTCTCCGGCAGGTGCAGCACCCGCACCCGCTCGTCGCGGGCCGCGTACGCGTCGAGGATCGCTCCGCTGTCGTCCGGCGAGCAGTCGTCGACGGCGATCACCTCGAAGTCCCTGAACGATTGCCCCAACAGCGAGTCCAGACACTCCCGCAGGAAGCTCCGGACCTGGAAACAGGGCACGATCACACTGAAACGAGGCACGTCAGCTCCTTGCCTGCGAGGCCGCCGGGGCGGGGGTGCGCTCCGCGAGCGGGATCAACGGGGGCAGTGCTTCCGGGGGTTCACCGAGGAGCACTCTGCGGACGACGCGCTCGGCGGCCTGTCCGTCGTCGAACTCGCAGAACCGCGCCCGGAATTCGGCCCGCAGCGCCGTCGACTCCTCGGACGCGTACGCCTTTTCGGCGAAGATCCGGGCCAGTTCCTCCGGCGTCCGCGCCACCGGCCCCGGCGGCGCCCCGGGCAGGTCGAGGTACACGCCCCGCGTCTCGGCGTACACCTCCCAGTCGGGCACGTACACCACGATCGGCCGGTCCAGGTTGGCGTAGTCGAACATGATCGACGAGTAGTCCGTCACCAGCACGTCGGCGGCCAGGCAGACTTCCTCGGCCGACCGGTGCCCGGTGACGTCGACGACCTGACCGGCGTCGAGCCGGGGACCCCGGTCGTAGTAGTAGTGCGCCCGCAGCAGGACGACGACGTCCTCACCGGCCGCAGCGGCGAACTCCGCGAGATCCAGACCGGTTTCGAACCCGGCGTGGTAGTCGCGGTGCGTCGGGGCGTACAGCACGGCCGTCTTGCCGTCGGGAACGCCCAACGTCCTTCTGATCGCCGCTACTTGGTCGGCGGTCGCCGAGTAGAAGATGTCGTTGCGCGGATAGCCGTACTCCAACTGCTCGTAGGAGCCGGGGAAGGCGCGTTCCCAGATCTGGGTGGAGTGGCTGTTGGAGGAGAGGTTGAAGTCCCAGCGGTCCACTTTGCGCATCAGGGTGGTGTAGCTGCCGGTGACCGACGCGACCACCGGATAGGTCGCCTGGTCGATGCCCATCTTCTTCAAGGGCGTGCCGTGCTGGGTCTGGAGGTGGACGCTGCCTTCACGTTTCGCCACGGCCGCCGCGAAGTTGGCGTTGTTCACCAGATAGGTCGCCGTGGCCAGCAGCTCCCCGGCGCGACGGCTGCCCAGCGTCGCGTGCTCGACACCCTCGGGAACGGTGTGCTCCCGGCCGCGCTCGACGAGGAACACCGACCTGATGTGCGGGGCGAGTTGACCCGCCTTGGCGTGGATCGCCGCCGGGTTGCAGACGTACCCCCGGCCCCAATAGGCGCAGTACACCGCGAGGTTCGGGTCCAGCGGGGGCCGCGCGGACGGCCGTCTCCAGCGCGGGAGCCTCAGCGATGCCGCCTTTCTGCGGGCCTTCTGCACCGCCCCGAACACGGTGAACGCCCCCGCTGCCAGCAGGAGATGCTGCACCCCGAGACTCCCGCCCGGCCTGCGGAACCCGGCGGGCCGGTACCGCCGGTACATCCGCCCCGCCCGCCGGAAGAACGCCCGCCGCCGCCACCCCGCCAGCCGGTCGGGGTGCGCGGCGGTCTTGAGGACGGCGGCGAAGAGCTGCTCGAACAGCGGCCCCGACCGTTCCGGGGCGAGCTTGAGTTGAACCGCACGCCACAGCACCAGCTCCGCCTGGTCGAGGAGGTGGAGGTGGTGGTCGCCCGGCAGGTTCAGCCGTCCGCCCTGTCGGCGCAGCAGATGCCGTACGACGACCTTGCGCAGCAGCGCGACCCGCTCGGCGTACAGCGTCACGAGCCCGCCGAAACCGACGTCCGTGAAGTGACCCTCAGGGAACTCGATCTGATGGTCCGCCAGGAACGCCCGCCGGTACACCGCGCTCCACGCGGGATGCCGCACCCCGGTGAGATGCGGGGCCTGCGCCGGTGCGAACACCCCTTTGGGCGCCCGGGACTTGGCCGTCGGGTTGGTCGGCTCGCCCTCCCACCACGGGAGGCGTTCGTGCTCGACGTGCAGGACGTCCAGCTCCCCGGTCTCCTTGAGGCGCCCGGCCACAAAGGCCAGCGCGTCCGGCGTCAGCCGGTCGTCGCCGTCCAGGAACAGCACGTACGCACCCCGGGCCGCACGCAGGCCCGAGTTGCGGGCCCCGGCCAGCCCGGCGGACGGCGGCGAGTGGACCGGGACGACCCGGGCGTCCCGTACCGCGTACCCGGCGATCACGGCGGCGGCCGGGCAGTCGGGGCCGTCGCAGACCGGGATCAGCTCGAAGTCCCGGAAGCGCTGGGCGAGGACGGAGTCCAGCGCGAGGGAGAGCCGGCCCGCGACGCCGTGGGACGGGACGA
>DATCQX010001160.1:0-3564 GCA_036569285.1 Streptomyces sp.
CGCACCGCGACAACGTTGCCTTCGGGCCGCAGCAGCGCCCCCACCGAGAACTCGTGCGCGAGCCGCGAGCCCTTGAACTCGCCGAGCTCCGTGCCGTTCAGCCAGACGCGGGCGCAGGACTCCACGCCGTCGAAACGCAAGACGACGTCCCCGCCGGCCGGCCAGTCGGCGGGCAGGTCGAAGACGCGGAGGTGGTCGCCCGTCGGGTTCTCCGTCGGCACGTGCGGCGGGTCGACGGGGAACGGGTACTGGACGTTCGTGTAGATGGGGGCGCCGTGGCCCTGGAGGACCCAGTGCCCGGGTACCGAGACCTCCGCCCACCCCCCGGCGTCGAATCCCGGCGCCGCGAACGTGTCGTCCTCGGCGCCGGCCGTCGCGGACAGCCTGAACCGCCAGGGGCCGTTCAGGGACAGCGTGGCCGCGTCCGACGACGCGTACCAGGCCCGTGGCGGGAGCGCCCCGCGGCCCGGTGCGACGTCCTCGACGTAGTCGACGTCCGTGGAGGTGGTGCGGAAAGACATCGGTCTCCTAGCTCAGCCCTTGATACCCGTCTGTGCGATTCCCTGCACGAGCCAGCGTTGCAGGAAGAGGAAGACGAACACCAGCGGGAGGATCGACACGGCCGTGGCCATGAAGATCAGGTGATAGTTCACGGTCTGGTTGGTCATGTACGAGGACAGCGCGACCTGCACCGTCCACGAACTGGGATCCTGCCCGATGACCAGGGGCCAGAGGAAGGAGTTCCAGCCGTTGATGAACGTGATGGTCGCCATGGCCGCGAAGAAGTTCAGTGAGTTCGGCACCACGACACGCCAGTACGCGCCCCAGTAGCCGAGCCCGTCCACCCGCGCCGCCTCCTCCAGCTCCTTGGGGAATCCCAGGAAGTACTGCCGGAACAGGAAACAGGTGAAACCGCTGAACAGCCCCGGGATGATGAGACCCCGGTATGAGTCCACCCAGCCGAGGGACGACACGAGGACGAAACTGGGCACGAAGGTGACGGCTGTGGGAACCATCAGGGTCGCGAGGACGACGTAGAACACCTTGTTGGCGTGCTTGTACGGGATCCGCGCGAGGCCGTACCCGGCCAGCGAGCACACCAGCAGGATGCCCGTCGTCGACAGGACGGCGACGACCGCCGAGTTCCACAGCGACCGCGCGAAATCGACCGTCGGGTCGTCGAACAGCTCGCTGACGTTGCTCCACTGGATGCTGGTCGGGAACCACTTCCAGTTCTCGCCGGTGATCTCCGGGTCCGTCATCAGCGCGTTGCGGACGATCAGATAGAACGGGACGAGGAAGAGGACGGCGGCGACGGACGTCGCGACGTACAGACCGGTGTTGCCGAGGACAGAGCCGTTCTTGCGCTTGCTCACTTCGACTCCTCCCCCCTTCCGAAGCCCATGATCTTGCCCTGGACGAGCGTGACGGCGCAGATCAGCAGGGTGAGGACGACCGCGCCCGCGCTGCCGACGCCGTAGTTCTGGTTCTCACCGAGCGCCATCTTGTACAGCTCCACCAACGGCGGCTGGCCCCAGGTGGCCTTGGACAGCAGGTTGAAGAACTCGTCGAACGCCTGGTAGGCGGCGATCAGCAGAAGCAGGATGACGGCGGTCGAGGTGGCCCTGAGCTGCGGCAACGTGATGTGGCGGAACGTCTGCCAGCCCGGCTTGGCGCCGTCGATGGCCGCCGCCTCGTACAGCTCCTTCGGGATGTTCTGGAGCGCCGCGATGAACAGGATCATGTAGAAACCCGACTGGAGCCACAGCCGTACGGTGACGATGACCAGCCAGTACCACGGCGGGTCGGGGCTGGCGAGCCAGGCGATGTTGTCGACGCCGAACCAGCCGATGACCGTGTTGGCGAGGCCGAAGCGGACGCCGTTGAACAGGGACATCTTCCAGATCAGCGAGGCGGCGACGTAGCTCACCGCGGTCGGCAGGAAGAACGCCGAGCGGAAGAACGCCCGCATGAAGCGCATCCGGTTCACCAGCAGCGCGAGCCCCAGCGAGACCGCCCAGGTGAGCGGCACGATGAACGCGGCGAAGACGGTGAACGTGACCAGCGAGTTGCGGAAGTCGACGTCCGTCAGGATCTGCTTGTAGTTGTCGAGACCGACGAAATCACTCGGCGTGACGGTGAAGCGTGCCTCGAAGAAGCTGAGCCACAGGCTCCAGCCGATCGGCACGAACACGAAGACGATCAGACCGATGAGGAAGGGCCCGGTGAAGAGCCAGAAGTTGGCGGTGGGGCTCGCCGAGAACCTCCGCCTCGGCCGGCCCGAGGGGGCCGGGGTCGAGGCGGAGGAGGCGGCCGTCCGCGTGGTGGTGGTCGACATGTCGGGTTCCCCGCGGCTTATCCGAAGAGCTTCTTGAGTTCGGCGTCGACCTTCTTCTGGGCGGCGTCGAGCTGGGCCTTCGGGTCGTCGCCCTTACGGATGGAGTTGGCGGTCACGTCGTTGATCGCGGAGATCATCGCCTGCGTCCAGCCGATGTTGTCGAAGTGCCCGAACTCGTTGAAGAGTTTGACGCCCTCGGCGGGCAGGCCCGACTTCAGCTTGGTCGCGCTCTGCGCGAGCGAGGTGCGCGGCGGGATGTGGAAGCCGTAGGAGGTCGCGAAGTCCTCCTGGTACTGCTTCTGGTCGATCCACAGCCACTTCACGTACTCCTTGGCCGCCTCGACGTTCTTGCCCTTGGCGTTGACGAACATCGACCAGCCGCCGTTGACGACCGACTGCTTGCCGGCCGCGCCGACCTTCGGGAACGGGAAGATGCCGATGTCGTCGCCGAGCGCCTTCTGCATGACCGGCATCGCCCACATGCCGCACCACTGGATCGCCGTCAGACCCTGCGTGAACGCCGACGGGTCCCACCAGTCGGTCGGCGCGCCGAGCAGCAGGTTGCCGCTGGTGAACAGACCGCGCATCTGCTTGAAGCCGGCCGCGACCGCGTCCGTGTTGAACGCGGGCTTGTTGTCGGCGGTCAGCGTGTCGGCGCCCGCCGACCAGATCAGCGGGTTCTGGATCGGGGTGAGGTCGTTGCCGAGGTAGGCGCCCTTGACCTTGCTGGTGGTGAGGGCCTTCGACGCCTCTATCAGCTCCTCCAGCGTCGTCGGGACCTGGATCTTCGCCTTCTCGAACATCGAGGGGCGGTAGAAGAAGAACTGCGGGTCGTCGATCATGCGGACGCCGTAGATCTTGCCGTCGACCGTGTGCGAGGTGATGTCGGCCTGGTTGAAGTCGCTCTTCACCGGCGCGATGACGTCGGTCAGGTCGGCGACCTGACCGCTCTTGACGAGCTGGATCTGCGGGTGGAACTCGAAGACGTCGGGCGCGTTGTCCGTGAGCAGCGCGGCGAACAGCTTCTGCTCGAAGTTGGAGCCGGTGATCCACTGCGTGGAGACGTTCGCCCCCTTGTACGCCTTCGCGTACTTCTTCACCGCCGCCTCGACGCCGTCCTCGCCGTAGGCGTGGAAGTACTGGACGAGGTTCGCGCCCGAACCGGAACCCCCGCCGCCGCGCCCGTTGTTGCCGCCGCACGCGGCCAGCCCGCCCGCGGCGGCCAG
>DATCQX010001161.1:0-4414 GCA_036569285.1 Streptomyces sp.
GGGGGAGGGTGGGGCGGCGGACGGCACGAGGGCGGGCGGGGTCGGCTGTGAAGTCCCGCTCGGTGTCGGCGCCTTGAGCGTCGCGGCCGACACCGGCACCTTGGACTCCCCCGCCCCACCCGGCATCCGCACGCTCACCGCCGCCGCCGTCCGCGTCAACGACACCGCGCACACCTTGAGTTCGGGCTGGAACGACAGCGGGTCGACCGCGTCGCTGCTGACCGCGTTGACGCTGAGGTACTCCCCGAACAGGTCGTTCCAGTGGAACGGCGCGAAGCAACTCCCCTTCCGTACCCGGTCGGTGACGACGGCGGGCAGTACCGCCCGCCCGCGCCGCGAGGCGACCTCCACCGAGTCCCCGTCCACCAGCCCGAGTTGTGCCGCGTCCTCGGGGTGGACCTCCACGAACGGCCCGGGGTTCAGCCTGTTGAGCTTGGCGACGCGGCCCGTCTTCGTCAGCGTGTGCCACTGGTGTTGCAGGCGCCCGGTGTTGAGGACGAACGGGTGGTCGTCGTCGGGCATTTCGGCGGGCGGCATGTGCGGGCGGGCGTGGAAGACGGCCCGCCCGGAGGGGGTGGCGAACCTGAGGGAGCCGTCGGGGCGGACGTACCGGATGGGGTTGCGGTCGGGTCCGTCGGGGGCGGCCGGCCACTGCACCGGCGTCCGGCGCAGCCGTTCGTAGGTGACCCCGCGCAGGTCGTACCCGGTGGCCGGGTTGTACGCGCCCTTGATCTCCTCGAAGATCTCCTCCGCGCAGGAGTAGGTGAACCCGCTCTCGTAGCCCATCGCGCAGGCGACGTCGGCGATGAGCCGCCAGTCGGCGACGGCCTCGCCCGGCGGGTCGGCGGCGGGGCGGGCCAGGGTGAGGGTGCGCTCGCTGTTGATGAGGACGCCCTCGGTCTCGGTCCACAGCGCGCCGGGCAGCATGACGTCGGCGTACGCGGCGGTCTCGGTCTGTGCGAACACGTCCTGGACGACGACGAGTTCGGCCGCTTCCAGGCCCTCGATGACGGTCCTGCGGTTGCCGACGGAGGCGACGGGGTTGGTGCAGATGATCCAGCAGGCCTTGATCTCGCCGTCGGCCATCCTGCGGAACATCTCGACGGTGCCCTTGCCGACGCCGTCGGCGCGGATGCTGCCGGGTTCGAGTCCCCACAGTTTCTCGGTGAACTCCCGTTCGGCGTCGACGAGTACGGACCGCTGGCCGGGCAACCCCGGTCCCATGTAGCCCATTTCGCGTCCGCCCATGGCGTTGGGCTGGCCGGTGAGGGAGAACGGGCCGCTGCCGGGGCGGCAGATGGCGCCGGTCGCGAGGTGCAGGTTGACCAGCGCGTTGGTGTTCCAGGTGCCGTGCGTGGACTGGTTGAGGCCCATCGTCCAGCAGCTCGTCCACTCCCCCGCCTCGCCGATCAGCCGGGCCGCCTCGCAGAGGTCGGCCTCGGGGATGCCGGTGATCTCGGCGACCGTGTGCGGCGGGTAGTCGGCGAGGAACCCGGGCATCGCCTCCCAGCCCTCGGTGTTCGCGGCGATGAACTCCGGGTCGGTGTGGCCGTTCTCGACGAGCAGGTGCAGCAGCCCGTTCAGCAGCGCGAGGTCCGTACCCGGCTCGACCTGGAGGAACAGGTCCGCCTTCTCGGCGGTGGCGGTGCGGCGTGGGTCGACGACGATCAGTTTCGCGCCGGACGACTTGACGCGGTCCAGCATCCGCAGGAACAGGACGGGGTGGCAGTCGGCCATGTTGGAGCCGATGACGAGGAAGACGTCCGCCTTGTCGAGGTCGTCGTACGAGCCGGGCGGGCCGTCGGCGCCCAGCGACAGTTTGTAGCCGGTCCCCGCACTGGCCATGCACAGCCGTGAGTTGGACTCGATCTGGTTGGACCGCAGATAGCCCTTGACCAGTTTGTTCGCGAGGTACTGGGCCTCCAGGCCCAGTTGGCCGGAAACGTAGAGGGCGACGGAGTCGGGGCCGTGTTCGTCGACGATCGCCCGGAGCCTGCGCGCTGTTTCAACAACCGCTTCCCGCACCTCTGTCGGTCGCGGCTCCTCGCCTCGCTCCGCGCGGATGAGGGCGGTGGTGAGACGGCCGGGCGCGGCGAGCATGTCGGCCGTCGTGGCGCCCTTCGTGCAGAGCCGGCCCCGGTTCGCGGGGTGCTGCTTGTCGCCGGACGCCTTCACGACCGTCCGCCGCCCGTCGGGCCCCCGGCCGATGTCGAGAACCATGCCGCAGCCGACTCCGCAGTACGCGCACACGGTGCGCACCTTCGTCGCGCTGTCGGTCGGCGAGCCCGGCACGGCTGCCACGGGCGGCCCCCTTCTGTCTGACGATCGGCCCGGTGAGAACGTCAGCGACGGTACGAACCGCTGATTACGCCGGTGTCTCCCTCGCAGGTCACCGGGGGTTAATCCCGCCGCACAGGGCAGGTGGGCGGGGTGTGAGCGGGGGGCGCCGGTCCGCGATCAGACGGCGGCGTGCGCCGTGAACGTGTCGTACGCGGCCTCGTCGAAGAGCACGAACCGCACTTCCTCGACCCGCGTCGGTGTCTCCCGAACCGTCCGCACCGCGATCCGGGCGGCGTCATCCATGGGCCAGCCGTAGATGCCGGCGGAGATCGCCGGGAAGGCGACGGTGCGGGCGCCGAGTTCGTCGGCGGTCTTGAGCGATTCGCGGTAGCAGGAGGCGAGGAGGGCGGAGCGGTCGTCGGTGGCGCTGTGGACGGGGCCGACGGTGTGGATCACCCAACGGGCCCGCAGATTCCCGGCAGTTGTAGCCACTGCTCGGCCGGTGGGCAGGCCCTTGCCGTAGTGCGAGGCGCGGAGTCTGCGGCAGTCCTCCAGGATCGCCGGGCCGCCCTTGCGGTGGATGGCACCGTCCACGCCCCCGCCGCCGAGCAGCGAGGAGTTCGCCGCGTTGACGATGGCGTCGACGGACTGGTCGGTGATGTCGCCCTGGACGAAGGTGAGGGTGGTCATGGGGGCGTTTCTATCAACTCCGGCGCCGTTCTCCCTCGTCTTTTCGGGCCACGGTCAGGCCCAGCCGGAACGCGGGCTCCACCAGGGCCCGCACCCAGGCGGCATACATCGCCTCGTAGTCGTCCGTCATGCGGAGGTCATGTGGATGCGCGGGTCGAGGGTACGCGTGGTCAGGGACTCCTGTGGGGCTCACCTGCGGAATGTGTCGCGACGACCGTTTCCGGGGCCGACGGCGCGGCCTGCGCGTCCGTGGCGAGGGGTGTGACCTCCTCCGTGCCGGCGAGGGCGGCGAGCGCACGGGCCGCCGCCTCCGGGCAGGTACCGGCGAGGTCGCGGGCGCGGGCGGCGAGGGACTTCGCGAGGGCCGTGTGCGCGCGGACCAGGGGCCAGACGTCGGCCGGTACGGTACGGCCCGCCGCGATGCGTTCGTGTGCGAAGTCGGCCAGCATGCGGGCGAGTTCACGGTCCGCGCGGGCGTCCCGGCCGTACAGGCGGTCCAGCGGGTTGTCGGAGAAGGCGTACTTCAGCACCGCCTGCCGGTACTCGGCGTCCGGCATCCGCGCCGCCGCGTACGCTCCGAGCGCCGCCTCGATCACGCTGTTGTCGTTGCCGCGCAGGGCTTCGCGGACGAGGGAGAGCGTGAGGTCGCCGAGGCGGTCTCGGGGGGTGGGGGTGTAAGGGGTGAAGGGGGTGCGGCGGACGCCGGGGATGCCCGTGGGGGCGGCGGGGAGAGCGGATCTGGTGCGCAGGGCACGCGGGGTGGCGTCGTCCGAACCTCCGGTGCCGCCAGAGCCGTTGAGGTCGCCCGAGCCGTCAGGGACGTCCGAACTCCCCTTCCGCGCGCCCGAATCCGCGTCCCCGGCCGTACCCCACTCCCCGCGAGCCTCCTCACCGCCCTCCTCGTTGACCTCCTCCAGCAGCGGCAACGCCCGCAGCACAGCCCGTTGTTCGGCCGGATCCCCACGCCGGTACAGCTCGGCCACCGCGTCCGCGAGAGCCGCGCCGCGCAGGGGCAGGGCCGTGAGGAGGGCCGCGCGGACCGCCTCGTCGGTGTGCCAGTGGTCGGTCAGGGGGGCCTGGCCGCACTGGCGGCGGGCGGCGGGGAACAGCGCGCGGATCGCGGCGGGGTCGGCCGCGACACGTGCGGTGGCGGTGTCGAGCCAGCTCCGCGCCCGGTCGGGGAGCGGTGCGCCGGCGAGGGCGGGCCGGGGGTCCGGCGCCGCCTGCGGGGTCGGTCGGGCGGTGGCCATACCTGCGGGATCTCCTGGAGGGGTGGTGAGGAGAACGGGGGAACAGGGGTGAGCGGTTATCCGGCCGCGCGCAGGAACTCCAGTGAGCGGCGGGCGAGTTCGGGGGCGTCGAGGGCGCCGCCCTGGATCTCGACGGAGACCAGTCCAGTGTGTCCGAGGTCGCGCAGCGCGGCCAGCACGGGCGCGAAGTCGAT
>DATCQX010001162.1:0-14669 GCA_036569285.1 Streptomyces sp.
TCTCACCCTCTACCAAGTCCTCGACGCCCTCCAGAACACCCTGAGGTGCTGGACCGGCATCTGCACCACCTGCCACCAACCCCTGCCCAGCGGGTCACACTCAAGGCCAAGATCGAGACAGACCTAACGGAGTCCTACTAGGGGTTCTCCCAGGCCGCCGGCTCGGCCGCCAGTGCCCGTACCGGTCCCGGCAGCGCGTCCTGCGCGAGGTCCGCGATGGTGACCCCCTCCAGGATCCGCCGGACGTTCGCCCGCAGCGCGACCCACAGCGGCAGCAGCGGCTCGGCGCTCCCCTTGTAGGACAGCTCCGTGGGCCGCTCCCCGCGCACGGAGACGATCGGCCCGTCCACCCCCCGGATGACGTCCGCGACGGTGATCTCCGCGGCGTCCCTGGCCAGCCGGTACCCGCCGCCCCCGCCGCGTCGGCTGTCGACGACCCCGGCACGGCGCAGGTCGCCGAGGATCCCCTCCAGGAACTTGTGCGGGATGGCCTGCGCAAGGGCGACGGTCTCCGTCTTCACCGGGTCGTCGCTCTGTCGTACGGCGATCTCCAGTACCGCCCGTACCGCGTAGTCCGCCCGTGCCGAGATCCTCATGGGCCCATTGTGGGGCCAGTTCCCGGCACGGGCGGGCCTGTCTCAGGGGAGGCGGACGCCGCGCTCACGCGAGGCGTCGCAGGAGGCCTCACGCGAGGCGGATGACGTTCCAGGAGAGCGGTTCCAGCGTCGCCGTCAGCCTGCCGTCCGTGAGGGCCGTCCCCTCCCCCGCGTGCGGCGCGACCCGCTCGGGGTCGGTGAGGGTATTACGGGCGTCGGGGTCGGCGTCGGCCAGCACGCTGTGCTCGACGACCCTGTCGACCCCGAGAGACCCGAGAGCCACCTCCAGCGGTAGCCCTTCGGTACGGCTCCGGTTGACGGCGAACACGGTCACGGAGCCGTCGTCCGCGCGTACGGCGGTGGCGTGCAGCAGGTCCGTCTCGCCGAACCGCTCCGTGTCGTACGACGGTGAGTCGACCCGTACGTCGAGCACCTCGCCCCGTCCGTACCGGGCGGCCTGCGCGAACGGGAAGAACGTGGTCTGCCGCCAGGCGGGGCCGCCGGGCTCGGTCATGATCGGCGCGATGACGTTGACGAGCTGCGCGAGGCAGGCGACGGTGACGCGGTCGGCGTGGCGCAGCAGCGCGATGAGCAGGGAGCCGAAGACGACGGCGTCCATGACGCTGTAGTTGTCCTCCAGGAGGCGGGGGGCCTCGGCCCAGTCGCGCTCGCCGGAGTTCTCGATCTCGTGCCACTTCGAGATGTACCAGACGTTCCACTCGTCGAAGGAGAGGTTGATCTTCTTCTTCGACTTCAGCTTCGCGCCGATGTGGTCGGCGGTGGCGACGACGTTCTCGATGAAGGACTCCATGTCGACGGCGGAGGCCAGGAAGGAGTCGACGTCGCCGTTCTCGGGCTGGTAGTAGGCGTGCAGGGAGATGTAGTCGACGAGGTCGTACGTCTCCTCAAGGACCGTCGCCTCCCAGGCGGCGAAGGTCGGCATGGACTGGCTGGAGGAGCCGCAGGCGACGAGTTCGACGCCGGGGTCGAGCTGGCGCATCGCACGGGCGGTCTCGGCGGCGATCCGGCCGTATTCCTCGGCGGTCTTGTGGCCGGTCTGCCAGGGGCCGTCCAGTTCGTTGCCCAGGCACCAGAGCTTGATGCCGAAGGGCTCCTTGTCGCCGTGTGCGACCCGTAGTTCCGCGAGGGTAGTACCTGAGGGGTGGTTGGCGTACTCCTGGAGCTGGAGGGCTTCGGCCACCCCTCGGGTACCGAGGTTGACGGCCATCATCGGCTCCGCCTGCGGGCCGAGCTTGCGCAGGAACCCGATGTACTCGGAGAGGCCAAAGCGGTTGGTCTCGGTGGAGCGCCAGGCGAGGTCGAGGCGGCGGGGGCGGTCCTCCACCGGGCCGACCGAGTCCTCCCACCGGTAGCCGGAGACGAAGTTCCCGCCGGGGTAGCGGATGGTGGTCACGCCGAGTTCGCGGACCAGGCCGAGGACGTCCTGGCGCAGGCCCTCGGCGTCGGCGGTGGGGTGGCCGGGCTCGAAGATGCCGGTGTAGACGCAGCGGCCGAGGTGTTCGACGAAGGAGCCGAAGAGCCGGGGGCTGACCTGACCGACCGTGAAGGAGGGGTCGAGTGTGAAGCGGGCGGTTCGCATTTCTTCCTTTCGCGCGGAGGGCCGGACCGGGTGGGCCGGCCGTCCGTTGTCTGTCCGGTCGGTTCAGTCCCGGCTCTTGATCTCGTCCACTTACCGTCCGAAATACCGAATCATGCTCGCACCTTCGAACAGGGACCGTAGGTTCCCGTCCGGCCTACGTCAATGGTCCCGGCACGATCACCCGGCGGGAAGGAAACCTCCCCGCGTTCTTGATCGTCTTCCCGTACCCGTAGTACTTCCGACCCGGACAGGACCCCCGCCATGCCCGCCCTCCCCCCGGAAGCCGAGGCCCTCACCCGCTTCCTCACAGCGGCCCCAGCCGACCGCCCCGCGCTGGCCCCGGGGGTGGTGGAGGCGGTCGGCGCCGAGCGGCTGGAGGACGTCGTCCGCGGCACGCTGGAGCGGATCGGCGGTTTCGAGGCCGTCGAGGACTGCCCCGACGGCCTGCTCCTGCGCGGGCCCGCGGGCCGGGTCAGGGCGTGGGCCGCGGCCACGCCCGACGGTGAGCTGACCGGCCTGCTCATCGAGGGCGGTCACTACGCCCCGGCCCCGCCCGCCCGGCGCCTGCCGGCGCACCTGGCCAGGGCGCTTCTCCTGCTGCTGGTCGCGCTGTGGACCGTCCTGAGGCTCTGGGGCGCGAACGACCGTCTCACCTGGCTCGGCGATCTGGCCGTCCTCGGCACACTCCTCGTCCTCTCCGTGGCCAGGTCCGCTCCCGCGCAGCAGCCCCGGGCGGTACGCCGGACCGCCGGCGCGGCCACCGCCCTGGCCCTCGCCTCCGCCGTACGTCTCCCCGCCCTGCCCACCGGCACCCTGGGGATACCCGTAGTACTCGGGGTGGGGTTACTGGTGGCGGCCGTGGTGCTGGTGACCGCCGCGCGCCGGCACCGCTGCGGTACGGCCCTGTCGCGCCCGCTGCGCTTCCCGCTGGACGGCACCTGGTACGTCCTCCAGGGCGGCGGGGCGCTCATCAACCACCACGCCCGGGTCGCCGAGCAGCGCGGCGCCGTCGACCTGGTCGGGCTCGGCCCGCTCGGCACCCGGACCCGGCCCGGTCACGACGCGCGCGCGTACGCCGCGTACGGGCGCAGCGTGCACGCCCCCTGCGACGGCCAGGTGATCTCGGCGGCCGGCGCGGTCGCCGACCAGCGGCCCGGCGAGATCCGCTACCAGCCCGCCCACGGCAACCACGTCTTCCTCGACACCGGGCACGAGATCGTCAAACTCGCCCATCTGCGCCCCGGTTCGGTCACCGTGCGCCCCGGCGACCTCGTCCGGACCGGCCAGCTCCTCGGCGAGGTGGGCAACTCGGGCGACACCACCG
Source organism: Streptomyces sp. (assembly GCA_036569285.1). Taxonomy (GTDB): domain Bacteria; phylum Actinomycetota; class Actinomycetes; order Streptomycetales; family Streptomycetaceae; genus Streptomyces. The sequence goes on from DATCQX010001162.1 coordinate 3,521, forward strand.
AACCGCATCTCCACCTGCACGCCGAACGCGACGGCGTCGGTCTGGACCTGACGTTCACCGACGTCCGGGGGCGGCTGTACCGGGGGCGGACGATCCGCCGCTGAGCCTGCCTTCGGGCGGTACGCCTCAGGGGGGCGGGGCAGTCGGGGTGGTGCGTACGGCACCGTTGAGGTGGGGTGTTGTGTCGACGGCACCCGTAGGGATCCGGTGTTGTGTCCACGGCACCCGTCGGGGTCCGGTGTTGTGTTCACGACACCGTTTCCGACAGTGCTTTCCACCGCTCCCTCATGACGCGGACACATCCACCCGCGTAGTCTCGAACAGGCTGCCGCAGGGCAGTCAGAAGGGGGCACCGATGGACATCGCGGGCACGGTCCGGTTCTCCTCCGCGCTGCGGCGCGCGAGGACCGGCTCGGCCATGCGCGGACTGACCTCCGACCTGGCGGACGGGCTCGGCAGACGTGACCGACGCCCCTGCGGGGTACGGGAGTTGTGCCACGCGCTGGGCGAGGAGATGACCGCGCGGCGGGGCGGGCGACGGGTCGAGATCCGGTTCGAACGCTTCCCGGACGAGATCGAAGTGACCGGCCTGTGGGTGGAGTTCCACGACTTCGACCTGATCATCGTCGAGGAGCGGGCCGAAGAGGTGCAGCAACTCGTGATCCTCGGGCACGAGTTGTGGCATCTGCACGCCGGGCACCGGCACCGGCACATCGCCGTGGACGCGCTGTCCGGCTGGGAGGGCATACCGCTGACGGCCGCCGCCCGGGACGGCTCCCGGCAGGTCGACGAGGCCGAGGCCGACGACTTCGGCCACCGGCTCGCCGCCGCCGTACGCCCCTATCTGCGCCCGGCGGGCGAGGAGTTCGGGCCCGTGACCGCGCAACGCCTGCTGGGGTACCCGGGGCACGGGAGCCGCGGCCGATGACGTTCGACGCCGTCTCCATCTCGTTCTGGGTGCCGACCGTCATGCTGTGCGCGGCACTCGCCATCAAGCTCCCGACGATCGTCCGGCTGTGGCGCGACCCCCTGCTGCGGGCGGTGGGCGGGCTGCTGCTGCTCGCGTGCGCCGTGTTCATGTTCGTCGCGCCGTCGACGATCCGCTGGATGAACCGTGCCACGGGCGTGCCCAACATCGCGGCGCCGTGGTGCTATTCGCTGCTGACCGCGTTCGCCGGCTCGTGTCTGCTGCTCATCATCGCCTGGCGCAACGGCCTTTCGGACCTGACGCCCTCGACCCGGCGCGCGATGTGGTGGGTGATCGGCGTCTACTCGGGTGTCATCGCCCTGCTGTGGGTGCTGTTCCTCCTCGCGGACGCGCCGGTCGAGCGGGTCCGGGATCTCGACACGTACTACGCCAACACCCCTTTCATGCGCGAGGAGATCCTCCTCTACCTCCTCGCGCACTGCGTCGCCGTCCTCATCACGAGCCGCCTCATCTGGAACTGGGTGCGCACCGCCGGCCTCGACGCGTGGCTGCGCTCGGGGCTGGTGTTCCTGGTCATCGGCTACGCCCTGAACCTCGTCTTCGACGGCCTCAAACTCACCGCCGTCGTGGCCCGTTGGACCGGGCACGACCTCGACGTGCTCAGCACGACGGTCGCGCCGCTCGCCGCGTGCCTGTCGGCGGTCCTGGTCGCCCTCGGCTTCATTCTCCCGCACACCGGTCAATACCTGCACGAACGCTGGCTGTTGCACCGCACCCGCATCGAACTGCGCCCGCTGTACACGCTGTTGCGGAACGTCCAGGGATCCGGTGTCCCGTTCACCCTGCGCGCCACCGCCGAACTCCGGCTGATCCGGCGGGAGACGTTCATCCGGGACGTCCTGCTCGCGCTGAACCGCCTGCTGGACGAGGAGGAGGCCGGCCGCCGCTACGACGCGGCCGTCGCTCTGGGCCACCCCGCCGCGCGGGCCCGCGCGCTGGCCGCGGCCTGCGCCATCCAGGACGCGGTGGCCCGCCGCGCCGACCCCGACCACCCCGAGGGCATCGGCCAGCCCGACCCCACGGACCTCCTCCAGACCATCCTCGACGTCTCGCGTGCCTTACGCTCCCCCGACGAACTCAGCGCCGTCCGGGCAGCCGCCGCCAGAAAACCCGCAGAAAGCAACCATCCATGACCAGCACCGCCGTAGTCCTGGGCGGCTCGCTCGCCGGGCTCCTGGCCGCCCGCGCTCTCGCCGAGACGGCCACCGAAGTCACCCTCGTGGAAAGGGACTTCCTGCCCGTCGAGGCGGCCCCGCGCAAAGGCCTGCCACAGGCGCGCCATGTCCATCAGCTGTGGTCCGGCGGCGTCCGCGCCCTCACCGAACTCGTCCCGGGCATCGGCCCGCTCCTCGCCGAGGCGGGTGTGCGGCGGCACTCCGTGACCACCGACATGGTGGTCCTCTCCCCGTACGGCTGGTACCGCCGCTGGCCGGAGTCCCACCACATGCTCCTGGCCAGCCGCGACCTGCTGGACGCGACCGTGCGCGCGGCCGTCCTCGCCCACCCGCGCATCCAACTCCTCCAGGAGACCGAGGCATGGGGGCTGGAGGGTTCCGCACGAGCGGTCACCGGGGTCCGGGTCCGCCACCGGGACGGCACCGAACGGACCCTGGAAGCAGACCTGTTCGTCGACACGACGGGCCGGTCCTCCCGAACTCCCCAATGGCTCAAGGAACTCGGAGTCCCCGAACCGGACAAGCGCGTGGTCGACTCCGGCGGCGCCTACGCCACCCGGCTCTTCCTCGCCCCCGAGGCCGCGCGCGACGCGTTCCCCGTGGTCAACATCCAGTCCGACCCGCGCACCGGTGAACCGGGGCGGGCCGGAGTGCTTCTGCCCATCGAGAACGGCACCTGGCTCGTCACCATGATCGGCACCCGGGGCGGCGAACCCAGCCCGGACACCGGTGAGTTCGACACCTACGCCCGGACTCTGCGGCACCCTCTCCTGGCCGACCTCATCGAGCGGGCGACCCCGCTCACCGACGTCTCCTTCACCCGGACCATGGCCAACCGGCGGTTCTTCTACGAGAAGATGGCCTCCTGGCCGGACAACTACACCGTGCTGGGGGACGCGTTGTGCGCCCTCAACCCCGCCTACGGCCACGGCATGTCGGTCGCCGCCCAGCAGGCGCTGATCCTGCGCGACTTGACGACCCGTCACAGACTGCGCGGGCGGGGGCTGTCCCGGCGCCTCCAGAAGGCGGTGTCCAGACCGGCGTCCGCCGCCTGGGACCTGGCCCTCGGCACGGACGTCTTCTATCCCGGCGCCGCGGAGACCGGCCCCACCTTCCGGGACCGCGCCCTCTCGGCGTACGTGAACCGACTGCTCCACACGGCGACCGGCAACGGGCGGATCGCACGGGCGGTCACGGATGTGACGTCCCTGGAGCGCGGGGGGCACGTCCTGCTGGCCCCCTCCGTACTGCTGGCCGCGCTCGCGGGGCCGCTGCAACCGGCGCTGGAGGATGCGCCGTTGACGGCGGAGGAGAGGAAGCGGGCGGGGTTGGAGTAGGGGGCGGGGAGGTGTGGGGGACGGGGAGGGCATAAGGAGTGGGGTGGGAGCAGGGAGCGGGGTTTCAGCAGGAGGCGGGAGTGAAGTCTGAGGTCATGAGGCTGCCCTCGCGCCGCTCATCCCCGGCCGGCTCACCCCATCTCGTCCCGCTCGCCCCTGGCCCGCTCGCGCCCTCACTCCCCGGCCCGCCCGTCTCCTCCCGCCCCTCCTGTCCCCGCGCTCAACCGGCGAAAGCCGGAAGCGCCAGCCCCTTCCCCGCGCCGGGCACCACCAGCAGCGATCCGGCGACGGGATGCGGTCGGTCGAGTCCGACGCGGGCGGTCGTGATGTACAGGTCGTTCAGGTCCGCTCCGCCGAACGCGCAGGCCGTGACGAGCGGTGTGGGCAGGGAGATCACGCGGTCCAGCTCGCCCTGGGGGGTGTAGCGGCGTACGACGGCGCCGCCCCACAGCGCGACCCACACGCAGCCGTCGGCGTCGACCGTGAGGCCGTCGGGGAATCCGGCGCCGTCCTCGATCGTGACGAACTCCCGGCGCCCGCTGACGTGTTCGCCGTCGTAGTCGAAGACGTCGACGCGACGCGTGGGCGAGTCGATGTAGTACATGAGGGTGCCGTCGGGGCTCCAGCCGGTGCCGTTGCTGACGGCGACGTCGTCAAGGACCGTCTCCAGCAGGCCCGTTGAGCCGAAGCGGTCCAGCGTGCCGCCGCCCGGCGCCTCGTCGTACCGCATGGTGCCGGCCCACAGCGTGCCGTCGGGGGCGACGGCCGCGTCGTTCGCGCGACGGCCGGGGACGACCTCGCGGCGCAGCCAGCGGAAGGAGTCGTCGGGGTCCAACAGCCCCACGCCGTCACGCAGGTTGAGGACGAGCCCGCCTCCGGCGCGCGGCTTCACGGCGCCGACGTGCTGGTCGGTCACCCGCACGCTCCGCCGCCCGCTCACCGGGTCGTACGTGTGGATCCGCGACCCGAGGATGTCGAGCCACAGCAGCCGGCCGGCGTCCGCGTCCCACGTGGGCCCCTCACCGAGCGTCGCCTCGGCCCGTACCGCCACCTCGAAGGACATCACGCCACGCTCCGGTAGCCGAGCCGCTCCGACAGGTCGACGGCGCCCTTGGCCGCCAACTGCTCCAGTTCCACCCGGCGTTCGTCGCTCCACCGGATCATCGGCACCGAGATGGAGAGCGCGGCGACGACCTGTCCGGTACGGTCCCGGACGGGCGCGGCGACACAACTCACGTCCGGATTCGACTCCCTGCTCTCGACGGCGATGCCGCGCTCCCGGATGACGGCGAGCGCCTCCCTCAACGCGCCTGGTTCCGTGATGCTGTTGGGTGTCATGCGCACCAACTCGGCGTCGGCGGGCAGCCGTACACCGAGCTCGTGCTCGGGGAGGGACGCGAGCAGCATCTTCCCCACGGACGTGCAGTGCGCGGGCAGCCGCCGTCCGGCGGCGGAGACCATCCGTACAGCGTGCGTCGAGTCGACCTTGGCGATGTAGATGACGTCCGCGCCTTCGAGGATCGCGACGTGCACGGTCTCGTCGCAGGTCTCGGCGACGGACCGGGCGACGTTCTGGCCCTCCGCCGCGAGGTCGAGCTGCTCCGCGTACCGGCTGCCGAGCTGGTACGGCCGGACGCCGAGCCGGTAGCGGCCGGGCTGGCCCGGCACCGGGACGATGTACGAGCGGGCGGAGAGCGTCGTCACGAGTTCGTGGACGGTGGTGCGCGGCAGTTGGAGCCGGCGCACGATGTCCGGGGCGGAGAGCGTCCCGTCCCCGTCGAGGAAGAGCTCCAGAATGTCCAGAGCCCGGGTCACGGCAGGTACCAGACGTCCCACGGCCGGCCCCCTCCCTTAGGTGTTCGATATTTCAACAGGCGATCGGGATGACGAACACAGGCTAATCAGAAGCCACCGACCGGGCAATGGTCGTGAAACGACCCGCTCCAGATCGGCGACGATGGACGGCATGCCCGATCCCTTCACCCCGCTCGACTTCCAACTCGTCCTGCTGCGCCGCATGGCGGACCACAATCCGGACCTGGTGGACGACGCCAGGCGCCAACTCGGCGTCTCCGTAAGGGAGATGCGCGAGGCCAACAAACGCTGGCAGGCGATGCGGCACGCGCCGCGAGGCCGGGCGGCGGCAACCGGACACCGCGTGTTTCTGGGTGCCCCGGAGGCCACCGGAACCCGTCGCATCGGCGACCTGGTCTGTGAATTCCGGCTCTGGCCGGTTCCGCTGTGGCCCACTCTGCGCTTCGAGGTCCTGCTGTCCCCTACGGGATCGGTCTGGAACGAGTGGCTGATCCGCGCCCCGGGCTCACCCGCCCCCGACCTCAGAGCCATCCCCGACCTCACCCCCTGGTCCTGCACGGTCGACGAGGCCGCCACCGCCTTCGCCCCCGCCCGCCCTCTGGAGGGCACCGCGCCCACCCGCTGGGGCCTGTCCTTCACCGCCCCGGACGAGCGGGGGACGCCTCACCGGGTGGCGGCGGAGTTCACCTGGGGCCTGCTGCAACGGGTCACGGTCAGGGACTGAACGGCGGCGGGACAGGCGGGGCGACGCGTTCTCACGCCCGTTCCAGCACCGCCGCCACGACCTTCTCCACCGACCCGGTGTGCAGCGACAGGAACAGGTTCGGCTCGACCAGTTCGAGTTCCATCACGCAGGGCCGCCCGTCGTCCCCGACGACGAGGTCGACGCGCGCGTACAACAGCTCCTCACCCCCGGGCACCGCCGCCAACGCCCGCTCCGCGGTGGCGAGTTCGGCGTCCGTCGGCTGCCACACGGTCAGCCCGGGATGCGCGTCCTTGTCCGCGTCGTACGCCGTCCCCGCGGTCAGCACCGCCCCCTTGCGGCTGGCGTGCAGCAGCCGCCCGCCGAAGAACTGGAGCGCTCGCTCCCCCTCGGAGTCGATGCTCCGCACGTACGGCTGGATCATCGCCGTGAACCGCTCGGCGTGCATCCGCGCGATCTGGCGAACGGCGGTGTCGTGGTCCTCGGAGGTGTAGCGCGCGGCGAAGCGGGCGCCCGCCCCGGAGGTGGGTTTGACGACGTACTCACCCTCGCGAGGTAGCTCCGGGGTCTCGCCCGGCGCCACATACCTGGTGGGGACCGTGGGTATGCCGGCCGCGGCCAGCTCGCCCAGGTACCGCTTGTCGGCGTTCCACCGCACGATCTCCACCGGGTTCGCGAGCCGTGTCACGTCCGCGCACTTGCCCGCCCAGGCCAGGAACTCCGCCGACCGCCAGGAGTAGTCCCAGGTCGAGCGGATGACGGCGAGGTCGTAGGACCCCCAGTCGGCGTCGGGGTCGTCCCAGGGCACCACCACGGCCTCGGCCCCGGCCGTCCGCAGGGCCTCCAGCAGGCCGGGAAGGTCCTCGTCCGCCGGGACTCCGGCCCCCGGACGGCAGGTGACGAGTGCGATACGAGGCACGACAGGGCTCCCATTTCCGTACGACAGTACGACCATCAACGCTCCTGCACTGTAGGTCCCGCCCCGCGCCCGGTGCCAACGCAGCCCCCTCCCGACCTGCCGGAACGCCCCCTGCTTGGCCTTCCCCTTCGGTGAACCCCCGGCATCGACACCACACCGGCCACCCGCCCCCTAGGGGCCATCCCGTAGGACCACAGGTCCGACCCGTTCGGGTCGACCCCGGCACCGGCTACCGCCACTACGCCCCCGAGCAGTTCGGACAAGCCCGCCTGGTCGCCTGGCCGCGCCGCCTCGGCATGCCCCTCGCCCGGATCCGCGCCCTCCGCGACCTCGCGACGTGCCTCGTCGGCCGCCTCTCCACCCCGCCGACTCCCGCACCCCGGAAGGACACCGCCATGCTCGAACTCCCCGGACGACGCCACGCGCGCTGATCGACGCGGTGAACACGGCGGGCGGACAGGACAACGTGAGCCGCGTGGTCGCGGACCTCGTGGAGACGGCGCCGTAGGCCGGGGCCCTGAATGCGGGGTCCGGGATCTGCCGTAGGACCTGGGTACGTCGTACCGGAGAGGGAGGCGGCTCCCGGCGTCAGCGGTCCTCTTCGGCCTCGGCCGGTTCCCAGTCCAGCAGCCGCACCTTCGCCACCGTCCGGACATGCGTCCGCATCGCGGCAGCGGCCCGCCGGGGATTCCTCTCGACGATCGCGTCGAAGATCGCCTGGTGCTGCGCCCACGACCGGCTCGGCCGACCGGGCTGACGCAGCGACTCCGTCCGGCTCTCCGCGATCTGCTCGGCGATGGACCGCATGAACTCCGCGAGCAGCGCGCTGTGCGCCGCCTCGGTCACGGCGGAGTGGAACAGCCGGTCGCCCTCGATCCCCGGGGCACCGACCTCGATCTCCTCTGCCATGTGCGCGAGCGCGGCCCGCAGCGCGGCGAGATCCTCCTCCGTCCGCCGCTCGGCGGCGAGTTCGGCGAGCTTCGTCTCCAGCGCCTCGCGCGCCTCCAGCACGTCCGGCAGCCGCCGGCGCCGTTCGACCATCCGGTCCACCGGCTCCGCGTCGAGGCTGTCCCGCACGAGATACGTCCCACCGCCGTGCCGCGCCTCGACGAGCCCCTGCACCTCCAGGACCACGATCGCCTGCTTGACGGAGGCCCGGCTGACCCCGAGCCGCTGAGCGAGGTCCCGTTCGGGCGGAAGCCGGTCACCGGCGCGCAGTTCGGCGTCGATCACGTACTGCCGCAACCGGTCGAGCACCTGCTCGTACAGGCGCTGTTTCATCATCGGCCGCAGGGCGTCGTTCACGGGTCCCCCTTTCGGGCGGGAGCCTAGCACCGGGCAGGCCGGGGCAAATGGCTCTGTGGATGAGTGGCTGAGTGGTCGAGTGGCTGAGCCAATTCTCCCGTGCCCTCTTGACGGCCGCCGAGCCGCGCAATGTAATCAGCGACGCGAGAAAGTGGTTCAGCCACTTGACCACTCACCAAAGTGGCTCAGCCACTCATCCACTCAGCCACTCGCCCACCGAACCACCCAACCACTCATCCATTCGGCGGCCCAGCCCCCACCACGCCCCCGCCCTTCCTTCCCCCACCCCTGCCGCTCCGGGACCCACCGACGGGAGCCCGTATGTCCCCCGAACTCATCTCGATCCTCGTCCTGGTGGTCGTGTTCGTCATCGCCACCACCCGCTCCGTCAACATGGGCGCGCTGGCGTTCGCCGCGGCCTTCGGCGTCGGTGAACTCGTCGCCGACCTCGACGCGGACGGCATCTTCGCCGGCTTCCCCGGTGACCTGTTCGTCGTCCTCGTCGGTGTCACCTACCTCTTCGCGATCGCCCGCGCCAACGGCACCACCGACTGGCTGGTGCAGGCCGCGATCCGGCTCGTGCGGGGGCGGGTCGCGCTCATCCCGTGGGTGATGTTCGCGCTGACCGGCATCCTCACCGGCATCGGCGCTGTCAGCCCGGCGGCGGTCGCGATCGTCGCGCCGATCGCCCTGAGTTTCGCCGCGCAGTACGGGATCAGCCCGTTGTTGATGGGCGCGATGGTCGTGCACGGCGCGCAAGGTGGCGGCTTCTCGCCGATCAGCATCTACGGCACGATCGTCAACGGCATCGTCGAGCGCGAGAAGCTCCGCGGCAACGAGGTCGCGCTTTTCCTCGCCTCGCTGTTCGCCAACGTCGTCATCGCGGGGGTGGTGTTCCTGGCGTGCGGAGGGCGGAAGCTGTGGCGGCAGGGGGTGGTGTTGGAGGGGGGTACGGGTACTACGGGTAGTACGGGGGCTGCGGGGCCGTCGTCCGGGGCTGCCTCGTCCGCCACGTCACCGTCTGTGGCCTCACCCTCAGGTAGTACGGGTATTGAGGGGGCGTCCCCTAAGGGTGTGAAAGCCCCCACCGAAGTCGTTCCCCGTCCTGTCGAGTCGGACACCTCAGGCGTTGCGGACACCACAGATGTTGCGGACACCTCCGGTGTTCCGGGGGCCGTGCGGCTCACGCCCGCTCGGATCGCGACGCTCGTCTCGCTCGTCGCGCTCGTGCTGGCCGTGCTGGTTCTCGACCTGGACTCCGGGCTCACCGCGATCACGCTGGCCGTGGTGCTGAGCACCGCGTGGCCGGCGGACAGCCGCAAGGCGGTCGGGGAGATCGCCTGGTCGACGGTGTTGTTGATCTGCGGTGTGTTGACGTATGTCGGTGTCCTGGAGCAGATGGGCACGATCAAGTGGGCCGGTGAGGGTGTGGGCGGCATCGGGGTGCCGCTGCTCGCGGCGGTGCTGTTGTGCTACATCGGCGCGCTGGTCTCCGCGTTCGCCTCGTCGGTCGGCATCATGGGGGCGCTGATCCCGCTCGCCGTGCCGTTCCTCGCGCAGGGTGAGATCGGGGCGGTCGGGATGGTGTGCGCGCTGGCGGTGTCGGCGACGGTGGTGGACGTCAGCCCGTTCTCGACGAACGGCGCGCTGGTGCTGGCCGCGGCGCAGAACGTCGACCGTGAGCGTTTCTTCCGGCAGTTGATGATCTACGGAGGGATCGTGGTGGCGGTGGTGCCCGCGGTGGTGTGGCTGGTGATGGTCGTGCCGGGCTTCGGGTGACCCGTAGTACCCGTAGTACCCGTACGCCGGGTGCCCCGCGATACCTGTCCGTCAGGCCCCCGTAGTACCCCTAGTACCTGACCGCCACCCCGGTCCCGGCCGAACGGCGAACAGCGAACGTCGCACAGTTAAGGAGTACGACTCGTGTCCTCTCTCTTTCCCGCCCTGACCGACGGCCCGTCCGACCGGCCGGCCCTGGCCTTCGGCCCACGTTCCCTGACGTACGAGCAGCTCGCGGCGGCGGCCGGGGCTGTCGCGGAGCGGCTGGCAGCGGGGAGCCGGGTGGCGGTGTGGGCGACGCCGGAGCTGGAGACCGCCGTCGCGGTGGTCGGGGTGCTGCTGGCGGGCGGCACCGCCGTGCCGTTGAACCCGAAGTCGGGCGACAAGGAGCTGCGGCACATCCTGTCCGACAGCGCCCCCTCTCTGCTGCTGACCGCGCCGGGCGCCGAACTCCCGGAGGCGCTCGGCCAGTTCGAGCGGGTCGAGGTGGACGTGCGGGCCACCGGCACGCTCCCCGCCGACGACTTCCGCCCCGACTCCCCCGCGTTCGTGGTCTACACGTCCGGTACGACGGGCCCGCCGAAGGGCGCGGTGCTGCCCCGCAGGGCGATCACCCACACCCTGGACGCGCTCGCGGACGCCTGGCAGTGGACCGGCGACGACGTCCTGGTGCACGGCCTGCCCCTGTTCCACGTGCACGGCCTCGTCCTCGGTGTCCTCGGTCCGCTGCGGCGCGGCGGCGGCCTCCGCCACCTGGGCCGTTTCTCCACCGAGGGCGTCGCGCGGGAGCTGAACTCCGGGGCGACGATGCTGTTCGGGGTGCCGACGATGTACCACCGCATCGCCGAATCCCTCCCCGGCACACCGGAGTTGGTGAAGGCTCTCGCCGACGCCCGGCTTCTGGTGAGCGGTTCGGCGGCGCTGCCGGTGCACGACCACGAGCGGATCGCGGCGGCCACGGGTCGCCGGGTCGTCGAGCGGTACGGCATGACGGAGACCCTGATGAACACGGCCGTCCGCGCGGACGGTGAGGCTCGCGCCGGAACCGTCGGACTCCCCCTGCCCGGGGTCGAGTTGAGGCTCGTGGAGGAGGACGGGCAGACCATCGAGGCGTACGACGCGCAGAGC
>DATCQX010001163.1:0-4018 GCA_036569285.1 Streptomyces sp.
GCGCAGGCCAGCACCCTGGTTGGGCAGCGACATGGCTGATCACATAGGGTGAAAAGAAAAACGGGAGGTTCGGCGTGTTCGTTGAACGGGCGCCACTTGTCGACTTAGTGTCCTGTTCGGAAGACTCCAAGGAACAGGCACACTGGTAACCCTAAACTTCAGCGTTAGGGTTCGGGTCGGCGCTACGGACCGTCCCATTCGGCATCCGTCGTCGGTGGCACAGGCAACTGGGCTACGACGGCAACGTAATTCGAGGCGAGAGGCCTTCGACGTGGCAGCACCGCAGAACTACCTCGCAGTCATCAAGGTCATCGGTGTCGGCGGCGGTGGTGTCAATGCCATCAACCGGATGATCGAAGTCGGTCTCAAGGGCGTCGAGTTCATCGCCATCAACACCGACGCTCAGGCGCTGTTGATGAGCGACGCCGACGTCAAGCTCGACGTCGGACGCGAACTCACCCGCGGACTCGGCGCCGGCGCCAACCCGGCAGTGGGCCGCAAGGCCGCCGAGGACCACCGCGAGGAGATCGAGGAGGTCCTCAAGGGGGCCGACATGGTCTTCGTGACGGCCGGCGAGGGCGGCGGCACCGGCACCGGCGGCGCGCCCGTCGTCGCCAACATCGCGCGCAACCTCGGCGCCCTCACCATCGGCGTCGTCACCCGCCCCTTCACCTTCGAGGGCCGGCGCCGCGCCAACCAGGCCGAGGACGGCATCGCGGAGCTGCGCGAAGAGGTCGACACCCTCATCGTCATCCCCAACGACCGGCTGCTGTCCATCTCGGACCGCCAGGTCTCCGTCCTCGACGCCTTCAAGTCGGCCGACCAGGTCCTGCTCTCCGGTGTCCAGGGCATCACCGACCTCATCACCACCCCGGGCCTGATCAACCTCGACTTCGCCGACGTCAAGTCCGTGATGTCCGAGGCCGGTTCGGCGCTCATGGGCATCGGCTCGGCCCGCGGCGACGACCGCGCGGTGGCCGCCGCCGAGATGGCCATCTCCTCGCCGCTCCTGGAAGCCTCCATCGACGGCGCCCGCGGTGTCCTGCTCTCCATCTCCGGCGGCTCCGACCTCGGCCTGTTCGAGATCAACGAGGCCGCCCAGCTGGTCTCCGAGGCCGCCCACCCCGAGGCGAACATCATCTTCGGCGCCGTCATCGACGACGCCCTCGGCGACGAGGTCCGCGTGACCGTCATCGCGGCCGGCTTCGACGGCGGACAGCCGCCCGCCCGCCGCGACAACGTGATCGGCTCGGCCTCCACCCGCCGCGAGGAGCCCGCCCCGGTCAGCCGCCCCGAGTCCCGCCCGTCCTTCGGCTCGCTGGGCAGTGTGACGCCCAAGGAGGACCCGGCGCCCGCCCCGGAGCCGGTCGCCGACCTGCCCCCGCTGGCCCCGCCGGTCCCGCCGTCCCGCACCTACTCGGACAGTGCCGCCGAGGAACTGGACGTACCGGACTTCCTGAAGTGATAGGACAGCGCGAGAGCGTGAGCGGCGCGCACTTCGCCTTCACCGACCGGTGGGGCGGGGTGAGCGCCGCTCCGTATGAGGAGCTCAACCTCGGCGGCGCCGTCGGAGACGACCCCGCCGCCGTTCTGACCAACCGTGAACTGGCCGCGAAGTCGCTGGGGCTCGACCCGGCCGACGTGGTGTGGATGAACCAGGTGCACGGCGCCGACGTCCAGGTCGTCAGCGAACCCTGGGGCGTCAAGCCGGTCCCCGAGGTCGACGCGGTCGTCACGTCCCGGCGCGGTCTCGCGCTCGCCGTCCTCACCGCCGACTGCGTCCCCGTTCTGCTCGCCGACCCGGTCGCCGGTGTCGTCGCCGCCGCGCACGCCGGGCGCCCCGGGATGGTCAAGGGGGTCGCCGCGGCCGCCGTCCGCGCGATGACGGAGCTCGGGGCCGAGCCCGCCCGGATCACCGCCCGCACCGGGCCCGCCGTCTGCGGGCGGTGTTATGAGGTGCCCTCAGAGATGCGCGCCGAGGTCGCGGCGCTGGAACCGGCGGCGTACGCGGAGACGAGCTGGGGCACTCCCGCCGTCGACGTCGCCGCCGGAGTGCACGCGCAACTGGAGCGGCTCGGGGTGCGCGACCGGGCGCAGTCCCCGGTGTGCACGCTGGAGTCGCACGACCACTTCTCGTACCGCCGCGATCGCACCACAGGGCGACTCGCGGGATATGTCTGGTTGGACTGATGGGGCATGACGGACCGTAAGGACGAACTCGCCGGGAACCTGGCGAAGGTGGAGGAGCGCATCGCGCGCGCGTGCGCCGACGCCGGGCGGGCCCGGTCGGAGGTGACGCTGATCGTCGTCACCAAGACCTATCCGGCGAGCGATGTGCGGATGCTGGCCGAACTCGGTGTGCGGCACGTCGCCGAGAACAAGGACCAGGACGCCGCGCCCAAGGCCGCCGAGTGCGCGGACCTCCCGCTGACCTGGCACTTCGTCGGGCAGTTGCAGACCAACAAGGCGCGGTCCGTGGCGGGTTACGCGGACTTCGTGCAGTCCGTGGACCGGGATCGGCTGGTCGTCTCGCTGTCCAAGGAGGCGGAGAGGGCCGGGCGGGAGATCGGGTGCCTGATCCAGGTCGCGCTCGACGCCGGGGAGAGCGGGCGGGGTGAGCGCGGGGGCGTCGGGCCGGGCGGGGTCGAGGAGTTGGCCGGGCTGATCGCGGGCTCTCCGGGGGTCCGGCTCGACGGGCTGATGACCGTCGCCCCGCTGACCGGTGAGTACGCCGGTCGTGAACGGGCAGCGTTTGAGCGGTTGATGGATTTGTCGACCGACCTGCGCCGAAGTCATCCGGCTGCCACCATGGTGTCAGCGGGGATGAGTGCGGACCTTGAGCAGGCCGTGGCGGCCGGGGCGACACATGTGCGCGTCGGCAGTGCGGTACTCGGAGTCCGTCCTCGGCTCGGGTAACGTCGCCAGGAAGTCGGACCACAGTAGAAAATATGGTCATTACCCGCCAGGAGGCGGACACAAGGGCCACGTGGATCGCGGGACTTGGCAGTCGTCAACCGATCCACCACAGAGCGGAGGACTCAGAGCATGGCCGGCGCGATGCGCAAGATGGCGGTCTACCTCGGCCTCGTGGAGGACGATGGGTACGACGGCCGGGGCTTCGACCCCGATGACGACTTCGAACCCGAGCTGGACGAACCCGAGCGCGACCACCGACGGCACGACGCGTCCCACCAGTCGCACAACGCACATCAGCCCCAAAGGGACGAAGAGGTGCGAATCGCCCAACCTCCCGCCCCTCGTGAGCCGGTGGTCCGCGCGGCGGCGCCGACCGTCGAATCCGGCCGCCCCGCGCGCATCGCGCCCGTGGCGTCCATCACACAAGAACGTCAGTCCCTGGAGAAGAACGCACCGGTGATCATGCCCAAGGTCGTGTCCGAACGAGAGCCTTACCGGATCACCACGCTCCACCCGCGGACCTACAACGAGGCCCGTACCATCGGGGAACACTTCCGTGAGGGGACCCCCGTGATCATGAACCTCACTGAGATGGACGACACAGATGCGAAGCGACTTGTCGACTTTGCCGCCGGTCTGGTGTTCGGTCTCCATGGCAGCATCGAGCGGGTGACACAGAAAGTGTTCCTGTTGTCTCCTGCTAACGTCGATGTCACGGCGGAGGACAAGGCCCGCATCGCAGAGGGCGGGTTCTTCAACCAGAGCTGAGACGCAGAACCGGAAGTACCCGGCAAGACACGGCAAGACACCACAAGAGCACGGGCAAGCAGGGGAGAGGGAAGCACCGAACATGGGCGTGGTCCTGAACATCGTCTACATCGCGCTGATGGTCTTCCTCATCGTGCTCATCTTCCGGTTGGTCATGGACTACGTCTTCCAGTTCGCCCGCTCGTGGCAACCAGGCAAGGCGATGGTGGTCGTTCTGGAGGCCACCTACACTGTCACCGATCCACCGCTCAAGCTTCTTCGGCGGTTCATCCCGCCGTTGCGTCTCGGGGGCGTGGCGCTCGACCTGTCCTTCTTCGTACTGATGATCATCGTC
>DATCQX010001164.1:0-22092 GCA_036569285.1 Streptomyces sp.
CTTCGCGCGGGAGCACGGTGCGCGGGTCGGCAGTGTCCTGCCGGTGGAGTTCCCGGGTGGCAGGCGGACGGAGCTGACGGTGGGCGCGCTCACCGACCAGGACGCGGCGGAGGGGTTCGGCGCGCGCGGTGGGCTGTTCCTGGGGCTGGCGACGGTCGAGCGGTTCGTGCCGGGCGGCCAGGAGTCGGCGCTGTACGTGAACGTGGCGCCGGGGACGGGCGCGGGGGCGTTGCGGGGCGCGCTGGAGCGGACGCTGGAGCCGTATCCGCAGGTGCAGGTCCGGGATCAGGCGGACTACAAGGACCTGGTGCACGACCAGATCGCGGTACTGCTCTACCTGGTGTACGCGCTGCTGGGTCTCGCGATCGTCATCGCGGTGCTGGGGGTCGTCAACACGCTGGCGCTGTCGGTGGTGGAGCGGACGAGGGAGATCGGGCTGCTGCGGGCGATCGGGCTGGCCCGGCGGCAGTTGCGGCGGATGGTGCGGCTGGAGTCGGTGGTGATCGCGGTGTTCGGGGCGGTCCTGGGGCTCGCGCTGGGCCTGGTGTGGGGGGTGTGCGCGCAGCGGGTGCTGGCGTTGCAGGGGATGACGGTGCTGGAGATCCCGTGGGGGACGGTCGTCGCGGTGGTGGCCGGTTCGGCGGTGGTGGGGGTGGTGGCCGCGCTGTTGCCGGCGCTGCGGGCCTCGCGGATGAACACACTGGCGGCGATCGCACACGAGTGATGGGATGCGAACGAACGTTCAAGTGGCGTGAGACTCAGGGGGAGTTCATGAACCGTCCGTTCCGTTTCGGGGTCAATCTGCTGGAGCCCACGCCGCTGGAGGCGTGGCGGGCCAAGTGCCGCCGGGGTGAGGAGCTGGGGTACGACGTGCTGCTGGTGCCGGACCATCTGGGGATGCCGGCGCCGTTCCCGTCGCTGGTCGCGGCGGCGGAGGCGACCCGGCGTCCCCGGGTGGGGACGTTCGTCCTCAACACGGGTTTCTCCAACCCGGTGCTGCTGGCGCGGGAGGTGGCGACGACGGCCGCGCTGACCGGGGGCCGGCTCGAACTGGGCCTGGGCGCCGGGTATGTGGCGGCGGAGCACGAGGAGGCGGGCCTGCCGTGGGGTGCGCCTGGCGCGCGGGTGGCCCATCTTCGGCGCACGGTCGAGGAGTTGAGGAAGCGTCAGGAGGACGGTGTGCGGGTGCCGTTGCTGATCGGCGGCAACGGTACCCGGATGCTGCGGCTGGCGGCGGAGCACGCGGACGTGGTCGCGTTCGCGGGTGCGCGGGTCGTCGAGGGGAGCGCGACGGGGCAGATCACCCCCTTGTCGCCGGAGGAGCTGGACGAGCGGGTCGCGACGTACGTCGGGTTCGCGGCCGGCCGCGCGGACGAGGCGGAGCGGAATCTGCTGGTCCAGCAGGTGGTCGTGACGGACGACCCGGAGGGCGCCGTGCAGCCGCTGCTGGAGCGCATACCGGGGCTGACGGCCGGGCAGTTGCTCGATCTGCCGATCCTGCTGATCGGTTCGCGGGAGGAGATCGTCGCGAAGGTGCGGGGGCTGCGGGAGCGGTACGGGTTCTCGTACTTCACGGTGCTGGAGGGGTTCATGGAGGCGTTCGGGCCGGTGCTGGCGCGGTTGCAGGGGCGGGAGCCGGTGGCGGGCGGGCGTCCGGATGCCGGAATGTCCGTCGAGGGGGCGCCCGGGGTGCTGTGATCGTCGTATGCATGATCTGCGGATACGGGCCGCGTCGCCCGACGACCTCGACACCGTGCTGGCCTTCTGGAAGTCGGCGGCGGAGGGGACCAGCATCAGTGACGACCGGGCGGGCGTCGAGCGGCTGGTCGCCCGGGACCCCGAGGCGCTGATCCTCGCCGAGTCCGGCGGGCAGCTGGTGGGGACGGTCGTCGCCGGGTTCGACGGCTGGCGCTGCCATCTGTACCGGCTCGCCGTCCACCCGGACCGTCGTCGCCGGGGTATCGGTTCGGCGCTGCTGGCCGCCGCCGAGGAGCGTTTCGTGGCGCTGGGCGGGCGGCGGGCGGACGCGATGGTGCTGACGCGCAACGAGACCGCGCACCATGCCTGGGGCGCGGCGGGGTACTCGCCGCAGGAGCAGTGGCGGCGCTGGGTGAAGCCGCTGGCCTGACCGAGTCGCTTTGCCCGTCCTTTACCCTTGAGGGGATCGCGTGCCGCGCGGTCCCCTCCCTACTTGATGAAAGGTGTGAGCGTCCGCCCATGGGCGAGCCTCCCAGTACCCGAGCCCGGCGTGTCCGACATCGCGCGTTCCTTCCCGCCCTGCCCGATCATGGGACGGAGGTGACCCGATGACCGAAGTGCTCCTCCTGCTGGTGGCGGTCCTGCTGTCGTTCGCGTGCGGTGCCTTCGTCGCCGCCGAGTTCTCGCTGACCACCGTCGAGCGCGGCGAGCTGGAGCGGGCGGCCGAGCGCGGTGAGCGGGGCGCCGCCGGCGCCCTCAAGGCCGTCCGGAACCTGACGTTCCAGCTCTCCGGCGCCCAGCTCGGCATCACCGTCACGAACCTGGTCGTCGGCATGCTGGCCGAGCCGTCGATCTCGGCCCTCCTCTCCGGCCCGCTGGAGTCGGCCGGGCTGCCCGGGAGCGCGTCGCGGTCGGTCGGGCTGGTGATCGGGACGGCGCTGTCGACCGTGTTCCTGATGGTCGTCGGCGAGCTGGTGCCGAAGAACTGGGCGATCTCCTCGCCGCTGGCGGTCGCGAAGAACGTCGGCAACGCGCAGCGCTGGTTCAGTGCCGCGTTCCGGCCGTTCATCACGCATCTCAACAACACGGCGAACCGGATCGTGCGCCTCGCGGGCGTCGAGCCCACGGAGGAGCTGGCCGCCGCGCGCGGGCCGCAGGAACTGGCCGCGCTGGCCCGGCACTCCGCGAAGGAGGGCGCCCTGGAGGCCGACACCGCCGAACTGTTCGTGCGCACGCTGAACCTGGCCGACCTGACCGCGGAGAACGTGATGACGCCGCGCGTGCAGGTGATGGCGCTGGAGGCGCACGCGACCTGCGAGGACGTCGCGAACGCGACGCGGGCGAGCGGTCTGTCGCGGTTCCCGGTGTACCGCGGCAGCCTCGACTCGGTCGTCGGCACGGTCCACATCAAGGACGCGCTGGCCGTGTCCGCCGAGCGCCGCGCGCGGGTGCCGGTCGCGGAGATCATGCGCGAGCCGCTGCTCGTCCCCGAGTCGCTGACCGTGGACCGGCTCCTGGACCGGCTCTCCGGGAAGCGCACGATGGCCGTCGTCATCGACGAGTACGGCGGTACGGCGGGCGTGGCGACGCTGGAGGACATCGTCGAGGAGGTCGTCGGCGAGGTCCGTGACGAGCACGACCCGCACGAGACGCCCGACCTCGCCCCCGCGGGCACCGACGAGGCCGGGCGCGCCCTGTACTCGGCCGACGGGTCCGCCCGCACCGATCAGCTGGCCCGCGTGGGCCTCAGGACCCCTGAGGGGCCGTACGAGACGCTGGCGGGGCTCGTGGCGACGGAGCTGGGGCGCATCCCGGCCGTCGGCGACCGGATCGACGTCGCCGGGTGGCGGCTGGACGTCGTGGACGCGGCGGGGCGCCGGGCGGCGCGGGTGCTGCTGCACGCGCCGGTGCGGGAGCAGGAGGAGGGCGAGCGATGACCACGGTCCAACTGCTGATCGGCCTGGCGACCCTGGTCGTCAACGCCTTCTTCGTCGGCGCCGAGTTCGCGCTGATCTCCGTGCGGCGCTCCCAGATCGAGCCCCATGCCGAGCAGGGGGACCGGCGGGCGCGCAGTGTGCTGTGGGGGCTGGAGCACGTCTCCGCGCTGCTGGCCGCCGCGCAGCTCGGGATCACGCTGTGCACGCTGGTCCTCGGTGTCGTCGCGGAACCGGCGATCGAGCATCTGCTGGAGCCGGTGTTCCACGCGGTCGGGGTGCCCGAGAGCGCGGGGCACGCGGTGTCGTTCGTGATCGCGCTGGTCGTCGCCACGTACCTGCACATGCTGCTCGGCGAGATGGTGCCGAAGAACATCGCGCTCGCCGAGCCCGTGCGCAGCGCGCTGCTCCTCGGGCCGCCGCTGGTGACGCTCTCCCGTGCGCTGCGGCCGGTGATCTTCACGGTCAACGCGTTCGCCAACGCCCTGCTGCGGCTCCTGCGGGTCGAGGCGAAGGACGAGGTCACGGCGACGTTCTCGGACTCCGAGCTGGCCCAGATCGTCAAGGACGCGGGCGAGGCGGGGCTCATCGACGACCGGGCGCAGGAGCGGCTGCACGACGCGCTCGAACTGGGGCGGCGTCCGGTGCGGGACGTCGTCCTGCCGCTCGAACGCGTCGTCTACGCGCGCGTGGGCGTCTCCCCGGAGGGCCTGGAGGAACTCTCCGCCTCCTCCGGCTTCTCCCGCTTCCCCGTCGTCGACGAGGGCCGCCGCATCGTCGGCTACCTCCACGTGAAGGACGCCCTCGACGCCTCCCCCCGGGACATGCCGTTCCGCCTGCGCGACCTGCGCCCCATCGCGCGCGTGCGCGAGTCGACGCCGCTGGACGACGTGCTGACGGCGATGCGCAAAAGCCGTACGCATCTGGCGGCGGTCATGGAGGACGACGGGAGGCTGGCCGGGATGGTGACCATGGAGGACGTGCTGCGGGAGCTGTTCGGGCAGCGGGCCTAGACCCGCACCGGCGGTCGGTTGCCTCGGGCACCGGGGTGACCGACCGCCGGGCAGGGGCCGGGGTTACCATCGCTGACGCCATGCAGACGAAACCCACTCCCCCGTACACCAGCCTGGTCGCGATCGGCGACTCCTTCACCGAGGGCATGTCGGACCTCCTCCCCGACGGCTCCTACCGGGGCTGGGCCGACCTCCTCGCGGCCCGCATGTCCACGCGGACGCCCGGCTTCCGGTACGCCAACCTCGCCGTGCGCGGCAAGCTGATCGGACAGATCGTCGAGGAGCAGGTGGACGTCGCGGCCGGGATGGGCGCCGACGTCGTCACCCTGGTCGGCGGCCTCAACGACACGCTCCGCCCCAAGTGCGACATGGTCCGTGTGAAGGACCTCCTCACGGAGGCGGTGGAACGCCTCTCCCCGGCCTGCGGGCAACTCGTCCTCATGCGCAGCCCCGGCCGCCAGGGCCCCGTCCTCGAACGGTTCCGCCCCCGCATGGAGGAACTGTTCGCCCACGTGGACACCTTGGCGGCGAAGCACGGCGCCCTCGTCGTCGACCTCTACAGCGCCCCCTCCCTCGGGGATCCCCGCCTCTGGGACGTCGACCGCCTCCACCTCACCCCCGAAGGCCACCGCCGGGTGGCCGAAGCCGTCTGGCAGACCCTGGGCCACACCCCCGAGGACCTCCACTGGCGCACCCCGCTGCCGCCCACTCCCCCGCCCACCTGGGCCGCCCGCCGCACCGCCGACCTCCGCTTCACCCACCAGTACCTCCTCCCCTGGATCGCCCGCCGCCTCACCGGCCGCTCCTCGGGGGACGGCCGGACAGGCGCCCACTTCGACGCCGGGCCGGGCAAAGCCTTCTGGGTCACCCCCGCGGACCACACGGATCCCGGCCTTGTCGCGGACTGGCGACGCGTGGAGCTCTGACCCGCCCCGCCCCCACCGTGAATTGACGGCACTCCTGCCGATCCACCAATCCATCGCCCGACCTGCTCCGGATTACGCGCGGACTCGTGATCGCCGAGGCAGGAGGCAACGATGGAGCGGACGTCGGCAGGCGTCGGAGACGGACCGGGCAGCCCGCCCGGACGGCGGCGCAGGGCGGCCGTGGTGGGGTCGGGTGTGGCGGGACTGACCGCCGCCCACCTGCTCGCCCGGACCTGGCACGTCACCCTCTACGAGGCCGACGACCGGCTCGGCGGACACGCGCACACGCACGAGGTGACATCGCCGCACGACGGACGGACCCACCGCGTCGACTCCGGGTTCATCGTGCACAACCGCCGCACCTACCCGAACCTGCTGCGGCTCTTCGACGAACTCGGCGTCGCCACGCGGGAGTCGGAGATGAGCATGTCGGTGCGGTGCGAGGGCTGCGGCCTGGAGTACGCCGGCGCCCGCGGCCCGGCCGGACTGCTCGCCCGGCCCCGCAACCTGCTGCGCCCGCGCTATCCGCGGCTGCTGGCCGAGGTGCCCGCGTTCCACCGCGCGGCCCGCCGCCTGCTGGCCCGGGAGGACGGACAGGGGCTCACCCTGGGCGAGTTCCTCGACCGGGAGGGCTTCTCCCCTTATTTCCGGACGCACTTCATGACCCCGGTGGTCTCGGCGGTGTGGTCCTGCGACGCCGTCACCGCCCAGCGCTATCCGGCCGCCTATCTGTTCCGTTTCCTGGCGCACCACGGGCTGCTGTCGGTGGGCGGCTCCCCGACCTGGCGGACGGTCACCGGGGGTTCACGTGAGTACGTCGACCGGATCGCCGCGCGCATCCCCGAGATCCGCACCGGCTCCCCCGTGCGGGCGGTGCTCCGGCACTCCGACGGGGTGGACGTCACCACGGCGGACGGCGCCACCGAGTCGTACGACGCCGTGGTCGTCGCGGTCCACCCGGACCAGGCACTGCGCCTGCTGGCCGACGCCGACGGGCGGGAGAAGGAGGTGCTGGGCGCCTTCCGCTACTCCCGCAACACCACCCTCCTGCACACCGACACCCGGCTGCTGCCGAGGTCACGCGGCGCCCGCGCGTCCTGGAACTACCTCATGCCCTCGTGCACCGCCGACGCCGACCGGGTGCGGGTCAGCTACGACATGAACCGGCTCCAGCGCCTCGACGCCGCCGAGAGGTTCGTGGTCACCCTGGGGGGTGAGGACCGCGTCGACCCGGACCGGGTCCTGGCCCGCATGGTCTACGAACACCCCGTCTACACACCGGAGTCGGTGGCCGCGCAGCGGCGGCTGCCCGAACTGAACAGCCCCGTCTGCGTGTTCGCGGGCGCCTACCACGGCTGGGGGTTCCACGAGGACGGCTGCCGCTCCGGCGTCGAGGCCGCCGCGGCCCTGGGAGTGTCCTGGTGACCGCTGTACCGGCCCTCTACTCCTGCGTGATCACCCACGTGAGGACCGCACCGCGCCGGTACACGCTGCGGCACCGCACGTACATGTGGCTCGTCGACCCCGACCGGCCGCCCCGGCTGCCCGCCCCGCTGCGGCCTCTGGCCCGTTTCGACGCCCGCGACCACTTCGCCGGCGACCGGCCCACGATCCGGGCCGCCCTGGACGACTTCCTCGCGGAGCACGGCGTGTCCCTGGACGGCGGGCGCGTCCTGATGCTGGGCCACGCCCGGGTGTTCGGGTTCGTCTTCAACCCGCTGACCCTGTACTGGTGTCACGGCCCGGACGGCGAGCCGCGCTGTGTGGTCGCCGAGGTCCACAACACCTACGGCGGCCGGCACGCCTACCTGCTGACTCCGGACGGGAGCGGCAACGCGCTCGCCGACAAGGAGTTCTACGTCTCGCCGTTCTTCCCCGTCGACGGCCGTTACCGCATGCGCCTGCCACGCCCCGCCGGGCGGCTCGATCTCGCCGTGCGCCTGGAGCGCGAGGGCGGGCGTGCCTTCACGGCGACGGTACGCGGCGACCGGCGGGAGGGCACTGCCCTCGCCCTGCTGCGGCAGGCGCTGCGCCACCCCTTGTCCACGCTCGCCGTGTCGGCCGCGATCCGCGCCCACGGCATACGCCTGTATCTGCGGGGACTGCCCGTGCAGCCCCGTCCCGACGACCACCGCACCCCGGAGAGAACGACATGAGGACAGCCCAAGCCCGCCCCGACGCCCCCGATCCGGCTGCCGGCGTGCACCCGGGCACCGGGTCCGTCGCCGTGGACCCGGTCCGCTGGCCGGACGTCGCCGCGGTACCGAAGGCGTCGTGGGCGCGCAGGACCGCGACCGAGGCCGTCGTCCGGCGGGCCCTGCGCGGGCTGCCCCTGCGGGTCCGGTTCGCCGGAGGGGAAACCCTGGGGGCGGGCGGGCCGCTGCTGGAGGTGCGCGACCCGGCCGCCTTCCACGCCCGGATCGGCACCGGCGGCCTCGTCGGCTTCGGCGAGTCCTACATGGCCGGCGAATGGGACGCCCCCGATCCGGTGGCCGCGCTGACCGTGCTCGCCGCGCACGCCGCCGACCTGGTGCCGTCCTCCCTGCAACGGCTGCGCGGCCTGTGGGCGCCGCGCCACCCGCGCGGCGAGCGCAACACGCCCGACGGCTCCCGCTCCAACATCAGCCGCCACTACGACCTGTCCAACGACCTGTTCGCCCTCTTCCTCGACGACACGCTCAGCTACTCCTCGGCCGTCTTCCGGGGCTTCCCCGGGAGCTGGGACCTGCTCGCCGCCGCTCAGCACCGCAAGATCGACCGGCTGCTCGACCTGGCCGGCGTCGGCGAGGGCACCCGGCTGCTGGAGATCGGCACCGGCTGGGGCGAACTGGCCCTGCGGGCCGCCGCGCGCGGCGCCCGTGTCACCTCCCTCACCCTCTCCCACGAGCAGCGGGCCCTGGCCGTGGAGCGGGTGCGCGCGGCGAAGCTCGCCGACCGGGTCTCGGTCGAGCTGTGCGACTACCGCGAAGCGCGCGGCACGTACGACGCCGTGGTCAGCGTCGAGATGATCGAGGCCGTCGGCCACGAGTTCTGGCCGGCGTACTTCCGCGTGCTGGACGAACGGCTGTCGCCGGGCGGGCGGGTCGCGCTGCAGGCGATCACCATGCCGCACGAGCGGATGCTCGCCTCCCGGGACACCTTCACCTGGATCCACAAGTACGTCTTCCCCGGCGGCATCATCCCGTCCACCCGGGCGATCGAGGAGACGGCCCGGGACCACACCCGCCTCGCGCTCACCCGCCGCGACGCGTTCGGCGCCCATTACGCCGAGACGCTGCGCCTGTGGCGGGAGCGGTTCACCGAACGCGCGCCGCGGGTCGGGGCGCTGGGCTTCGACGAGACGTTCCGCCGCCTGTGGACCTTCTACCTGGCCTACTCGGAGGCCGGTTTCCGGGCCGGTTACCTCGACGTCCAGCAGTACCTGTTCACGAAGGAGAATCCCGCCCGATGAGCACCACCACCTCCGCGAAGTCCCCGGGAGCCGCCCATCGGCTCGGCGCCCTCGCCGAGGATCTGCTCGGCGGGCCCCTGCCGGTGCGGCTGCGTGCCTGGGACGGCAGCGAGACCGGCCCGGACGGCGCCCCGTCGGTGGTCCTGCGCTCCCCCCGCGCGCTGCGCCGTCTGCTGTGGCAGCCCGGCGAGCTGGGCCTGGCCCAGGCGTACGTCACCGGTGAACTGGACGTCGAGGGCGACCTCACGGACGGCCTGCGGGCGCTGTGGGCCGCCCGGCGCGAACACGGCCTGCGTCCGCCCCGGCTCACCCCCGCCGACCGGGCCCGTGCCCTGGTCACCGCCGCCCGGCTCGGTGCGATCGGACCCCGTCCGGCGGCTCCCGCGTCCGAGGCGCGGCTGCGCGGCGGGCTGCACAGCCGGGTCCGGGACCGGGCCGCGATCAGCCACCACTACGACTTCTCCAACGACTTCTACGCCCTGCTGCTCGACGAGTCGATGGCCTACTCGTGCGGCTACTGGGCGGGCGAAGGCCCCGGCTTCACGCTCGCCGGCGCCCAGCGGGCCAAGCTGGAGCTGATCTGCCGCAAGCTCGCCCTGGAGCCCGGCGCGCGGCTGCTGGACATCGGCTGTGGCTGGGGCTCCTTGACCCTGCACGCGGCCGAACGGCACGGGGCGCGGGTCACCGCCGTGACCCTGGCCCGGGAGCAGGCGGCGTACGTGCGTGAGCGAGTGGCCGAGCGTGGCCTCGCCCGGCAGGTGGAGGTCGTGTGCCAGGACTACCGGGACATCGCGGGCGGCGGCTTCGACGCCGTCTCCAGCGTCGAGATGGGCGAGCACGTCGGCGACGCCGGGTACCCGGCCTTCACCGGTGCGCTGCACCGGCTGGTGCGGCCGGGCGGACGGGTCCTGGTGCAGCAGATGTCGCGCGGGCCGGGTGCCCCCGGCGGGGGAGCCTTCATCGAGGCGTACATCGCGCCCGACATGCACATGCGCCCGCTCGGCGAGACCGTGAACCTGCTGGAGGGGGCCGGTCTGGAGGTCCGGCACACCGAGTCCCTGCGTGAGCACTACGCCCGCACGGTCGCGGCCTGGCACAGCACCCTGGAAGAGCTGTGGGAGCCGTTCGTCCGCCTGGTGGGCGAGGAGGCCGCGCGGGTGTGGCGGCTCTACCTGGCCGGCGCGGCACTGGCCTTCGAGGAGGGGCGGATGGGTGTCGACCAGATCCTGGGCGTCCGGCCGGGGCCGCGCGGCGACAGCGGTATGCCGGTGACCACGCGCGGGTGGTACGAGGGGCTGGAGCGGCCGTGAACGGTTTCGCGTGGGGCGCGTTCGCCGTCAACCTGGCCTGGGCCGCCGTCGCGGCTCTCGCGGTGATGCTGGTGACCTTCGCCGTCGCGGTGCGCAGGAACCTGCACCGGATCGTGGACGTCGCCTGGGGCATCGGCTTCGCCGCCGTGGCGGTGGTGTCCTTCGCCGCCTCGGCGGGCGAGGGCGACCTGGGACGGCGGCTGACGGCGACCGTGCTGACGGCGCTCTGGGGGCTGCGGCTCGCGGCGCACATCGCGCGCCGGGGGCGGGGCCACGGCGAGGACCCCCGCTACGAGGCGATGCTCGCGAAGGCGCCGGGCAGCCGTGACCTGTACGCCCTGCGGATGGTGTACCTGTTGCAGGGCGCCCTGGTGTGGCTGGTGTCGGTGCCCGTCCAGGCCGCGCAGTACGTGCCGGGCGAGCCCTCCCCTGTCACCTGGGCCGGCGTCGCGCTGTGGGCGGTCGGCCTCGCCTTCGAGGCGGTCGGGGACGCCCAGCTGGCCCGCTTCAAGGCCGACCCCGCCAACAAGGGGAAGATCATGGACCGCGGTCTGTGGAGCTGGACCCGGCATCCCAACTACTTCGGCGACTTCTGCGTCTGGTGGGGCCTGTTCCTGGTCGCCTGCGGGTCCCCGGCGGCGGCGGCCGTGTCCGTGGTGTCGCCGGTGGTGATGAGTCTGCTGCTGACCAAGGGCAGCGGAAAGCGCCTGCTGGAACGGCACATGGCGGGCCGTCCGGGCTACGCCGCGTACGTGGCCCGCACCAGCGGCTTCTTTCCCCGCCCGCCGCGCTGACCCCGGGGTGCCGCCAGGGCGGGCGGTCAGCGGACATGGGGCACGCGGTGCGAGACGGCGCTGAGGCGCAGGCTGGTGCGGGCGCTGTAGGGCGTCGCGGACTCCTCGGCCTCGGCGATCACCGCGCACAGGGCGGGCAGCACCGACCGCGGGGACGTCCCCGGCAGCAGCCAGACCCGCAGCCGTACCCGAAGGCGGCGCCGCGACCGTGGCAGCACGTGGGCCCGGCTGCGGGCGACGCCGGGCACGGCGCTCGCGCGCAGGGCCAGCGCCTCCCCCAGCGCCTGCGGCCGGACGGTGCCGTCCGGCGCGGCGAGCGGCAGGGGCCGGGCGGGGCCGACGGGGAACTGAGCGAGGAACCAGTACCCGAAGAGCACGCTCAGCGCGATCGCGGCCGTCATCACGGAGGGCGTCCACCAGCCCTCACCGCGCAGCCGCGCCAGCCGGTCGGCGTCCAGCAGAGCGTGGTGCCCCGCCGTCGCCCCGGGCCACCGGCCCGGCATCCGGTGCGCGACAAAGGTGACCGCGAGCAGATAGCCGACGAGCAGGAGCGCCAGGCCGGTGACGCCGAGGAGGAGCCGGTTGACGGCGGTACGGGACGGGCGCATCACGCCTCTCCTTCCGGGACGCGGCCGGAGGTGGCCGGGGGGTGTGCCGCCGGAGTGGCGGGTGGCGGGGGCTCCCGGTGGGCCGAGGGCGGGAGCGACCGGCCGCCCGAGGACCCTGCCGCCAGAGAGCCTGGCAGGAGTGACTCGCGGTGCGGCGAAGGCCAGAACGACCGGCCGCGCGAGGACCGTCCCGCCGGGGTGCCAGGCGGCGGTGACTCCCGGTCCGCCGAAGGCGGGCCGCCGGCGGCT
Organism: Streptomyces sp.; assembly: GCA_036569285.1. Classification (GTDB taxonomy): domain Bacteria; phylum Actinomycetota; class Actinomycetes; order Streptomycetales; family Streptomycetaceae; genus Streptomyces. The sequence continues at coordinate 11,984 of DATCQX010001164.1, forward strand.
GTCCCCTCGTCCGGCGCCGGAGGCTGCCAGAGGGCCGAGGGGACGACGCGCACGCGCAGCCTGTGCGGGCGGCGCGGGCCGCAGGACGCGAGCGCCTCCTGGGCCGCGGCGGCCACCTCGGTCCGGACGCGCTCGTGCGGCCCGAACAGGAGGTCGGCGCGTACCGAGACCCGGCGGCGACGGGCACGGACACGCACCGCGCCGACGCCGCCCACCTCGCCCACCCGGTCCCGCACCAGGGCCTCGACGGCCGGGCGGTCCACCGCCGTCACGACACGGGGGGCGTGGGAGCGCACGGTCTGCCGTCGGCGCAGTCCCGGAGTGACGGCGAACACGACCATCCACAGGCCGAGCAGCGCGACGAGAGCGCCCGCGAGCGCCACGGACCGGTCGCCGGGCCCGTGCCCCGACAGCCAGTGCGCGGTCTCGACGCGCCAGCCGGCCGCCGGGGCGTGCGCGACGTGCACGACGACCAGGTCCACGGCGAGGGCGGCACAGACGGCGGTGAGCGAGGCGGCCAGGACGGCCGCCGGAACGCCCCGCCGGGACCACAGACGCCTGGGCGTCCGGCCGTCCGGGGCGGCCTCGTGGCCGCCGGTTCGCGTGTCACCGACGGCCAGGGGGGCGAGCGAGGTCACCCTGATGCGGGCGGTGGTCACATCGAGGCCGGTCAACTCCCGTGTGCGGTCCGTGACATGGTCCTGAAGGCCGCGGACCGTCTCGGTCAGCGGCGCCGGATAGGGGAGGGTCACGTCGAGGGCGACCCGTGCCCGGCGCCCGTCCACGGACGCCACCGCCTTCGAGGCGCGGCCCGTCGAGGTCTCGGCGGCGGCCCGCTCGGCGATCCGGCGCACGGCACGTTCCGTGACCGTCGTGGTGCCCCGCCGCGCGGCGGAGGTCATCGGCGGCTCCGCTCGAACGCGTCCCGTACCGCCCCGATGCCGCCGCCGTCCTCGGCCCACCGGCCCGCCGCCCAGCCGAGACCGCCGAGCGCCCCGACGAGCAGGAACGCGCCGAAGCCGCCGAAGTACCCGGCGAACGCCAGGGCCATGCCCACGATCATCCCTACGAACGGTGCGCTCACGCCCGTCCACCTCCTGCCTGGTTCTGCTGCCGTCCACTCACCGCGCGCGACCCGCTACTCCACGCGGGCCTCGGCGGTCGCGGCGGATTCCTCCTCGTCGGGCAGCCGGACGTCGTTGACGGTGATGTTCACCTCGACGACCTCCAGGCCGGTGACGCGTTCGACGGCGGAGACGACGTTCTCCCGCACGTCGCGGGCCACGTCGGTGATACGCACGCCGTACTCGACGACCAGGTCGAGGTCGATGGCGGTCTGCCGTTCGCCGACCTCGACCTTCACCCCGCGGCCCACGTTGGGCCGGCTGCCGGGGACCCGGTCGCGGACGGCGCCGATGGTGCGGGAGAGCCCGCCGCCCATGTCGTACACGCCCGGGATCTCCCGGGCGGCGATGCCCGCCACCTTCACGACGACGAGGTCGGCGATCGAGGTACGGCCCCGGTCGGGCGCGGGTTGGTCGGCCCCGGCCGTGCCGCCGGACACGGCGGTGGTGTGCGGCGGCCTGCCGGTCCGCGGGGCGGACAGGTCCTGGGGAGCGGATGCGGTCTGCGTGGTCATCACGAGTTCCTCTCGGCTTCGTCCTCGGTGGGTTCTCACTTCGTCGGACCCGGTGCGGGCGCGGGTGTGACGCGGCGCCGGAAACACATCCGAGGGGCGCCGCGGATGCGGCACCCCTCGGACGACGATCCGTCAGCCGGCGGGCATCAGGACGGTGTCGATGATGTAGACGTTGGCGTTGGCGGTCTTGACGTTGCCGCAGACGACCTGCGCGGAGCCGTTCACGGTGTAGGACTCGCCCGAGCCGGAGGTGGTCAGCTTCGACTTCTCCAGGGTGGCGAAGGAGCCCTTCTCCAGGTCCTTCGGCGTGAGCTTCTGGCCGACGACGTGGTAGGTGAGGATCTTCGTCAGCTGGGCCTTGTCGTTCAGGACCTTGTCGAGGGTGGCCTTCGGGATCTTGGCGAAGGCGTCGTTGGTCGGCGCGAACACGGTGATGTTCTGGGCGTTGTTGAGGGTGTCGACCAGGCCGGCCTTCTTGACGGCGGCCACCAGGGTGGACAGGACGGGGTTGTTGGAGGCGGCGGTGGCGACCGGGTCCTGCGCCATGCCGTCGAAGGAACCGGCGCCGCTCTCGGGCACGGCGGAACAGGCCGCGCCGAACGGCTTGTCCATGGCGGTGCCGCCGGAGCCGGTCATGCTGCCGTCCGGCGCGGAGGCCGGCGCCTTCGGCGAGGAGTCCGACGCGCTGGAGTCGGAGCCGCTGTCGGAGCAGGCGCTCAGGGCCAGGGGCAGGACGGCCGCGGCGGCCAGGGTGACGGCGGTACGGCGGATACGGGTGTTCATGTGTGTTTCTCCTGTTGACAGGCGCGGTCTGAGCCGCGTCGGCATGGGTGAGGGGAAAGTGGTTCAGGGGGGGTCAGTCGACGGTGACGACCACGGAGTGCCATCCGCTCGCGCCGTCGGGGACGGTGCGGGTACGCCGCTCGGTCTGCGTCCGGCCGGTGCGGTCGGTGGCGCGGACGGTGAGGGTGTGGCCGCCCGGCGTGGCCTGCCAGGGGATGGACCACTGGCGCCAGGTGTCGGCGGTGTCCTCGGCGGCGAGCCGGGCCTGCTGCCAGGGGCCGTCGTCGACGCGGACCTCGACCTTGTCGATGCCTCGGTGCTGGGCCCAGGCCACTCCGGCCACCATCACGGTGCCCGCCGCGGGCCGGGCGAACGGCTTCGGAGTGTCGATGCGGGACTGTGTCCTGACGGGCGCTCTGCGGGCCCAGCCGCGCTTGACCCAGTACGGGTCGTAGGAGTCGAAGGTGGTGAGCTCGATGTCCTCGATCCACTTGCAGGCGGAGACGAAGCCGTAGAGGCCGGGCACCACCATGCGGACGGGGAAGCCGTGGGCGAAGGGCAGCGGTTCGCCGTTCATGCCGAGCGCGAGGAGCGCGTCACGGCCGTCCATGACGTCCTCGACGGGGCTGCCGATCGTCATGCCGTCCACCGAGCGCGCGACCAGCTGATCGGCGGGACCGCCCTTCGAGGGCGGCCTCACTCCGCACTCGGCGAGCAGGTCGGCCAGGTGGACGCCGATCCAGCGGGCGTTGCCGACGTAGGGCCCGCCGACCTCGTTCGAGACGCAGGTGAGCGTGATGTCGCGTTCGACCAGGTCGCGGTGGAGCAGTTCGTCGTACGCGAGCGTGCGCGGGCGGGTGACGCCCTTGCCGTGGATCCGCAGCCGCCAGGACGTCGCGTCGACCTTGGGTACGACCAGGGCGGTGTCCACCCGGTAGAACGCGCTGTTGGGGGTGGTGAAGGGGACGGCTCCGGGAATCCGCAGGCCGGCGCCCCTGGGGACGGGGGCCGCGGGTGAGGCGGGGGCGGGCAGGACCAGCCGGTCGCGGGAGGCGGCCGCGCTGCGGCCGGTCGAACCGTTCAGGGACCGGCCGAGGACACCGGCCCCCGTGGAGGCGAGGGCGGTCGCGGACGCCAGGAGCACGAAGCCTCGCCGGTCCCAGTCGGCCGCCGGGGCCCCGTCCCGAGGGGCCGTCGCCGGGTGCCGGCGTCGCAGGCGGCCCGCCAGGGCGTACAGCGAGGCCGCTCCGGCGGCGGCCCCCACGAGTGACGGCAGCGTGTCGGCGAAGCCTCTCGTGTCGGGACGGGTGGCGGCGGCCAGCGCCCCGACCGCGCCGAACAGCAGCACACCGGCCGCTCCGGTGCGCGGGAACCGCAGAGCGGCAATTCCCAGCGCGGTCGCGAACAGTGTGAGCACCGCGAGAATTCCGAGCTGGAGAACGATTTTGTCGTTCGTGCCGAAATTCCGTACCGCCCAGTCCTTCACCGCGGCCGGAGTACGGTCGATGGCCGCGCCGCCGACGGCGACCACCGGCCCCGCCTGCGGGCGGACCGCGGCCGACACCAGCTCGGCGACGGCCAGCGCGGCGAATCCGCTCACCACACCGGCGAGGGCGCCCGCCGCCGGGCGTCCGCGTGATTTCTTCTCGTCCTCGGTCACGTGGGGAATCCGGTCCCGGGCCGGGGCCGGATTGGTCGTCACCTCGATCGGATGAATCTTTTTTCCGCACCAATCCGCGAACCGTTCGGCCACGGAGAAAAAGAAAAAGGGGTCTGGAAAAGACCCGTCCGCACCGCATCCGTGGACGCTCGCGCGGGCGAAGAGAACCGGTGAGTCACAGACACGGCGCGCAGGTGTCCGATGTGAAGAGACCGGACGAGAGGAGCCACCCAGTGGTGGGGGCCCGCAGACTGACCGCACCACCGGACGACGGGTGCGACACCGGCGAGACTTTGCTGGTGATCCGGGCCGCGGAAGGCGACGAGGACGCTTTCGCGTCGCTCGTCCAGAGCCACGCCCCGGCACTGATCCGGCTGGCCACCCGGCTGCTGGACACCCCGGCGGAGGCGGAGGACGCGGTGCAGGAGGCGTTCCTCAGCGCGTGGCGCCGGCTGCCGGAGTTCCAGGGCCGGTCGTCCTTCCGCACCTGGATGTACCGCATCGTCACCAACCGCTGCCTGAACGTGCTGCGGGCCCGCAGACCGGTGGCCCCCCTGGAAGCGGCCGGCGAGATCCCGGCGGCCGAGTACGCCACCTCCCCGGCCCGCATCACCGAGGCCCGCCACGCCGTCCGTGAACTGCGCGAGGCCTTCGGCCTCCTCTCGGCCGAACAGCGTGCCTGCTGGGTACTGCGCGAACTGGACGGCCGGTCCTACGAGTTCATCGCGGACACCGTCGGCATCAGCCAGGAGGCCGTCCGCGCCCGCGTTTTCCGCGCACGCCGCTGTCTGACACAAGCACTGGGGGCCTGGCGATGACCACCCACACCGACCCTCCCGAGGACGCCCGCACGGACCCGGACGACGAGCGGCTGCCGTGCGGCCGAGCGCTGTCCGGGGTGTGGGACGGCTGGGAGCGGCAGACGGACGACCCGCACACGCTCGGCTGCCCGTACTGCCGGCAGGCCGTCGACGACCTCGTCCGGCTGGAGAGTGCCGTGCGCGGCCTGGACGAGGAGTCCCCGGAGACCTCCGCGTACGACGCCGGACCGCTGACCCGGCGGGTCATGGATCTCGTCCGCCTCGAACTGCGGCCCGGCCTGCCGCTGCCGCTCGGGGAACCCGCCGAGGACCTGTGGATCATGGAGACGGTCGCGGCGCGGGCCCTGCGCGCGGCGGCCGAGAGGGTCGAGGGGGTCCGCGCGGGCTCCTGCCGCATGGTGGACGCCGGCGGCGCCGTCGAGGTCCGTCTGGACATCCACGCGCCCGCGTCCGCGGATCTGCCGCGGCTCGCCGAGCGGGTGCGGCGGCGGGTTCGGGATGCGGCCGACGGGGAACTGGGCATGGCCGTGGCGTCCGTGGACATCCGTGTCACCGACGTCGTCGACACCCGGGCCGAGGGCCGGGAAGGGGATACCGCATGAGCACGCACACGCCGTCCGCCGCGCAGGCCGGGCTCGCCGAGGAGGTCGGGAGGGTCGCGGAGAGCGTGCCGGGCGTCGCTTTCCTGAAGCCCGGGCTGGCCGCCCGCCTGCGCTCGGCCGTCTCCCGGCCCGCTTCCGGCAGCGGCCGGGCGCCGGGCGCGGGCGTGCGGGTGACGTCCGGGGGGCACGCCACCGCCGGGTGGCATGTCGACGTCCAGGTGGTCACGGTGCGCCGGGCCCGGGCGGTGGACGTGGCCCGCGCGGTGCGCGCCGCGGTCGAGGGGCACCTGGCCGTCCGCTTTCCCGGACGGCCGGACTCCCAGGTGACCGTGACGGTCACCGGTCAGGTCTGAGCCGCCGGGGCGTCCTACGGGTGCGGGGCGGGCACGGTCGTCATCAGGTGCACGAAGACGGTCCACGCGCCCGTCACGAGTGCCAGGACGCGCAGCCTGCGGCGGCGCGCCCGGCTGACGGGATCCGGCCCGGGTCCCACCCGCAGCGCCGCGGGCACGACCCGTGCGGGCGTCTCGGCCGGCACGTCGCCGTGCACCGCCGGTGCGGGGGCGGGGAGCCGTCGACGGGCGCTGCCGCTCTGCGCGGACGGCGCCGCGCCGGCCCGGCCGGGGGTGGGCACCAGGCCCTGCGCAAGGCCGCTGAGGAAGGCCGCGTACGCGGCCCGTCGCAGACCGGTCGGGGCGGTGCGGCCGGTTTCCCAGGACCGTACGGTCGCCGTCGTCACGCCGAACGCCTCGGCCACGTGTTCCACGCTCAGTCCCCAGGCCCGGCGCAGCCGGGCGCAGTCCTCGGGAGCGGGCAGGGGGCTCTTGCCGTCTCGGCGGCGGGGGTGGGAGGGCATGGGCTGCTGCGGCCGGGCGATGAGTGTCATGACCGTATGACAACCCGTACGTCGTTCTGTTGCCCTCCGTTCGCAGATACACCCGTACGGGCCAGTGCGCCCTCCTCCCCCGGCGCCGCTCCGGCCGCCCTCAGACCGGGAAGGCCAGCAGGGCGACCGGCGGGGACGTCGGTTCCTCGGAGCCGCCCGCGGGTTCCACGGTGACGCCCATCCCCGAAGCCCCGTCGACCCCGCCGCGCAGCAGAACGGCCTGGTCCGTGCGGCCGGGATCCATCAGACCGGCCGAGCGCATGGCGCCGTCGTCGTCGAACCACAGCTGGTAGACCTTGCCGTCGGCGGGCCGGGCCATCCCGGAGACGACGAACACGGCCCGGTCCCGGTCGCGGGAGACCACGACCGTGCCGGTGGCGCCGCCGCCCAGCGCGGCGGCGTGTGTCCTGGCGTCCGGCGCGGCCAGTACGGCGGCGATCGCGTCGGCCCCGCTCTGCGCGCGCCGCGCCTGCCGCAGGGCGTCCTCGGCGCGCTGGTGCTGCCAGACGGTCGTCCCCCCGAGGGCGGCGGCCGCGGCGAGGCAGGCCGCCAGGGCCCACCGGGAGAGCAGCCGGGCGCGGAAGGAGGGGCGCCCCGCACGCCCTGTCGCCGGGTCTTTCGGCGGCTCCTGCCGCACGGACGAGATGCGCCGCAGGACCTGCTCACGCATGGCCGGCGGAGGGGTCACGGTGACCGCCAGTCCCAGCCGGGACGCGGTCTCCGACAATTCGGCGGCCTCCTGCGCGCACGGTTCGCACCCCGCCAGGTGGTCCTCGAACGCGCGCAGTTCGTCCTCGGACAGGGCGTGCAGGGCGTACGCCCCGGTCAGGCGGTGCGGATCGGTGACGGTGGTCACGCGGCCACCCCCAGGCAGTCGCGCAGGCGGATGAGCCCGTCCCGCAGCCGGGTCTTGGCCGTGCCCAGCGGAAGGGTGAGCGCCTCGGCCACCTGGTTGCCGGTCAGCCCGCGGTAGTAGGCGAGCGTGACGGCCTGACGCTGGATCTCGGTCAGGGTGCGCAGGCATCTGCGTACCTGTTCCCGTTCCAGCCGGGCCTCGACCTGCTCGGCCACCTCGTCGAACTCGGGTGTCCTCGCCAGCAGTGCGGCCTTGGTGTCGCGGGCGGCGGCGGCCTCCACGGAGCGGACCCGGTCCACCGCGCGGCGGTGCGCCAGGGTGAGGATCCAGTTGATCGCCGTCCCCCGGTCGGACCGGTACCGGGAGGCGGTCCGCCAGACCTCCACCAGCACCTCCTGCGCCACCTCCTCCGACTGCGCCTGATCACGCAGCACGGCACGCGCGACGCCCAGGACGGAACCGGCCACGGCGTCGTAGACCGAGGCGAACGCGTCCTCGTCGCCGAGAGCGACGCGGCCGACCAGCTCCTCGAGATCCGGCTCCGAAGAGGGGTTTCTGCCGATATGCACGGCTTCTTTCACGGGGTCCTCCGCTGTTGGGACATGTCCGGGCGTAATCCGATCCCGGTGCCGCGGCGGATTGGTCCCGATGGTGAGGAAAACGTGAGGGCGGGAGAGGTCGCGCGACCAGCCTGGCGGAGCCGGTGGAACTCCGCGACATCTGCGGGGCGCCGGACGGTGACCGGCGTCTCGTACGTTCCCACCAACCCCACCCCGGCCCTGGCCTGCGTGAATCGCCAGTAGAATCACGTCACGTGACTTCCGCTCCCGCAAAGCCCCGCATCCCGAACGTCCTCGCCGGACGGTACGCATCCGCCGAGTTGGCCACGCTGTGGTCGCCGGAGCACAAGGTGAGGCTGGAGCGGCAGCTCTGGCTCGCAGTGCTCAAGGCGCAGAAGGACCTCGGGATCGAGGTGCCGGACGCGGCGATCGCGGACTACGAGCGGGTGCTCGACACCGTCGACCTGGGGTCCATCGCGGAGCGTGAGAAGGTCACGCGGCACGACGTGAAGGCGCGGATCGAGGAGTTCAACGACCTCGCCGGGCACGAGCAGGTGCACAAGGGGATGACGTCCCGGGACCTGACGGAGAACGTCGAGCAGTTGCAGGTGCGGCTGTCGCTGGAGCTGGTGCGGGACCGCACGGTGGCGGTGCTGGCGCGGCTGGCGAAGCTCAGCTCGGAGTACGGCGAACTGGTGATGGCGGGCCGCTCGCACAACGTGGCGGCGCAGGCGACGACCCTGGGCAAGCGCTTCGCGACGGCGGCGGACGAACTCCTCGTCGCCTACGCGCGCGTGGAGGAACTCCTCGGCCGCTACCCCCTGCGCGGCATCAAGGGCCCCGTCGGCACCGCCCAGGACATGCTGGACCTCCTCGGCGGCGACGCGTCCAAGCTCGCGGAGCTGGAGGACCGCATCGCCGGTCACCTGGGCTTCTCGCAGGCGTTCACGTCGGTCGGCCAGGTCTACCCCCGCTCGCTGGACTACGAGGTCGTCACGGCCCTCGTGCAGCTCGCGGCGGCCCCGTCCTCGCTGGCGAAGACGATCCGCCTGATGGCGGGCCACGAGCTGGTGACGGAGGGCTTCAAGCCGGGCCAGGTCGGCTCCTCGGCGATGCCCCACAAGATGAACACGCGTTCCTGCGAGCGCGTCAACGGCCTGATGGTCGTCCTGCGCGGCTACGCGTCGATGACGGGCGAGCTGGCCGGCGACCAGTGGAACGAGGGCGACGTCTCGTGCTCGGTGGTCCGCCGCGTCGCCCTCCCGGACGCGTTCTTCGCCCTGGACGGCCTCCTGGAGACGTTCCTGACGGTGCTCGACGAGTTCGGCGCGTTCCCGGCCGTCGTCGCCCGCGAACTGGACCGCTACCTGCCGTTCCTCGCGACGACGAAGGTCCTGATGGGCGCCGTCCGCGCGGGCGTCGGCCGTGAGGTCGCGCACGAGGCGATCAAGGAGAACGCGGTCGCGTCGGCGCTGGCGATGCGCGAGCAGGGCGCCGAGCGCAACGAACTCCTCGACAAGCTCGCCGCCGACGACCGCATCCCCCTGGACCGCGCGCAGCTCGACGCCCTGATGGCCGACAAGCTGTCGTTCACGGGCGCGGCGGCGGCCCAGGTCGCCTCGGTGGTCTCCCGCGTCGAGGAGATCGTCAAGCAGCGCCCGGAGGCCGCCGGTTACACCCCCGGGGCGATCCTCTGACCCGCCTCACCCAGGCCGATCTGGAGGCCGCGCGCGACCGCCTCGTCCCCGACGTGGCCGCGCCCGGCCTCCGCGTGCTGTTCTGTGGCATCAACCCCGGCCTCATGACGGCCGCGACGGGCCACCACTTCGCCCGCCCCGGCAACCGCTTCTGGCCGGTCCTGCACCTCTCCGGCTTCACCCCCCGCCAGCTGAAACCGGCCGAGCAGGAGGAGTTGCTGTCGTACGGCCTCGGCATCACGAACGTCGTGGCGCGCGCGAGTCCGCGGGCCGACGAACTCTCCGCCGAGGAGTACCAGGAGGGCGGGCGCCTCCTGACCGCCAAGGTGACCCGCCTCGCGCCCCGCTGGCTCGCCGTCGTCGGCATCACCGCCTACCGCGCCGCCTTCGGCGACCGGCACGCACGCGTGGGGGCACAGGAACGGACCATCGGCGACACCCGCGTGTGGGTGCTGCCGAACCCCAGCGGGCTCAACGCGCACTGGACGGCGGCGACGATGGCGGAGGAGTTCGCGCGGTTGCGGGAGGCGGCGCAGGGGTGAGAGGCGGGGCCGGCGAGCGGAGACGTTCTCGCGTCGGGCAGAAACGTTCACGCGTCCCGCCTG
>DATCQX010001165.1:0-2132 GCA_036569285.1 Streptomyces sp.
ACTTCACCTGTTCAACTACCCGAGCCCGGTGGCCTGTTTCGTGCGAAGCTGGGAAGCATGAGCGTTGAAGAACCCCGCAAGATCGTCCTCCTCCGACACGCGAAAGCCGACTGGAACGACGGCGACGACCACGAGAGGCCCCTGGCCGAGCGTGGCCGAAAGGACGCCCCCGTCGTGGGCCGCAGACTGGCGGACGCGGGATTCAGCTTCGACCTGGCTCTGTGCTCCACCGCCACCCGCACCCGGGAGACCTGGAAGCTCGCGGTCCACGAACTCCCCGAGCGCCCGAGGACGGTCTACGAGGACCGGATCTACGAGGCGTCCCTCGGCGAACTGATCGCGGTCCTCAACGAGATCTCGGACGACGTCCGCGACGTGATCCTCATCGGCCACAACCCCGGCATCCACGCCCTCGCGGACGCCCTCGCCGGAGAGGCCGAGGGCGACACCCTCGCGCGGATGAACCGCGCCGGCTTCCCCACCTCCGCCTTCGCGGCCCTCACCTTCGAGGGCTCCTGGAAGAGCGTCGAGCACGGCGTCGGCAAGCTGACCGAGTTCTGGGCGCCGAACTAGCCCTGAGCCCGAGAACCCCGAGAGCCCGGTCCCGCTCACAGCGGCACCGGGCTCCCGTACGTCTCAGTCCTCGTCGTGCGTGTCGGCCGCCTCGACCTCTTCGCGGGTCACACCCAGCAGGTAGAGGACCGTGTCGAGGAAGGGGACGTTCACCGCGGTGTGGGCGGCCTCGCGGACGACCGGCTTGGCGTTGAAGGCGACGCCGAGACCGGCCGCGTTCAGCATGTCCAGGTCGTTGGCGCCGTCCCCGATGGCGACGGTCTGCGCGAGCGGGACCCCCGCCTCGGCCGCGAACCGGCGCAGCAGCCGCGCCTTGCCCGCGCGGTCGACGATCTCTCCGGTGACCCGCCCGGTCAGCTTCCCGCCGACGATCTCCAGCGTGTTGGCCTGCGCGAAGTCCAGCCCGAGCCGCTCCATCAGATCGTCCGTGACCTGCGTGAACCCGCCCGAGACGACCCCGACCTGATAGCCGAGCCGCTTCAGCGTCCGGATCAGCGTCCGGGCACCCGGCGTCAGCCGGACCTCCCTGCGGACCTTCTCCACCACCGACGCGTCGAGCCCGGCGAGCAGCGCCACGCGCGCGTGCAGCGACTGCTCGAAGTCCAGCTCGCCCCGCATCGCGGCGGCCGTCACCTCGGCGACCTGGTCCTCGCAGCCGGCGTGCGCCGCGAAGAGTTCGATCACCTCGTCCTGGATGAGCGTCGAGTCGACGTCCATGACGATCAGCCGCTGCGCCCGCCGGTGCAGCCCGGCCGCGACGACCGCGATGTCCACGCCGAGCGCCGCCGCGTCCGTCACCAGCGCGGTCCGCAGCGGTTCCGTCTCGACGCCGGACACCGCGAACTCCACCGCGGTGACGGGGTACTTGGCGAGCCGGAAGATACGGTCGATGTTGCCGCCGGCCTTCGTGATCCGCGCGGCGACCGCGGCCGTCGCCTCCGCCGTCAGGGGGTGCCCGAGGACCGTCACGAGCGAGCGTCCGAGGCCGCGCGGCCGGTTGTCGCCGAGGCCGGAGATGATCTCGGCCTGCATCTTCATCGACTCGGCCCAGCTGTGGACGGTCGACCGCAGCTCGCCCTCAAGGCCGCGCGGCGGCTCGGTGACCAGCGCGCACAGCACCATCCGGCCCCGCGTCACCACCTGCTCGATGTCGACCACGTCGACCGAGTAGGCGGCAAGCGTGTCGAACAGCCCGGCCGTGATGCCCGGCCTGTCCTTGCCGAAGATCTTGACGAGAAGAGTGGGGACGTCAGAGGCCGGAGCCTGCGTCTGCGTATCGCTCATGGTCCCTACACCGTAACGGGCACGTCGTGGGCCGTGCCGCCCCCGTCCGGCTGGCGGACGGGAAACAGTGGATGACGGGCGGGTAACGTCCGTCCGGCACCGGCATATCTACCTCCCGCGAGCGCCCCTCCGGCACCCTTCACCCCTCCGGTCTGCGCAAGTAAGGGTTCGTCTCCGGATGCGGAGGCCGGTACGAGGGGTGAGGCGCATACGGGCCGCTCTCCCCGGAACCACCGCCGGGGCCGCTGGAGGCACCCCCACCGGGGCCACCCCCC
>DATCQX010001166.1:0-4397 GCA_036569285.1 Streptomyces sp.
CCGCGGGAGCCTCCCGCGGACGCAGTGTCGTCACCGACCTTAACGACTACGCGGGCAGGTGGAGTTCCAGGTCGGCCCGGGGGACGACACCCTCGCGGCCGACCTCGTCGAGCAGCTCGGCGACCGTGCCTCGGCCGGGCAGCTTGGCGTCCGGATCGACGTCGTACCAGGGGGCCAGCACGAACGCGCGTTCGTGCGCGCGCGGATGCGGGAGCGTCAGGCGCGGGTCGTCGTCCACGACCTCCGCGTACGACACGATGTCGACGTCCAGCGTGCGCGCGCCCCAGCGGTCCGCGCGGACCCGGTCGAAGGCTTCCTCCACGGCGTGCGCCCGCTCCAGGAGGGACGACGGGGGCAGCGTCGTCTTCAGGACGACCACCGCGTTGAAGTACGACGGCTGGCTCGCCGGGTCGACACCCCACGGCTCCGTCTCGTACACCGGGGAGACGGCCTTGATCCGCAGGCCCGGGGTGTCCTCCAGGGCGTCGATGGCGCCCTGGAGGGTCTCCAGGCGGTTGCCCAGGTTCGAGCCGAGGGACAGGACGGCCCACTGCGGGTTGTGCAGGGTCGTGTCGGCGGCGTCGACCTTCTCGACGACCGACGCGGGCACCGGCTGGACGGTCGGATCGGTGGGGGGGTTCATGCGCGGCTCCGGGTGATCGTGATCGTCACGTCGTCGAAGGGGACCGTGATCGGGGCGTCCGGCTTGTGGACGCACACCTCGACCTCCTCGACCGCGTCGTGCTTCAGGCAGGTCTGCGCGATGCGCTCGGCGAGCGTCTCGATGAGGTCGACCGGCTCGCCCTGGACGACGGCGACGACCTCCTCGGCCACGATGCCGTAGTGCACGGTCTTCGCCAGGTCGTCGGCCGCCGCGGCCGGGCGGGTGTCCAGGCCCAGCACGAGGTCGACGACGAAGGTCTGGCCCTCCTCGCGTTCCTTCGGGAACACGCCGTGGTGCCCACGGGCCCTCAGGCCGCGCAGCGCGACACGATCCACGCGAATCACTCCTGCAAGTCGTCGGTCCGGGGACGGCGGCCGCTCTGCGTGAGCGGCTCACCGGCCTCGATGCGAATCTACCCGTGAGCACTGACAATGCCGGTCCGCGGCGGGCGCGGGGCCGGGCCGGGGGCCAGGGAGCGCTTCGTCGACTCCCTTGGCCGCCCCGGCCGCTGACGGGTCGGTAGCCGCCCCTACCCAGGGGTTCGTGATTCCAACCACTTCTTGCTCCCTGCGGGGTCCATGGAGGGCTCGCAGGGGCGCCGAGGTGGTGAAAGAGGGCGCGCGCCGACGGCGGAAAGAGGGCGCGCGGCCCTGTTCAGGACGCCGGTTCGCCGTCCTCGTCGTCCCGGTCCGGGTCGTTCTCCGCGAGGACCGGGGAGGCGTGGTGGGACCAGAGTTTCCAGCCGTCCGGGGTGCGGCGGAAGACGTTCGTGGCGACGACGACCTGGCCGACCAGCGGGCCCAGCTCCTCCCCGGCGGCCGGTGCGGGACCGCCGGAGAGGATGTTCTCCGAGCACGTCACCAGGGCGGTGTCCCCGGTCACCGACACGTGCACGTCCGTGAGGAAGAACTGGATGTAGTCGGTGTTCGCCATGATCAGCGCGTACGACCGCAGCACCTCGCCCCGCCCGGTCAGCACCGGCCAGCCCGGGTGCACGCAGGACACCACCCCGGCGTCCGCGGGGTCGTGGTACTCCTCGTCGACGCCGAGGTCGGAGGGGGCGAGCCAGAGCGACGACAGCGCGTCGAAGTCGCCGCTCTCCAGCGCCTCGTAGAAGGCCGTGTTGGCGGCCTCGACCTGCTCGACGTCGGTGTGGGGCGCGCTCACCGGTCTCCTTCCCGGGCGCCCTCGACGGCGCGGGTGACGCGTACGGCGTCGGCGGTGGCCCGGACCTCGTGCACGCGGACGGCCCAGGCGCCCGCGTGCGCGGCGAGCGCGGAGACGGCGGCCGTCGCGGCGTCCCGCTCGCGGGCGGGCGGCGGGGCACCCTCGGGTCCGGCCAGGACGCGGCCCAGGAAGCGCTTGCGGGACGCGGCGACCAGGACGGGGTGGCCGAGGGCGCGCAGCCGGTCCAGGTGGGCGAGGAGCGCGAGGTCGTGCTCGGGCTCCTTGGAGAAGCCGAGCCCCGGGTCGACGACGATCCGGTCCGCCGCGACCCCGCCCGCCAGGACGGCCTCCACGCGCGCGTGCAGCTCGTCCACGACTTCGGCGACGACGTCCTCGTACACCCCGTGGATCGTCGAGCCCTCCAGGAAACCGCGCCAGTGCATGACGACGAAGGGGGCCCCGGAGTCCGCCAGGACCGGGATCATCGCCGGGTCGGCGAGGCCGCCGCTGACGTCGTTGACCAGGGCCGCGCCCGCGGCGAGGGCCTGCTCGGCGACGGACGCGCGCATCGTGTCCACGGAGACGACGACGCCCTCGGAGGCCAGCCCCCGCACCACCGGGACGACCCGGCGCAGCTCCTCGTCCTCGTCGACCCGGAGTGCTCCGGGGCGCGTCGACTCGCCGCCGACGTCCACCAGGTCCGCGCCCTGGGCGACCAGGTCCAGGCCGCGTTTCACGCCGGCCGTCGTGTCGAACCAGCGACCGCCGTCGGAGAAGGAGTCCGGGGTGACGTTCACCACCCCCATCACCGCGCACCGGTCCCACTCCGGGAGTCCGGTGACCCGTCCGCGTCCGCGTTGCGTGCTCATGCGTTCAGCGTAGGCCCCGGGGGGAAGCGGGGGTGTGGGGCGGGGTGGGGAGGGCGGACGTGGAGACGTCGGGACGGGGGTGTTCCGTCGTGACGAGGGCGTTGCGCCGGGGCGGGTCCGTTGCGTCGGGACGCGAAACGGCGGCGTCGCGACGAAACCGTATCGTCGTGACGCCGCCGTACCGTCGGTACTGTCGCGTCGCGTCCTACGCGGCCTTGACGTCCTGCTCGGTCACGTGGGCGCAGACCCGGGCCGGGGCGGGGGAGCGGCGCAGGAAGCGCGGGCGCGGGATCGCCAGGTCGACGAAGCCTTCGGCCTGCATGGCCGCGAAACCGATGCGGGGCATGTCGGCGGAGTTGCGGTAGACGACGAAACGCGGCTCCCAGCGGGGCTGGAACTTCGCGTTGAACTTGTACAGCGACTCGATCTGGAACCAGCGGGAGAGGAAGACGAGCAGCCCGCGCCAGGCGCGCAGGACGGGACCGGCACCGATCTTCTCGCCACGCGCGAGGGCGGAGCGGAACATCGCGAAGTTGAGCGACACGCGCGTGATGTCGAACTTCGGGGCGGCCTGGAGCGCGGCGACGATGAGCAGCTCGTTCATGCCGGGGTCGGCGGAGCGGTCGCGGCGCATCAGGTCGAGGGAGGCGCCGTCGACGCCCCAGGGCACGAAGTGCAGGATCGCCTTCAGGTCGCCGTACGCGTCCGTGGGGTCGTCGGCCTTGTGGGCGGTCGCGATCAGGCAGTCGCCGTCGGAGGGGTCGCCGATGCGGCCCAGCGCCATCGAGAAGCCGCGCTCGGTGCTGGTGCCGCGCCAGTCGTCGGCGGCACGGCGGATGCGCTCCAGCTCGGCGTCGCCGAGGTCACTGACGCGACGGACGCGGGTTTCGTAACCGGCGCGCTCGATGCGCTTGACCATCTGCCGGACGTTGCGCATCGCGCGGCCGGCCAGCGAGAAATCCGCGACGTCGACCACCGCCTCGTCACCGAGTTCGAGGGCGTCCAGACCGGTCTCGCGGGTCCAGACCTCGCCGCCGGTCTCCGAGCAGCCCATCACGGCCGGGGTCCAGGAGTGGGCCTTCGCCTCGTCCATGAACCGCTCGATCGCGCCGGGCCACGCCTCGACGTCGCCGATGGGGTCACCGCTGGCGAGCATCACACCGGACACGACCCGGTAGGTGACGGCGGCCTTGCCGCTCGGCGAGAACACGACGGCCTTGTCGCGGCGCAGCGCGAAGTAGCCGAGGGAGTCACGGCGGCCGTGCTTCTCCAGCAGGGCCCGCAGCCGGACCTCGTCCTCCTCGGTGAGCTGGGCGGCGGGGTGCTCGGGGCGGAAGGCGAGGTAGATCGTCGTGATGGCCGTCAGGAGGCCCAGGGCGCCCAGGGAGAACGCGACCGTCCAGGAGGCGTTCCCCGCGTAGTCCACGGGCCCCTCGAAGCCGAACAGGCCGTAGACGACGTGCGTCAGCCGGTCGGCCACGCTCGGGTCGCCCACCACCCGGTCGTCGTGGACGCTGACGATGACCAGGCCGAGACCGAGGGAGCCCGCGCTCATGAGGACGAAGTTGGCCACCGCCCGCCAGCGGCTGCGCGGGTCGGGCAGCGCGTTGAACTGGTCGCGGTAGACGATCAGCGTGATCAGCAGCGCCGTCGAGATCAGCGCGCCCACGGGGGAGTGGCGGTACGTGAACTGCGCC
>DATCQX010001167.1:0-7184 GCA_036569285.1 Streptomyces sp.
CGCCGTACCATCGTCTGTATGGCTAGCGAAGACGCGGTGCGCGAGGCACTGGCGACGGTGAACGACCCCGAGATCAACCGGCCCATCACCGAGCTGGGGATGGTCAAATCGGTGGAGATCGGTGCGGACGGCGCGGTCGCGGTGACCGTGTACCTGACCGTCTCCGGCTGCCCGATGCGGGACACGATCACGCAGCGCGTGACGGACGCGGTCTCGGCGGTCGAGGGCGTCACCCGGGTCGACGTCACGCTCGACGTGATGAGCGACGAGCAGCGCAAGGAGCTGGCGACGGCCCTGCGGGGCGGGCAGACCGAGCGCGAGGTCCCCTTCGCGAAGCCGGGCTCCCTCACCCGCGTCTACGCGGTCGCCTCCGGCAAGGGCGGCGTCGGCAAGTCCTCGGTGACGGTCAACCTGGCCGCCGCGATGGCCGCCGACGGCCTCAAGGTGGGTGTCGTCGACGCCGACATCTACGGCCACTCCGTCCCCCGCATGCTCGGCGCGGACGGCAGTCCCACCCAGGTCGAGAACATGATCATGCCGCCCTCCGCGCACGGCGTGAAGGTCATCTCCATCGGCATGTTCACCCCGGGCAACGCGCCGGTGGTGTGGCGGGGCCCGATGCTGCACCGGGCTCTGCAGCAGTTCCTGGCGGACGTCTACTGGGGTGACCTGGACGTCCTCCTCCTGGACCTCCCCCCGGGCACCGGCGACATCGCCATCTCGGTGGCCCAGCTGGTCCCCAACGCGGAGATCCTGGTGGTGACGACCCCCCAGCAGGCAGCCGCCGAGGTCGCCGAGCGGGCCGGCGCCATCGCCGTCCAGACCCACCAGAAGATCGTCGGCGTCGTCGAGAACATGTCCGGCCTCCCCTGCCCCCACTGCGGCGACATGGTCGACATCTTCGGCACGGGCGGCGGCCAACTCGTGGCCGAGGGCTTGACGCGGACGACAGGTGCGACGGTCCCGGTGCTGGGTTCGATCCCGATCGACGTCCGCCTGCGGGAGGGCGGCGACGAGGGCAAGCCGGTGGTACTGACGGACCCGGAGAGCCCGGCGGGGACGGCGCTGCGAGGGATCGCTGGAAAGCTGGGGGGACGCCAGAGGGGCCTTTCGGGACTGTCCCTGGGTATCACTCCAAGAAACAAGTTCTGAAGAAACCTAAGGGGCGCGGGGAACTGCGCGATCAGCCACATCGAACCGGTACTCGCGCACAATCCTCAGCGCCCCACGGCGTCTAGGCGTACTCGCCGACATCCTTGATCATCGAAAACCCGAGCCCGTACGCACTCATCCCGCGCCCGTACGCCCCGAGATGCACCCCTTGCTGCGTGGACCCAGCCAGCACCCACCCAAATTCTGATTCCCGGTAATGAAACGGGGTAGGCACCCCGTCCACCGGCAGAGTCAACGTCGACCAGTCGTCCCCGGCGAGATCATCGGCCAGCACCCACGCCGTCTCCGTCTGCTGATCCAACCAGTCGTCCCGCAGACTGTGATCCATCTGCCCGGGCCAGGTGAACGACAGAAGCCCGACCCCTGCCAACCACGCGGCGGACGAAACAGAGGTCGCCTCCAGCAACCCCGTCCCATCCGCACTCCTCCGGGACGGATTCGCGGCGACGGTCACGACGACCGCGAACTTCCCCCGATCCTCCCCCGCCGTCTCATGGCGGACGGACGGCTCGTCACCGTGCCCGACGGACCCGTGCTCGACGGCCCCGTCAGCCGCCGTCCCGACCTGCATCAACCACCGACGCCCCGTGTACGCCTCGTCCAGGCCGTACCAGGGGAAGGGCGCCTCCAGGAAGCCGTCAACCACGCGCCGGACGGCGGACACGTGCCCGCCCTCCGTGACCGCTCGACTTGTCGTCTCCATCTGCCCGGACGCCTCCTCGCTCTCGGCGGACCGGTACGGCCCGCCCCCCTTCGGGCGCACACGTCCGGTCCGCACAACAACTCGGCAGCATATCCACCCCGTGAGGGCGCCGGGCGTACGGCTCAGGTGGCGTCGTAGTCGAAGGGGGGACGGCTGTCGTCGACCGGCTTCTTCGTGAGGTCGGCCTTCTTGGAGAGGTCCGGCGTGGAGAGACCCGGCGTGGGCAGGCCCGGCTTGCTCATGTCGACCTTGCCGGACGGCATCGGCGTGGCCGCGGACTCGGCGGTGGTGTGGACCGCGTCGGAGAGTTCCGCCATCTCCGCCTTCAGGTCGAAGCCGTTGCGGATCTCCTTCAGCCCCAGGTCGTCGTTGTCCAGCTGCTTGCGCAGGAACGTCTTGGGGTTGAGGTCCTCGAACTCGAAGTCCTTGAACTCGGGGCCCAGCTCGTTGCGGATGTCCTGCTTGGCGCTGTCCGAGAACTCGCGGATCTTGCGGATCGTCCGCGCCACGTCCTGGATGACCTTGGGGAGCTTGTCCGGACCGAAGATGAGCACGGCCAGGACTGCGAGGGTCACCAGCTCAAGCGGTCCTATGTCATTGAACACCTGAAGCTCCTTGCGATGTCCGCGGTCCTCGGCCCTCCCCGGTACCGGGCGGTCCTTCCGTGGTCCGGGCCGCGTCCAAGGTACCTGTCGCACCTGTCGTACCGGTACCGCCCGTACCCCTACGGGACATCCCGGACGGGCGGTTTTTCGTGTTGTTTGCCTTGTGGGGGCGGGGTGCGCGGACCGGCTGTGACGTTTCCGTCAGTTCCGGTCCGCACCCTTTTCTCACCCTCCGGCACTCCCCAGCACCAGCGACATCGCCCTCGGCTTCCCGTCGCGGACGACGGTCAGCTCCAGCCGGTCGCCCGGGCGGTGTGCCCTCACCTTGACGATCAGCTCGTCGCTGGAGTCGATGGGCCTGCCGTCGACCTCGGTGATCACGTCCCCCGGCTCGATCCCGGCGAGGTCGCCGGGCCCGCCGACCGCCACCGGCGGACCGGCCTCGCCGCTGTCCGTGCGGACGCGGGCGCCCTGGCCGGTGTAGGAGAGGTCGAGGGTGATGCCGATGATGGGGTGGGTGGCCCGGCCCTTGGCGATGAGTTCCTCGGCGATCCGCTTCCCCTGGTTCACGGGGATGGCGAAGCCGAGTCCCACGGAGCCCGCCTGTCCGGTGCCCGCCTCCGTGCCGGACGCCGAGCGGATCGCCGAGTTGATGCCGATGACCCTGCCTCGCGCGTCCAGCAGGGGGCCGCCGGAGTTGCCCGGGTTGATCGGCGCGTCCGTCTGGAGCGCGTCCACGTACGACACGTCGCTGCCGTCGCCTCCGGCGGTGATCGGGCGTTCCTTCGCGCTGATGATGCCCGAGGTGACCGTCCCGGACAGGTCGAAGGGGGCGCCGATCGCGACGACCTGGTCACCGACCTGGACACCGTCGGAGTTCCCCAGCGTGAGGGGGGTGAGATTGCGGACGCCCTTGACCTTGACGACGGCGAGGTCGTACCCGGCGTCCCGTCCGACGATCTCCCCGGGGACGGCCTGGCCGCCGTTGAAGACAACGGTTATCTCACCGCCGCCGCCCGCCGGCTGGACCACGTGATTGTTCGTGAGGATGTAACCCCGGTCGTCCAGCACGAACCCGGTACCCGTCCCGGATTCCCCACTCCCCTTCACATGCAGGGTGACGACACTGGGCAACGCCCTCGCGGCGATCCCGGCGATACTGTCGGCCGCCCGCCCACTGGGCTCGGGCGGCGCCTGCGGCAACTGAATCCCCCCGATCCCGTTCCGCTCCAACTGCACCCCGACATACCCCCCGACCCCACCGGCGACAAGCGCCAGCAGCACCGCCCCCGCGAGCACCCCCTTCCACCGCTCCCTCTTCCTCTCCTTCTCCGACCGCACCCCCTCCCCCGTCTGCTGCAACGGAGCCGCCCAGGGGTCATACCGCCCCCACGGCTCCCCCCGCACCACCCCGGGATGCTGCACAGGCGGCGCATCCGCCCAGGGACCCGGCTGGCCGTAGGGGGGCGTGCTGTATTCGTCGGAGCGGTGGAGGGGGCGGGTGGGGGTGTCGAAGGGGGGTTCGGGGACGAGGCTCGCGGAGGCATCCGGCACGCCGCCGAGGGAGGCATCGGGGACGAAGCTTGCGGGGGCGCCCGGCGCAGCGTCGAGAGCCGTCTCCGGGACGAGGGTTTCGGGGGCACCCGGCCTCGGCGCGGGGCCCGTCTCCTGAACGGGGCTCGCGGGAGCGTCCGGCGTCGGGGCAGCGTCCGTCTCCGGCACGGCAGACGCGACGTCCCCCTTCGCCAACGACACCACCGGCCGCTCCGGCTCACTCAACTCGTAGTCCCCGTCGCCCTCTTGAGGCCGGGCCAACTCGAAGTCGTCGCCGTCATCAGCCCGGCCCGGCCCGCTCACAGCCCCTTCAGCGCCCTCGGAAGCCGTCTCGCCGACCTCACCGCCGACCACGTCCTCAGCCCCTTCCGAACGCCCAGCACCAAGATCCGCCGACTCCCCAGCGCCCTCGGAAGCCGCCACCCTCCGGGGGCCCTCCCCTAGGGCGGGCCTGCCGGCCGCGGACTCCAAGGGCTGCCCGGCATCGGAGGAGCCCTCTGTCTCAGTGACCGACTCCTCAGCGCGGACAGACATCACCTCCGCAGCGGCCCAAGACTCCTCGGCACCGTCCCCGGACTCACTCGCCCCAACGACCCCCGACTCCGGGAACTGCCCGGGAGCGGACGAGCCCCGTCCCGCGCGCCCGGCGTCGGCAGGCGCCACCTCTCCGGCCGCCTCGAACCCCTCGGACACTCCCGACCCGACGGCCTCCGCCTTCGAAGGCCCCTCAGCGCCGAACACGCCCCCTGTCCCCGTCACCGACTCCACGCCGCTCCCGGATCCGCCCGTCGCCCCCAGAGGTTCCCCGGCGTCGAACGCATCCCTTTCAGGGGCCGCTCCAGGCAGTGCGGTCCCTTCGGCTCCCCTCGGCTCCCTGTGCATGCTCTCCCCACCGGCGTCTGCGCGTCCGGCCGGGACGGCGTGGACGCGGGTTCTCGCTGGATTCAACCAGGTCGGGCCGCGGTGCGCAGACGGTGCGTCAGGGGGCGTCGGGGGCGGGGAGGCCGGGGGTGGTGGGCCAGGACACGGAGAGGGGGCGTATCAGGGGGGACATCGCGGCGGCACCGGCGACGACCGGCGCGGTCAGGGCGCGCAGCGCCTCTTCGTGGCGTGCGCTGAGCGGCGTGGGGATGCCCGGCAGGAGCGGCGCGGAGACCTCGGTGGGGGCGGCGGGGGCGTCACGCAGGACGCCCGGCCCGCTCTGGGAGAAGAGGGGCCCGACGGACCGGCGACGCGAGGAGTCGGGGACGGCAGCCCCCGGCGCGCGGGACGGCGTGACGTTGCTGCCGGCCCCACCCCGCGCCTCGGTCGACTGGTCGATCGGCGCGGACCCGGTGACCCCGCCCAGCGCGATCGCGGCGAGCGACACGGCCCCGGCGGCGACGAACGCGAACCGCATGCCGCGGGACCGCTCCTCGTGCCGCCCGACGGAATGCACCGGGAAGCCCTTCCCGGCGACGGAGGCGGAGAACGCGACGGCGGTGGCGGCGGCGCTGTCGGACGCGGCGGACGGCTGACGAGGGGCCCGTACGTCCCCTACGACCTCGCGCTCCTCCCCCGCCAGGTACCCGAACTCGAACGGGTCTCCCGGGCGCCTCCCGAAGACCGGCCCGCTCCCGAACGGCTCGGACTCACCGAACCTCCGGGAGCCCGGTCTGGGGCTGCGCCCACCACCGCCGAGGCCCCCGCCCCCGAGCGGCCCGCTGCCGCCCCCGGGAAGCCCCTGGAGACGGGCGAGGAAGCTCTCGGACGGGGCGGGCGGGGCCACCTCGGAGAACACGCTCTTGAGCCGGCGCTGCGCGTCGACCTCGGCTTTGCACTTCGCGCACGTCGCGACATGGGCGAGGACGCGCTCGCGCGCGTCGTGGCCCAGCTCTCCGTCCACCAGGGCGGAGAGCCGGTCGCCTAGATGCTGCTCCGCGAGATGCCGTCCCGCGGGAGGTTTGGGCCTGGAACCACCGAGTCCACTCACGCGGTCGCGCCCCCTCCCCCCAGCACGGGGACACGGGCCATGAACGTCCGCCGCCGCTCGGCCTCGCGGGCCTGCGGGGAGCGGTGCGCGAGGGCCTTGCGCAGCTGGGAGCGGCCCCGGTGGATCCGGGAGCGGACGGTGCCGAGCTTGACGCCGAGCGTCGCCGCGATCTCCTCGTAGGAGAGCCCCTCGATGTCACAGAGGACGACGGCCGCGCGGAACTCGGGCGCGAGGGTGTCCAGCGCCTGCTGGACGTCCGCGTCGAAGTGGGCGTCGTTGAAGAGCTGCTGGGGCGTCGGCTCCTTGCTGGCGAGGCGCTCGGCGGCGTCCTCCCCGAGGGAGTCGAAGCGGATGCGCTGCTTGCGGCGGACCATGTCGAGGAAGAGGTTGGTGGTGATGCGGTGGAGCCAGCCCTCGAAGGTGCCCGGCGTGTAGGTCGACAGGGAGCGGAAGACGCGGACGAAGACTTCCTGCGTGAGGTCCTCGGCGTCGTGCTGGTTGCCCGTCAGGCGGTAGGCCAGGCGGTAGACGCGCCCGCTGTGCATGCTGACGATCTCCTCCCACGTGGGCGGAGTCCACGCCTGCCCGTCCGCGTCGGTGGAGAAGGTCGCGGTCTGGGCGTAGGCGCCGGCGTGGCTTTGGTCAGCGGTGTCGTTCACGGATTTCGGCCTGCCCGCCGACCCGAGAAAGCGCCGGAGCACTCCTCCCCGATCCACAGACTGGGCCGCACCTCCCCTGTCGGCTCTGGTGGTGTCCAGTGGAGCCCCTACCATAGCCACCTCGCCCGTTAGCTCCGGATAAGCGGTTTTACCTGAATTTGATCTGGGCTGATACGGCTCATACGGCTGCGTCCGGCCGAACTCGCCGTCCCTCCCGCCTTCGTGATCCAACTGTGTCCCCCCATCACCGTTCCCACCCCTTCAAACGCGTAGTCCCATCTGCGGGTTCCCGTCCGCAGCGGATACAGTCACGCCGAAGCACATCGTGGGGATGAGGAGAGGGTCATTACCGGCAACCGGCAGGCAAGCTGGGCGTTCGCCGACGCCTACGCCGCCGAGGACGACGCACTGCGCTGGGCCCGGGACCGGGCCCGTGAGGCAGGGCTGCGCTCGGTGTCGCCCAGCACGGGCGCCGCGCTGCGGTTGCTGGCCGCCACGGTCGACGCGAAGGCGGTCGC
>DATCQX010001168.1:0-15721 GCA_036569285.1 Streptomyces sp.
CCTGTGAGTTGCTCGATACGCCCCGCGGCTTCTCGGAGGCGGCCACGACGGACGGGAATCAGGGGACGGGCGGGGGTACTCACACGTGCACCTCATCGCCCGTCGGCGAGTTCCTTCAAGTCGACGACCTCGAAGGGGTGACGCCTGCGGACCATCTGCGATTCTTGCCGTCGACGTCGATGGTCACCTTGACGAGGTGCTTCAGCCCCCGCCCCTTGATCTCAGCCGTAACAGTCTGAGCCCGCGTCTCACCGGACCGTTCGTCCGTGGCGAGGACTTGTCGCCCGCCTTGACCTTCTCGATCGGCTTGGTGGAACCGTCGACCATCAAGACCTTGATACCGGGGACAAAGCTGTTGCAGGTGTCGCCGCTCTCGGCCCTGCCGGACCCCCCGCTGGACCCACGTGACGACCCCCCTGAGGTACCGCCCGGCTTGGAGCCACCGCTCTTGGCGGAACTCCCGCCCCCGCCGGCGCTCTTCGCCGTAGAAACCTTGGGCGCGGCCTTCGCCTGGGCCTGCTTCTGGACAGGGTTGCCGGTCTTCTTCTTCTTCTGCGCGGCAGCCGCGTCAGCCGTGCGTTTCGCCTGTTCCGCAGCCCCCTGTTTCACCCTCTCGATCTCCGCCTTCTCGGCGTTCAACGCGGCCACCTCGGCAGCTTTAGCCGCCTTCAGGACCAACTCCGCGGCCTTCTTCGCCGCCTTGAACGATCAACCCTGCCTGCTCGGCGGCCGTATACCCGTTCCTCTATGTATAGCTCTACGAGTTCAACCTGAGAATTCAACAGAAATATACTCCGCCCATCGATTCACCTCCTCCTTCACATCGCCGGTCAGGCGCTCCCTATTCCGAAGAAATTCACGTAGCACGAATCGAATCCGCATGAGCTGCTGAACGCGAACCGGCGAAATCGACTCGAAACCTGTCAATCGAATCGAAGATATTTCGGACCGCAGGCCCTCCAGACTTTCGCCTTCATCTATCAGATCTCGAACAAAATCTCTCCAAACCCCATCCACTCCATCAGAGATATCTACACTCTCGACCCCCTCCGAGATCATTGCAAGTTTAGCAATTACCTCACGATGAAGAGTTTCATCCCAGGGCAGACCTCCGCGCCTCCGCGCAGATCTCAGGGTGAGCAACAGGCTCTCTCCCCATCCCTTCATCTCACCACTCCCAGGCTCCACCGCCGCAAAACGCGTCGAGCAGGATGCGATCAGGACAGTCCACCAAGAGAATGAAGGGGTGAACGACTCCGCGAGAGAAAGTACCTCCATCACTTCATTCGGATGAGACACGGAGGGTTCGCTTCTCACATTCGGAAGTTCCGAAGGATTCACAGAACATCACCTTCCTGGGCGCGGGACAGTCATAAAGTTCACACCCGCTCGCGCAAAAGCAGCTTCCCCTATACCCATCAGTTCATCACCTGGCTGGAAATGACCACTCCAGTTGTTGATGGCCGCCATCCCGAAAAGATCATCAATGTTCCCTGATCCCGCAGAGAGCACGCGACCACCTCGACCAGCCAGCACGGTATGCGCCATTTCCATCCGAGGCCATCCACCGCTACTTCCGCCAGCATAAGCAGGCATCACGCGTAGTTCCTGACCGCCGCCTTCAACAGCCACGACAGCCCATTTGAAGTCCGTCTCACCGCCGAGCGCCGTGCGGAGACCTTCGTATCCAGCGCCCTCGCCCAAAACTGCTGGCGTTACACCACGACGCTCTGCCGCCTGAATTTCCAGTGCCTGGTCTGCGTCGGAAGCTCGGTTGGACAACCCACAGTTGTGAACGAGTACCGGAGTCGCACCCGCGAGCACATAGTACGTGTGGATATCACTGACCGTCAGGTTGTGAACAGCCGAAGTCTCTGCCGTCCACCGCTCAACCTCGGTGATCTGGACCAACGCCCCAGCACTGGTCCGCAGCCGCTCCCCACCCCGCAGGTCAGTGGCCCCCACCCACTCCCGAAGTGCAGGAACCCAGAACGGATGCCCATCGGTCGCAGTGACCGAAGCAGTCTTGGCACCCTTCTTGCCGTCGACATCGACAGTCACCTTGACCAGGTGCTTCAGCCCCCGCCCCTTGATCTCGGCCGTAACAGTCTGAGCCCGCGTCTCACCGGACCGTTCATCCGTGGCGAGGACCTTGTCACCCGCCTTGACCTTCTCGATCGGCTTGGTGGAACCGTCGGCCATCAAGACCTTGGTGCCAGGGACGAAGCTGTTGCAGGTGTCGCCGCTCTCGGCCCTGCCGGAACCACCGCTCCCGCTGGACCCGCCACCGCTCCCGCGTGACGACCCCCCGGCGGTGCCCCCTGGCTTGGAGCCACCGCTCTTGGCGGAACTCCCGCCACCGCCGGCGCTCTTCGCCGTCGAGACCTTGGGTGCGGCCTTCGCCTGGGCCTGTTTCTGGACAGGGTTGCCGGTCTTCTTCTTCTGGGCGGCAGCGGCGTCGGCTGTGCGTTTCGCCTGTTCCGCGGCCTTCTTCTTGGCCCGTTGGGCGGCTTCCCGTTTCGCCTTCTCGATCGCCGCCTTCTTGGCGTTCAACGCGGCCGTCTCGGCGGCCTTCGCCGCCTTCAGGACCAGCTCCGCCGCCTTCTTCGCCGCCTTGAACGACTCGATCGCCTTGATCGTCCGGTTGACGGCCTTCAGGACGGACGGGATCTTGCCGAGCTTCGTCCAGGGGATCGCGTCCACGATGAGCCCGGCGCAGGACCACATGTCCCCGCCGAAGCAGGCCATCGCGTCGTTGATCCCGATGAAGTCCTTCAGCGTCTCCCAAGCCACCGCGAGGATGACGGACGTCAACGACTTGCCCATCATCGCCTGCGCCTGCGCGACCTGAGCCGCCGACAACCCCGCCCCCGCCAACGCAGCCGCCCGCTCCGACGCCGTCAGCGTGATCGCCAACCCCGTCGGGTCGGACATCGTCACCGGGTTGTTGTGCGCGTAGGAGTACCCGTTGGACTGCAACACGTCGTTGAGGTCCAGGACGGGGTCCGCGGAGAGGAAGCGGCCCACGACCGGGTCGTACAGACGCGCACCCAACGGCTGGAACCCGGAGGCGTCGTCCCGCGTAGCCCCCAAGAACCCCTTGTTGGACTGGAAGTCGACCCCTACCACCCCGGTACCGCGCTGATTCCCGAAGGGATCCTGCTTGCGGATGCGGACCGGCATCGACCCGTTCAGGCCGAGGCCGATCTCGGCGTAGGTGCTGCCCTGGTGATCCCCGGTGAGGGCGACCAGGTTCTCGGTGCCCGCGCCGTACGCGTACCGCATGACCGCGCCGCCCGGAACGGCGTACGTGCGCTGGGTGTTGATCAGCGCACCGCCCGCGGCGACCGTCACTTCGGTGTCACCCAGGAAGAGCGTGGCCTGCTTGCCCTTCACCGCGAGCAGCTGGGAGCCGTCGGGACCGTAGATGTACCGCGTGTCGTTCTGAGCGGCCCACTGCTGCTCGGGCTTGGACGCGTCGCACGTCGCGAGGACGATCGCCGCGGAGTTCGCGGACGAAGCGTCCTTCACCGCGAAGCACAACCCCGAGGCGGCATGCACCAGTTGGCCCGCCGACGTCCGCTTCACCTGCTGGCCCGAAGCACCGGCCGCACACTTCTGGAGCTGGACCGCCGCGCCCACCGCGCCGGAGGCAGGCTGCGCGCACCAGTCGTCGTAGATCGTGAACGTACCGGTGTTCGCGTCCGTTCCACCCGGCGTGAGCGCGAAACGCCAGCTCTGCGCCGGGGAACCGTTGCAGGAGTAGAGCTGGACCGGCTGGCCGTCAGCCGCGACGCTGCTCTTCAGGTCGAGACACTTGTCCGCAAGCCCCACATACGGGGTCCTGCCACGCGCCCCTTGCCCGGTGATCCGCTCGACCTTGCCGTCGTACGTCCAGGACAGCTCCTGCTTGTCACCGTTCTTGACCGAGGTGATCGACTTGGTCTCGCCGGTCAGCTCGTACAGGCGTTCCGCCTCGGCCGTGACCTCCGGCCCGTCGGCGGTCGCCCGGTACGTCTTCGACACCTTCGTGAGCGTGTGCGGCTGGCTGCCGTCCGCCTTGCCGTACGCGTATGACGTCACCGCGTCCAGCTCCGCGGAGCCCGCGAGGTTCTTCTCCGTCAGCTTCTTGCGGTTGCCGACGAGGTCGTACTCGTACTCCTGCCAGTAGCCCGAACCGTCCGCGCCGGCGGCCACGTTGAGGGAGCCGTCGGGCTTCTTGGGGCCGACGCAGGACGTCTGGTCCGAAGCCGTCCAGGCCGTCTTCAGCTGGCCCATCGGGTCGTACGTGAAGCACTGGCGTTCGGCCGCCTTGCCCTTGGCGTTCTCCTGGATGGAGGTGACGTTGCCCGAGGGGTCGTACTCGTAGGTGCGCCGGGACACCAGGTCGCCGGAGACGATCGACTTGTCGTCGAAGTTCTCGCGGTGGACGGACTGCTGGGTCAGCGCGCCGCTGCCCTCGTCGTAGAGGGCGCTCGTCCAGACCCGGTAGGGCTGGGCACCGAGGGTGGAGCGCAGGACCTGGCCGTGGACGTCGTAGACGGTCTCGGAGCCGTACCAGTCCTTGCCGCTGACGGAGAGCGGCTTGCCGTTCTCGTTGTAGCGGACGACGAGGGTCTCGGCGTCGAAGCGGCCCGCCTTGGGGAGGGTGGACTGCTCCAGCGCGCCGGTGTCGGTGTACGAGTAGCTGGACTTGTACGTGGTGTCCAGGCCCCAGGCGTCCTTGAGGGACTGCGGGAGGGTCAGGGACGTGGCGGTCGGCTGGTAGTCCTTGGTGTAGCCCTCGACCTTCTGGGTGTACGCCTCGCCGTCGGTGTACCGGGTCGCCGCGTACGGCATGCCCTTGCCGCCGGGCGCCTTGTCGTACTCGAAGGACGCGAGCAGGGTGCCCTTGCCGTCGTTCAGGCGCTGCTGGGTGGGGCGGGAGAGGACGTCGTAGTCGTTCCAGACGGTGGCGCGCTTGGTGATCGTGCGGCGGGGACGGTCGAGGTGGTCGTACTCGGTCGTCGTGGTGCCGGTGTCGGGGTCGGTCGCCGTGATCTTGCGGCCCCGGTTGTCGTACGTCCAGCTCCAAGCCTGCTTGTCTTCCGCCGAGTTGGACGCCTTGATCAGGCGGCCGTGGCGGTCGTACTGGTACTTCGTGGACGTGAAGCCCTGCGGCGCCTGAGGGTTGAAGGTGTCGAGGCGGGAGGTGCGGCCGAGGGCGTCGGTGAAGACCTGGTAGGACGAGGTGCCGACCGGGTTGATCACCTTCGACCAGTCCTGGCCGTACTCGTAGCGCGTGGCCCGCTCCGGCACCGGCTTCGAGGTCGCCTCGCCGCCCGAGTCGGACTTCACCTTGAGGACCGGCATCTCCTCAAGAACGCGGCCGAGTCCGTCGTACGTGTAGCGGGTGATGTTGGGGACGACGGTGTCGGCCTGCGGGGTGAAGAGGTCGCCGAGCTTGGCGTCCTGGGTGAAGTAGGCGTTGTTGGTCTGCCAGATCTCGCCGGAGGAGTTGTAGAGGGTGTCGGTGATCAAGTGGCCGCCGCCGTCGGCCTCTTCCTGCGTCTGGCGTTCACGGCCGAGGCCGTCGTAGAGGGTGGCGGACTTCTCGACGCGGTCCTCGTGGCCGCGCATGTACGTGGTGACGTACGGCGGCTTCGTGTCGTCGCGCTCCGGGGTGGGCTTCGGGATCGTGTAGACGGCCTTGAAGTCGGGGACGGCCGAGGCGGACGGGGTGCGGTCGGCGCCCCAGGCCTCGACGAGACGGCCCAGCGCGTCGTACTTCGCCTGGCTGACATGGCCGTTGGCGTCGGTGGTCCTCAGCGAGGTGCCCCGGCCCGGCTCCAGCTCCTGGACCTGGGAGTGGCCGAGCGCGTTGGTCTCGGTGACCTTGAAGACCTGGCCGGTCGGCGGGTCGTAGGCGATGGTGCCGGAGTTGCCGTCCGGGTCGGTCTGCTTGACGACACGGCCGATCGCGTCGAACTCGATGCGCCCGTTGGTCTGGAAGCCGGTGCCGTCGCCCTTGAGGGACCAGGTCTGGCTGGCCTCGCCCTGGGTGCCCGCGAGGAGGGCTGCGCCGTAGGACTGGCCGTCGTAGGCGGTGCGGGTGGCGCCACTCAGGGTGGAGAGGTCGGTGAAGTCCGCATTCGCACAGGTGGTCGGGGAGACCAGGACCTGCTTGGTGAGGCCGATGAGGTTCTTGTCGGTCTGGTGGACGTACTCCAGCTTGGTGCAGGACTCGTCGTCGTCCGCGCCGGTGTCACCGAGGGACTCGACGAGGACGGGCAGGCCGTACGTCGGCTCGTACGTCGTCCGGGACTTGACGACGCGCTGCGTGCGCTTGTCGTCGCCGGTGCCGGAGGAGCGGGTGTACGCGATCTCCTCGGGTTCCGTGACGCGCCAGGCACGCAGGTCGCTGAGGCCGTCGTCGCGGTCACGCTTGGCGAGTTCCGTGGCCTCGGGGACGGTGACGGAGCGGGAGAGCCACTCGGTGTCGGCGTCCTCGGCGCTGGTGTAGGTGAGTTCCTCGGCGATGCGGCCCGCGAAGGGTTCACGGTCCTTGGCGATCTCCGCGCCGGTGATGTCCTTCACCGGGACGTCGTCGCCCATGCCGCGGAAGAAGCGGGTGACGGCCTTGGAGCGCTTGCTGCCGAACTGCTTGTCGTCGGTGCCGGTGATGACGGTGGTCTGCTCGAAGCCCGCGAACTGGGAGTACGTGCGCGTGGACTTCTTGGTGAACTCGGCCTCGGCGAGCTTCCAGCCGGCGTTCTTGTACCGGTAGGCCGTCTCCGTGGCGAACGCGCCGGGGACGTTGGGGAGTTCCTCGACGGACTCCACGACATACTTGTGGAACCAGTCGATGTCCTCGACCTCGGGGTCGGGGTGCCAGTAAGTCGGGTAGCAGAGGCGGGTGTTGGCCTTCAGTGCCGCCTTGTTGTCCTTGCCGGGCAGTCCCTCACCGGTCACGCAGTCGCCCTCGGGCGCCTTGTAGTTGACGACGGTCTCGCCGCCGTACTCGTTGATGACACGGCCGATGCGCAGACGGGAGAAGCCGGGGGCGCTGTCCTTCTTGACGCGGTTCGGCATGTCCTCCGCGTTGCTCTCGAAGCGCACCGCGTTGAGGGTGATGGCCGCGCCGCCCCGCTCGTAGCCGGTGCGCTGCACCGACTCCAGCCACAGGGCCGTGTTCGGGCCGGTCTTCAGGGTCGGGAAGTCATGGGTGAGCGTGTACTTGTCGACGTCCTGCCGGTCGGTGGACCCCGCGACGCGCTGCGTCTCGGTGGTGATGGTCGTCAGGCGCTTGCGGCTCCAGAAGGAGGGGCCGGCGTTCCAGCACTTCCTCTTGCCGGCCTGGCAGTTCAGGTCGGCCGGGGTGTCGTACCAGATGCGGAACTTGCCCGGGTCCTTGTCGGCGAAGTTGGCCGCCGAGCAGTCGCCGTACTTGGGGAGGCAGCGTTCTTCGACGTGGAACAGGACGCGGGAGGTCGCGGGGGTGCGGAAGATGCTGTCGTCGACGTTGCGCTGGCCGTACTCGATGCGGTCGAGCCAGGTGCCGCGGTCGTACTCGACCGGGGCCTTGAAGTTGAAGTTGCGGGCGTAGAGGTTCTTCTCCTTCTTCCACCACAGGGACATGGCGTTGCCGTGGATGTCCTCGACGTAGTCGAGGTTCCAGCGCCAGCCCTGGGTGCAGGCGGAGTTCTTCCACTCGGACTGGTAGCAGTCCTCGTCCTTGTGGTTGCCGTAGACGGGGACCGTCAGGACGGAGTCGGTGACCGTGCCGTCCGGGGCGCCGGGCAGCTTGTGCTTGCCGAAGTGGTACTTGGTGCCGTCCCGGGTGGTGACGATCCAGTACTCGCCCTTGTGGGCGCCGTTGCCGGTGGAGTTGTCGCGCTTCTGCTGGACGACGGCGCCGTCACCGTTGGCGGTGGTCCACGTCCCGTCCGTCTTGTCGTCCTCCGTCTTCTCGTTGGCCTGCCACACCAGTTCGGTGGTCGTGCCGCCGAGGGAGAGGGTCGCGTTGTTCGAGCCCCAGCACAGGTCGGAGGTGCGGTGGGTCTTGTTGTTCGACCCGTCCTTCTTTGAATCCTCGCGGCAGGTGGCGTACGAGCGGGTGATGGAGCCCGGGTTGTAGTCCCAGCCGTCGCCGATCCAGGACGCCTGGTTGTTGGTCGAGGAGGTGCGGCCGTCGACCGTCTGGGAGGAGTAGCCGAGGCTCACCTTCGGTGTGAGACCGCCCGCCGACTCGGGGACCTGGACCTGGTAGCCGTAGGTGAAGGCGCCCGAGGAGGCGCCCGCCGACCAGGAGCCGGAGGAGAGCAGCGGGGTCGCGTTGAAGTCGCCGGAGGTGGAGGAGCCGGTGTCGAGGACGCCGAGCACGCGGGAGCCGGAGGCGGCGGTGGCGGCTGCGGTCCGGACGGAGGCGCCGGAGGTGACCGGCGTCCCGTTGCCGTCGGCCAGCAGGTCGGCGACCGGGACCGTCCCCGTCAGGATCGTGCGGGTCTTCTCCTGCTTCGCGGCGGTGATCTTCGCCGGGGCGTCGGCCGCCGGGACCTCCTCGACCGTGCTGGAGAGCCGCTCGGGGCGCGCCTCCGCCGTGGCGGACATGGTCGTGACGCCGTCCTCGGTCGCGCAGTCTCCGCTGCCGGGGGAGTCCAGGACGCAGTCGGGCAGCAGCATGAGGCCGAAGCGTTCGGCGGCCTGCGGGCCGTAGAGGTCGGCGAAGGAGGTGGTGTCGACGGCGATGGTGACCTGGGCGGCGGGGTCGGCCGTGGCGGGCGGGGTGATGCGCATGATCAGGCCCGCGGCGCCGGCGTCCTGGGAGACGGCCGGTGAGGCGAGGTCGACCTTCCAGTCACCGGCGACCGTCACCGCCGGGGTGCCCTTGGGCACGCCGATCGCGATCGGCAGGTCCTCGACAGGGACGGTGGTGTCGGGCGGGGTGTCCTGGGTGAGCTTCGCGACGCCGCTGTCCTCGGCCCATGGGGTGACGGCCTTCGGCACGTACGGCGTGACGGGGACCTCGGGGGCGGTGGTGAGCTTCTTCTCCGCCTCCTCGTCACCGTCCAGCGGGTCCGTCTTCGGCAGCTCGGGCAGCTCGATCGTCCGCGTCATCTTGGGCGCCGGGATCGCCCACGCCTCGGCGTTCAGGCTGGTCACGGTCAGTACCGAGGACAGCAGAAGGACGGTCGCCACGCGGCCGTGGCGGCGCCGCAGCCATGTCACAGGACCTTGAGCACGCATACGCGTCGAACCCCACCCAGGCGATGCAGACAACAGAGATGATCAGCACGGAGCGGCCCGCCGCGGAACACGGACGAGAACAGCGGGCGGCGCGATGGTGTGCCGGGTCCGGCGGGGAACCTGTGCCAGGCCCCGTATGCCTGCCCTGGTGTGGACCTCCCGCCTCTCGCCCGTGCCAGCGCAGCGTCGCCGTGCGGACCCGCACCCGGCTGACCCTTGCCCTCGGCCTGGTCCTGGCCGCCGTGATCGCCGCTCTGCTGCCCTGGTGGAGCGGCGACGACTCAGCAACTCCCGCCGCGCGGGGGCCGGCTGACGCCCGGAAGGCCGAGGTCGGCCCCCGTGACGAGGCCGCGGCCGTGGCCGAGTCACGCCGTACCGGAAAGGCGGTGGTCGTCGACACGGCGACCACCGCCACCGAGATGACGTGGGCGCTGCCGGACGGCCGGATGCGCACCCAGTCCGCGGCGCTCCCCCGGCGCGCGAAGAACGCCGAGGGACGCTGGGCGCCGATCGACAACCGGCTCCACCGGACCGCCGACGGCATCCGCCCCGCCAACCCGGTGGTTCCGCTGACGTTCTCCGCGGGCACCCGGCAGGACCGGGCCGACCGGTCGTACGCGCGCGGCATTCTGATGGCCGGTCAAGAGTCGTCCACAGAAACCGTGTTGGCCGAGATCGTCCTCCAGGGCCATGTCATCTCCTACACCTGGCCAGGAGAGTTGCCCGAGCCGGTGCTGAGCGGCCAGCGCGCTCTCTACTCCGAGGTGCTGCCCGGCGTCGACCTCCTCATGGTCGCCCGCGCCGAGGGCGGTTTCGCCCAGCTCCTCATCGTCAAGACCCGTGAGGCGGCGGCGAATCCGGCGCTCGCGTCACTGTCGTACGGGCTGAAGTCGTCCACGGCCGTCTTCCGGTCCGACGCGTCGGCGCAGCGGGTGCAGATCGCGGACTCCTCCGGCGCGGAGGTCGGTTCCGTGCCGACGCCGTTCGCGTGGGACTCCAGCGGACGCGACCCGGAACTGCCGGAGGACCCGGACGCGCCGGGCGACTCGGTGGCGACGCCCGAGGAGGTGCTGGCCCTGTCCGGGCTGAACGGCATCGAGCCGGGGTCACGGCAGGCGCCGGCGCCGATAGCGCTGACCGGCGAGGGTTCAGGGACGGCGCGGCTCGAAGTGAAGGCCGGTCAGACCGGGCTGCTCAGTGACCCGCAAGCCCGCTTCCCGGTGTTCGTCGACCCGACGATCCACCCGCGCACGCTGAACTGGACCGTGGCCTACGAGCCGCACCCCAACGCCGGCTTCTGGAACGGCGTCAACTACAACGACGGCACAGCCGAAGCGCGAGTGGGCCACGAGAACGACACCGGCGGCACCGCCCGTTCGTTCTGGCGCATGAACTACAGCAGCAGCCTGAAGGGCGCGGAGATCACCGGCGCGAAGTTCAAGGTGCTCAACAACCACTCCTGGTCGTGCGAGAAGCGGGAGTTCCAGCTCTGGATGACGGGCGCGATCTCGTCGGGCACTACGTGGAAGAAGCAGCCGGCCTGGACGACCGAGCTCGACCGG
Source organism: Streptomyces sp. (assembly GCA_036569285.1). GTDB lineage: Bacteria > Actinomycetota > Actinomycetes > Streptomycetales > Streptomycetaceae > Streptomyces. The sequence continues at coordinate 10,788 of DATCQX010001168.1, forward strand.
AAGTCGTTCGCGCACGGCTGGAAAGCCCCCAACTGCCCTGACGCGTTCGCGGATTTCGACATCAGGGCCGGCGCGCAGAAGGCCGCCGACAACGGCTGGTCGACCATCACCCTGGGAATGCGCGCGACCAGTGAGCGCGACACCCAGACCTGGCGCAAGTTCAAGGCTGACACGGCGGAACTGGAGGTCACGTACAACCGCCCGCCGGCCATCCCGAGCAGCGTGACGAGCAACCCCGGCGGCGCCTGCAACACCTCTGCGGCGGGGACGACGATCGGCAAGACCAACGTCGTCCTGTCCGCCAAGTCCTCCGACCCGGACGGCAACCTCAAGGGGCTGCGCTTCCGGATGTGGAAGTCCGGCGCCGCAGTCCCGGCGGGCACCCTCGTCACCAGCCTGTCCAGCGGCAAGGCGACGATCACCATCTCCGCCGCCAACCTCGTCGACAAGGGCGTCTACTTCTGGGACGTCCGCGCCGAGGACTCCGGTGGGGCGGAGTCCGATTACTTCCCGACCGGCAAGAACCGGTGCACGGTGACCATCGACGGGTCGGCTCCGCCGCCGCCGACGGTGGAGAGCGACGTGTTTCCCGAGGTCACCGATGATGGGCAGACCTGGGCGAAGGAGAAGTTCGGGAGCACCGGGGCCGTCACCTTCACATCGCCGGGCGCGACGAAGTTCAAGTACGGCATCGAGGGGCTGTGGTGGAAGACCGTCGACGCGGTCAACAACTCTTTCACCGACAAGGTTCTGAAGCCCGAGCACACCGGCCCCAACTGGCTGAACGTGTACGCCATCGACTCGGCCGGCAACCAGAGTGTGGTCACCAACTACGGTTTCTACGTGCCGCCCAGAGAGTCGGCGGACTCCCCCGCTGACATCAGCGGCGACAAGCTCCCCGACATCGTCCTGGTGAACGGCGACGGCAAGCTCCTCACCTGTGTCGGTCTGCCGGCCGGGGAACTCCAGGGCTGCATGGCCGCGTCGTACACGTCCGGCGGAGCGCTGCATCCCAGCGGCCACTGGTACAACGCGACGACGAACAAGGCCGCGCTGATCACCCACTACTCCGACGCCTACCCGGGTGACGGCATCTCCGACCTGTTCGCGGTCTCCCCCGACGGGACCTTCTGGCTCTACCCCGGGGACGGGTACGGCAGTTTCAACGTCGACAAGCGCGTCCGGGTCATCCTGCCCGCCGACGCGCCCGCGCCCTCGACGTGGACCCAGATCAGGGCCGTCGGCGACATCACCGGCGACCGGCTCCCCGACCTCGTCCTGCGCTCCGGCACCTCCTTCTGGGTCCTGTCCGGGTACACCGGGGCGAAGTTCCAGACGGCGACGATGATGAACGTCGACGCGTGGGCCCGGCGTGACATCGTCAACGTCGCCGACGTCAACGGCGACAAGACGCCCGACATGCTGTGGCGCAACCTCGACAACGGGAACATGTTCGTCCGCCACGGCAAGCCCGGTTCCGTCACCGGCAGCGTCGACCTCGAATCCCTCAAGCTGGGCTCCGCGTCCCTCAGCGGCCAGGACGTCGCGTACGGCACCGGCTGGGCCGAGTCCGCCGTCTCCACCGCCCTCGGCATCCCCGACGTCAACGGCGACGGCGTCCCCGACATCTGGGCACGGTTCGCGTCCGACGGGCAGATGCGGATCTACTATCCGTCGCGGACCAACACGAACTCGGCGGTGAAGGTGGTGCTGTCGACGGACTGGCGGACGGTGAAGTCCCTGGGCTGATCCCGATCAGTCACGGGCCGGGCCCGGCTGCGTATCCCTCCCGGGAACCAGCCGGGCCCTTCCTGTTCCGGCGAACTCCATTCCGGGGGCGCACAGTTGAGGCGCCACGCTCACTCGTCACGGTGATCACCGGCCCACCCGGTAACCATCCCCGGCTCATCCAGGTTGTCCCGAACGACCGACCGGAAAGTGCGGCTGGAATATTCGACGGAAGGATTGCCGTGGTCAGGGAACGCGTCATGCGGATCGCCGCCGGACTTGCGATGGGAGGTGCGTTGGGGCTGGTGTCGGGGGTACCCACGGGCAGGCGGCGGCGCTGACAGATCACGCCAGTGCGTGCAACTCCCCTCAGACGCTGCCCCGTTACGGCAAGGCATGCGCCCACCTCTACGTCAGCGGTGTCCGGCGGGTGAGTCAGTGTCATCACGTGACGAAGTGAGGGGTGTTGTGAACGAGGCGTGGTTGCGGCGGGTCGGAGTCGGGGGGTTCGTCGCGGGAGTTGTGGGTGGGCTCCTGTTCTTCGCCTTCTTTCCAGGTCTGCCGCACGTCATCGACTGGGGTGCGGTGATCGTTTCGTTGGGGGTGGGGGCAGTTGGCAGGTGGGGGTGTCTCGCGTGGGGGCGCGGGAAGGTGAACCGGCGGGTGTGATCAGGCAGTTCGCTTGCGGGGTGTCGTCTTCTTCGCGGCGGTCTTCTTCTTCGGCGCCGCCTTCTTCCCTTTGCGCTCCGGGAGTTGGCGGACCTCCGCTTCTTCCCCACGCGATGCCTTCGCGGCGTTGACGCTCTTCTCCAGGGCGGCCATGAGGTCGAGGACCTTGCCGGAGGCGGGGGCGGCGGGCGTCTCCGCGGGGCTCTCGCCGGAGGACTTCGCGGCGATCAACTCCTCAAGGGCTTCCCGGTATTCGTCGTGCAGGTCGGCGAGGTCGACCTCGCCGAGGGTGTCCATGAGGACGTCCGCGAGATCCAACTCCTCGGGCCGGATGGTGACTTCGGTTTCGGGGGCGACCCCTTCCGGGACGCGCACCTCGTCCGGCCACAACAGCCCGTGCATGGCGATCGCGTCGCCGACGACCCGCAGCATGCCGAGCCGTTCCCGCCCCCGGAGCGCGTACTTGGCGACGGCGACGCGGTTGCTGCGTTTCAACGCCTCGCGCAGCAGCGTGTACGGCTTCGCCGCCGGCACCCCCGCCGCCGCGAGGTAGTACGCGGTGTCCATCTGCAGGGGGTCGATCCGGTCGGCCGGGACGAAGGCGACGATCTCGATGGTGCGGGCGGTGGGGAGGGGGAGGTGGGAGAGGTCGTCGTCGGTGATGGGGACGATCGTGCCGTCGGCCTCCTCGTACCCCTTGCCGATCTCCGCCGTCTCCACCTCACGGTCCTCCAGCTCGCAGACCTTGCGGTACCGGATCCGCCCGCCGTCCTCGGTGTGGATCTGGCGGAAGGAGACGGAGTGGCTCTCGGTGGCGTTCACGAGCTTGATCGGGATGCTCACCAGACCGAAGGAGATGGCGCCGTTCCATATGGATCGCACGGTTAGCGTCCTTTCCATCCCGATAATCACCGTTTTGCGGGATTCTTATCGTATGACGCCTCTCACCTCCGTGGACGGCCGACAGCTCGCCCTAAGCAACCTGGACAAGGTGCTGTACCCGGCGGACGGCTTCACCAAGGGTGAGCTGCTGCACTACTACGCGACGATCGCGCACGCCCTGCTGCCGCACCTGCGGGACCGCGCCGTCTCGTTCCTGCGCTACCCGGACGGCCCGGCGGGCCAGGTCTTCTTCACGAAGAACGTCCCGCCCGGCACCCCCGAGTGGGTCACGAAAGCGCAGGTCACACGGTCGGACGGGGCCGCACGGATGGTCGTCGTCCAGGACCTCGCGAGCCTGATGTGGGCGGCGAACCTCGTCGCCGAGTTCCATACACACCAGTGGACGGTCGTCCGGCCCGACCTTGCCGACCGCCTCGTCCTCGACCTCGACCCCGGCCCGCCCGCGGGCGTCGCCGAGTGCTGCCGGGTCGCGCTGTGGCTGCGGGAGCGGCTCGCGGCGGACGGGATCGAGGCGTTCGTGAAGACGTCCGGCGCGAAGGGGCTGCACCTCCTCGCGCCCGTCCGCGACGCGTCGCCCGAACGGGTGAGCGAGTACGCCAAGCGGCTCGCCGTCGAGGCGGAGACGGCGCTGCCGGACCTCGTCGTCCACCGCATGAACCGGGCCCTGCGCCCCGGCAAGGTCTTCGTCGACTGGAGCCAGAACGCCGCCCGCAAAACGACCGCCACCCCCTACACCCTCCGAGCCCGCCCCGAACCGACCGTCTCGACGCCGGTGAGATGGGAAGAGGTGGAGGAACGCCGGGCCGACCTCACGTTCCGCGCGGGAGACGTAGTCCGTCGGGTGGAGGAGTACGGGGACCTGCTGTCCCCGCTGTTCGATCCGGACCGGACAGGCCAGATTCCCTAAGGGCCCCTAAGGGTCTACGGGTATGACACCCGCAGGAGTCGGGCGAGGAGTCAGACAGAGGACGCGGACGACGATGAGGGCCCCCTAGGTGACGACCCGTACCTCTCCGGTCCCCCGCCCTTCACAACCTCCCCCACGTCCCCCGGTCCCGCGCCATCGCGTGCAGCGCCTCCACATCGGCCGGCTTCAGCACCCCGCCCTGCCGCCCCAGCTCGGGCAGCGCGTCGTCCCGTAATACCCGTACCTCCCGCAGGGGAGCCGTCACCCGTACCTCCGTGGCGCCGACGAGCGCGAGGACGGGCCGCACCTCGGCGGTCAGCGCGTACGACGCCCTCGCCGCGTCCGCGCGGACCCGGCGCAGGAGGGGCTGGGCGTCGCGGCGGCCCAGGGTGACCATGGGGTCGGCGACGATGACGCGCAGCTTGCGGGCGTACACGGCGTGGACGGCGTAGAGGCCGGCCGGGCCGATCGCGAGGTGGTGGAGGCGGTCGCCGCCGGGCAGGGGTATCGAGTGCAGGGTGTGCCAGCCGGCGCCGTCGAGGGCGTCGAGCGCGTCGCCGACGGCCTGCTCGGCGGTCAGGGCCCGGCGCCGGGGGTCCGGGCGCAGGCGGGAACCGGCCTGCGGGGTGCGGTCGAGGGCGACGAGGAGGGCCTCGCCGGGGCGGTTGGGGGCGAGGTCGTCGTCCGGGTGGAGGGAGAGGAGCGCCAGTTCGGCGGGGGTGGGGAC